>NZ_JBDNFF010000410.1:0-16250 GCF_041689975.1 Gemmatimonas sp.
ACGCGGGGACGTGCGGCGTGCGCGGCGGTGCCACCGGGGATTCCCGATGGGTCCCTGCGGCGACCGGGCGCCCACGGGAAACTAAGTCCAGACGGCCACCGAGGTGCGGCGGCAGGCAGAGATCAGGCCGACCGTTCGCCCAAGTAAAGCGTGCAGGCGATTTTTGCGACTGAATACAGTGACTTCAATGAGTTCCCCCACCGCTCCACACCCGCGCTAGCGCTCGGTCTTCATATCAACGAGCCGCGCCAGCAGGTCGTCGTCATCACGCGTGGGCTCGCCCCAACGGTCGTGCACCGCCATGTACTCCAGCCACCAAAGTCCGGTGGCGGAAAGCATCGTAAAGCGTCCGCCGGGCGCTGTGCGCACCATAACCGACGGCTCGCCGGTGCACTCCCCGCCATGCTCCCGAGCATTACGCGCAAGGATCCGTTCCGCCTCCGCCTGGTGATCACCGTCGCGCACCCAAGCGAATCGTGGTGGAGAGTTGGGGTCGATTCTCATTCGTGTATACAGAGTTGGGGACTGAGCGATGTCAGCGAGGAAGCGGTCAACTGTTGAGCGCCAAGGCCAGTTCCCGGCGCGTCAAGTCCTCAAATAGCCGGAACACGGAGATGGCGAAAGAGCACCGAGCGGCACAAATAAGCAAAAGCGATGTTTGCTTATCTGTGACGTTCGGTGCGTTTCCGTTTTGATCCGTGTTCCAGCCGTTGCTGTTGCTGTTGCAATTCGCGTAATCTCCGCGACGACACCCCTTACCGATATTAGCACCCATGCGCCTTCCCGTCGTTACTCTAGCCATCGGCACGGCATACCTCACCGCCACACCGCTGTCCGCCCAGCCCGCCTCGTTCGTGTATCGGCTCGGCAATGACACCGTGGCTATCGAACAGTTCACGCGCACAGCCACCCGGGTCACCGGAGAGATGGTGCAACGCTCGGGAGCCGCCCTCGCGCGCTATCAGTACACGCTCACGCTGGCCAAGAACGGGCGGCCCACGACGGCATCGATCAAGCGCACGAACGCCGATGGATCGCTGCCGCCGAACGCACCGAGCGACACGCGCTTCACCGTGACCGCCGACTCCATCGTGCGCGAAGCCGTCTTCGCCGACAGCACACAACGGCGCGCCTTCGCAGCCAAGCAGGCGCTGATCAATTTCCCCACGTTCATCTACGGGCCGACCGAACTCTTGGCCGGCATGCGCAAGAGTGGTGGCCCGACCGATTCCATCCCCGCGCTCGGCCTCGCCGGCAACCTCGGCTTCACTGGAATCGTACCAGCCGGTGGCGACGGCAACGCTTCTCTGGTGCGCCTGCGCGGTGGTGCCTACGCGATGACCCTGCGCTTTGACGCCAACAACACACTACAGTTGGTTGACGGATCGTTTACGACCAACAAGGCCATCGCGTCGCGTGGAACCGAACTCGACCTCGCTGCCATCGCCAAGAGCATGAAGCCCACCGGCACGCTGTCGCTGCGCGAAACCGCGCGCGGTGCTTTCGGACAGGGTGGCATGGTACTCATCGACTACGGTCGCCCGTCGGTGCGCGACCGCACGGTGTGGGGAGGTGCGCTGGTGCCGTTCGATACCATCTGGCGTGTCGGCGCCAACGATGCCACGCACCTTTTCACGTCGCGCACGCTGACCATGGGCAACGTGGCGGTGCCGCCGGGCGCATACACCCTGTTTGTGCAGCACACGCGCAATGGCACGTTTCTCATTGTTAACAAGCAGGTCGGACAGTGGGGTACGATCTACTCGGCGTTGAATGATCTCGCGCGCGTGCCAATGCAGATGACGGCCACACCGAGTCAAGTGGAGGAGTTCACGATCGTGGTACGTTCAACACTGCCGACGCGCGGTGTTATCGAGATGTCGTGGGGACCGAGCATGGTGAGTGTGCCGTTCACAGCCACGGCGGTGCGCCCGTGAGTACCCTCTCCGATTTCACCATGACCTCCGTCACCGGCGAACCACTGGCACTCTCGTCACTCGCCGGCGGTGTCACGCTCGTTGTGAACGTGGCCAGTCAGTGCGGACTCACCCCGCAGTACGCCGGACTCGAATCGCTCTGGCGCACATACCACCAACAGGGACTCACCATACTCGGCTGCCCGTGCAACCAGTTCGGTGGTCAAGAGCCGGGCACCGAAGCCACCATCGTGCAATTCTGCAGCACAAACTTCGATGTCACCTTTCCACTCACGTCGAAGCTGTACGTGAATGGCAGCGACGCCGATCCACTCTGGCAGTGGTTGAAGGATGAGAAGCCCGGCGTGCTGGGGAGTACGTCGATCAAGTGGAACTTCACGAAGTTCCTGATCGGCCGCGATGGACAGGTTATCGAACGCTTCGGCTCAACGACCGTACCAAGCGACATGATTCCGGCTATCGAGCGCGCGCTGGCAGCATAAGGATCAGCGCGCACAGCGTGTTGATGGCGACGGCCAGCAGCATCGCGATCGACAACGACTCGCTGGTGCGCGTGAGCCATTGCAACCCGTGTTGGAGCCGCGGTAGCACGTTGGTGTCCCACTCGGTGGGTGCCGTCTGTTGCAGCACCCACCATACGAGCGCCGCCGCAGTTAGGGCGGCGGCGCTCCAGATGGTCAGCGTGACGACGCCGCGCCAGGTTCCGCGCACGTCGGAGGCGCTCAAGCGCATCGAGCCTCCCACTGAGATGCTCACGTAGGCGAACAGCGCCCATCGCCAGAGCGGCGCGCCGAGGGCGCGCGACATCGCGGTCGACACTGCTTCAACAGCCGACACCGAAGCGTTTGCCAAGTCGACATCGGCGAGAGAGATCCCGAGCAGGCGCTGCGCCGCCCACAGGATCACCGCCGCCCCGACCACCAACGGCGCGATGCCGATCGCGATGGTGCCCACGCGCTGATACGCGCTGGCCGGATCGTAGGAATGCTCGACCGAGCCCAGTGCGCCGTTTGTGGCCCGCGGATCGAACCACGTGATGCGATGCACGCGATGACGGAACAGCACGCACGCCACTATGTGACTGCCTTCATGCACGATGGTGCCGAGTAGTCCGAAGAGGTACAGCTGGAGACGCCGGCCGAAAAGGCGACTGGATTGGGTGGCCAGGAACTGCGCCGACCAGTGCATCGCGACAAGCAGTAACAGTGGAATCGCGAGCGGCGCGACGCTTGGCGTCACCAAAGACTTCGCACCAAGACCAGCCGGACGCTCCTAAAGTGGGGAAAGCGGAATCTGCAGGGCAGCATACTTTACAGATAGCCCGCTGCCGCTGCAGCATACCTCCCAAACCCGCTAGCTTTCCCCCAATGGAAACGGAAAAGCTCTACATGCTGGTCGGACCCGACGGCGCCCGCACCACCAGCACCACAAAGGGCACCTTCGGCGGCTACCGCAAAGAACGCCGCTACGGTCGCCTCGACTGCAAAGTCGCCCGTCGCGCCCTCGCCAACGGGGCGCTTTATGCGCAACAGCGGGTGTTCTTTGCCGACGAGGCCGCAGCCGTTGCCGCTGGATATCATCCGTGCTCGGTGTGCATGCCTACGGAGTACAAGGCCTGGCGGGCAGCAGGAGGCCATTCCGCCCGCCCGTAGCGCCGACGTAGGCCACTGATGGTTGCAGCACCCGAACCACCAGCCGCGTAGTGTCGAGTATGCCCCACTACCCGACGCCGCGGCGTTCTTCAACGGCGTCACTCTACACCTTGCTCGCGGCGGCGCTGCTGCTTGCTGCGTCAGCCGCCGACGCCCAAGGCCCCAGCACCGACCGCGCGCCCACGGCAATCAATCCGGAAACGGCTGCCCGTCCGTCTTTCCGCGCCACCCGCGCCACGACCCCCATCATGGTCGACGGCAAGCTCGACGACGCCGCGTGGGCCACCGCGCCGGTGCTCACCGACTTCGTGCAGCAGCTACCGAGCACTGGGCTGCCCGCACGCTTCCGCACCGAGGTGCGGGTGCTGTACGACGCAAATAATCTCTACGTCGGCGCCATCAACTTCGATCCGGAGCCGCAGAAGGCGATCACGGTCGGACTCGAGCGCGATTTCGTATCCTCGAACAGCGACATCTTCGGCGTCGGGTTCGACACCTTCCACGACCGGCGTAACTCGTTCCTGTTCCTCGTGAACCCGAAGGGCGCCGTGCGTGACGAACAGACGTTCAACGACTCGCGCAACATCGTCGAGGCGTGGGACGGCATCTCCACTGTGCGCACGCTGCTGCAGGATTCCAGCTGGACACTGGAGATGAAGATCCCGTTGAAGACGCTTCGGTTCGACGCCGCGCGCGATCCACAGACGTGGGGCATCAACTTCATCCGTCGCGTGCGTCGCGTGAACGAAACGTCGTACTGGGCGCCTCTCGAGCGGCAGTATCGCGTGCATCGCATGTCGAAAGCCGGCACGATGGAGGGAATTACCGGTCTCAGACAGGGCCGCAACCTGCAGATCAAACCGTACGCGTTGGCCGGCAACTCGGTGGGCGCGCAGGTGCCGCGCGCATCGCTGGGCAGCAGGGCAGACATCGGTGGCGATCTCAAGTACGGCGTCACCCCGTCGCTCACGCTCGACCTCACCGTCAACACCGACTTCTCGCAGGTCGAAGTGGATCAGCAGATCGTGAATCTCACGCGCTTCGGCATTCTCTTCCCCGAACGACGCGACTTTTTCATCGAGAATTCCGGCTCGTTCACGCTGGGGGATGTGACGGAGCGCAACTATCGGATGGGCGCGTCACTGAGCGACTTCACGCTCTTCAACTCGCGACAGATCGGTCTCACCAAAGACGGCCTCCCGATTCCCATCGCCGGCGGCGGGCGCCTCACCGGTCGCGTGGGCGGATGGGAAGTGGGACTGCTCGACATGCAAACACAGCGCGCCAGTACGAGTCCCACCGAGAACTTCGCGGTCGCGCGCGTGCGTCGAAATATCTTCGGCAACTCCGACATCGGACTGCTGGCCGCCAACCGTCAGGCCACCGACAGCAGTGGCACGTTCAATCGCTCGTATGGCGTCGACGCGAATATCCGCTTGCTGGGCAATCTGATCATCAACTCGTACGTCGCCGTGAGCGACGCCGATACCGCCAGCTCAGACGGCACCGCCGGACGCCTATCAGCAGCGTATCGCGGCAAGCTGTGGAATACGTCGGCAATGTACAAACGCGTGTCGAACAACTTCGATCCCGGTATCGGCTTCGTGAACCGGCGTGGTTTTCAGCAGACTTACGCCACGACGGGCATTCACGCGCGTCCGAAGCTCAAGGGCATTCAGGAGCTCAATCCGTACGTCGAAGCCGACGTGTACACCGATATCGATGGCACCGCACAGTCACATCAGTACACCGGCGGACTGGACATCTTCTTTCGGCCCGACGGCGAACTCAAACTCGAAGTGAATGACCGGTTCGATCGTCTCGATCGTGCGTTCACACCATTCCCAGGACGCTCGATTCCGGTTGGCAGCTATGCCTTTCGGAATGCGAAAGCGACCTATACCTCCACCCAGCGCTATCCGGTGTACGGCAATGCCAGCCTGCAGGTGGGTGACTTCTACAACGGCACCAATCAAACGCTGAGCGGCGGACTGACCTGGCGTCCACGCTACGACATCAGCCTCGAGGGCACGTATCAGCACAACGACGTTGCGTTGCCCAGCGGCGCGTTTGCTGCCGACCTCGCCGGTGTGCGTGTAAAGTACGCCTACTCCACGACGCTGTTCGGCAGTTCGTTCGTGCAGTACAACACGCAGTCACGCAGCTTCGTGTCCAATGCCCGGCTCGCCTGGCGTTACGCACCGCTCAGTGACGTGTTCCTCGTGTATACCGAGCGACAGAATACGTTCACGCACGTGCGCAACGAGCGGTCGGTAGCGATCAAGGTCACACGCATGGCCGCGTTCTAGCAAGGTGCTGACAACTTTCTCCGTGTGATCACGCAAGAACGTCCGGCCCGCGTTTGCCGTCGACTTACAGTAGTGTCCCGATGTTTCGACATTGGAACGGTATAGGTTGTTGATTTGCTCGGGGATCGGCGTCGTTTTGTCTGGTCTCGACTTGAACAGCGAGGTACTGAATTTCGGTCTTGTGCGCCGATGTGCAGGGAACCGTCATATCCCGAAGAGCAGCACCACCCTGAGTGGTGGTTGGACGCGCCCACAGCCACCGGCGCGATGCTTTGCTCAATCATTCATTTTCTTTGCGGTTCTCCGCGTCTCTTCGCGCCCTCCGCGTCAACCAGCTGGCGATCTGATCGCGCCGAGGTAGCCGCACACACCGCAGTTGACGCGAAGATCGCGAAGGCACGCGAAGAACAGCAACAGCATGACCGGTATAGCGTGTGCGAAATGCGAGAGATCCTGAGTGTGGCCCTGTGCAAGCACGTCCCGATCCATCAACTACGTACGCCACCGCCCGGCTCTTCAGACTCTGATTTCGAGACTATTCCACTCGTTCTCCTCCGAAAAACATTGGGTCACTACTGATCGACTCGACAATCGTAGGGCGGCCAGTGGTGGCACGTCGGCTCTAGGCCGTCGCCTGACGCCACGCCTCGAGTGTTTCAGCACCCGGCTAATCGCCGTGGTCGAGACTTCACGGGGCGAACGACGGCTCCTGAAACAGCGCGTACGGGGCACAGAGCGGATCACCGATCACGAGATCCTTCCACAACACCATGTACGACGCCGCATAGAACGCCTCGGCCAAATTGGCGCCGCGCACGTACCGATCGAACAAAATGTCCGGATTGGCCAGCGCTAACGTGAACGGCTCGCTTACATAGCCCTTCACCCCGGTCACCCCCTGCGAAATCAAATCCACGATGCGGCTTTGGCCGCCATTCACTGGACGGAACGTACGCGCGCTGGTCGATACAAAGGTTTCCGCCAGCGCGCCGGGAAGGAAGCGCACGGCATGATAGGCCACGCTGTCAAAACGTGAGTCGTTGCTGCCCCAACTCACGTAGCCCATGACCGGTCCGGTCGGCGCCACGAAGGCCTCCGTGGTGTCGATCTGCACGCCCACGCCACGCTGCGGTAACCGGTATGCCGCCCGATACAGCAGCAGGTTCATGGTGGCATAGCCATCGGTGCCACGACGCGGCGGCATCGCGTCGAAGAAAAACGGACCGGGCGCCGGACGCGCCGCGATGGAACGGTCGACCAACGCGAGACAGTCGGTCACGCGGGCGCAATCCAGCCGCGTCACGAGATACATGCCGTAGCGGTCGCTCGCGAACGGACCGTCGGCGTTGTAGTACGGATTGCGGTACCGCGACAGCCAGACGCTATCGAGTCCCACCATCGGTGGAATCGCCAAATTCATCGCACCCAGCATCGCATCCACACTGGAGCCGCTCTTACGCGCCACGCGAATGGGCACATCGGTCGTGAGCACGATGAAGTCGATCCGCACCGGCAAGGCCGCGATCGCCGCGCGTACCGGAAGCACGATATCGGTCTGAAACGCGATATCACCGATCTCGTCGTCCAGTGGGAGCTCGAGCCGCACGATATGCGTGGGGTCGATGCCGCGACGCTTCGCGTAGTAGCGCCCCACGGAATCGCTGGCGCTACTTCGCGTATTGATGACCACCAGCACGCGCTCGGCCCCCGTGGCCGGCGCACGCTTCTCCACTCGCGGGGCAGGGGCGGCGCACGCACCCAGGCACAGAGTGCCACCAAGAAGGGCGAGGGTACGGAAGGTCATTGCATGGACGATGCTGCGCCGCGCGTCGTTCCAGTAGGGTGGGGTGCAAGAAATCTGCCCCGACGTAGATTCGAACATGCCTTTCTTCAGCCTTCGCCCAGCCGCGTACGCGACCGCAGCGGCAACGCTCGTCGCGCTCCTTGCCGGCCCAGTCGTCCCGTACACCGTGCTCCACGCGCAACCCGCATCGGTCGCGCCAAGCCGCAGCTACCCCCAGCTGCTGTCGCTGTTCGCCGAGTGGCGCACGTTCGAGGAACCGCCGCGCCTTATGAGCATCCTGGATTACGCGCCGGCCACCAACGCGCGGCGGCTCATCGCGCTGCGCGCCTTGCAGACGAAGTTGCGCGCCATCGACACCACCGGCTGGCGCGTACCGGAGCAAGTGGATTGGCATCTCGTCCGCGCCGAAATGAACGGCATGCAGTACCACCTCACGGTGCTGCAGCCGTTCGCGCGCGACCCGGCGTACTACGCGTCGGTGCGCACGGAGGAGAGCGACACACCAGCGGAAGAAGGTCCCACGATTCACGGCGCCGTGCGCTTGTGGCAGTATCCGGTGTGGCCACGCACCGTCCTCGATCAGTCGCGCGCGCTCAACGCCGACGAGTCGCGTCGCCTCACGGCGCAGCTGAACACGATCGCGCCGCTGCTGCGTCAGGCACGGGTGAATCTGGCCAAAGGCAACGCGAAGGACTTGTGGGTTGGCGCCGTCAAAACTTTCGAAGAGCAGCACGAGGCGCTCGGGACACTCGCCAAACTCGTCGCCACGAGCAACCCCAACGACGGCGCGCTCGAGAGCGCAATCGCGGGTGCGGGCGAAGCCACGGAATTATTCACGGGCTGGCTACGCACCGAATCAGCGAAGAAAACCGGACCATCAGGCATCGGCACGCAGCAGTACACCTGGTTCCTGAAGAACGTGTTGCTGGTGCCACTCTCATGGGAAGATGAAGTCACGATCACCCGTCGTGAACTCGCCCGTGCGCACGCATCGCTACGTCTCGAGGAAGCCCGCAACGCCAACCTGCCGCCCATGCGCGTAGCCGGCTCGGCCGCCGAGTTCGCGACGATGCAGGCCGAGGCGCTGCCACAATACATGCAGTTCTTCCGCGACAAAGCGATCGTGACGGTTGAACCATGGATGGAGCGCGCGCTGCGCGAACGATTCCAGTCGTACTCGCCCGAGGCCACGCGCAATTTCTTCTCGCAGGCGACCCATCGTGATCCGCGCACGCTGTGGACGCACCTGTGGCATTGGTGGGACAACGGCCGGTTCCGCGAACATCCGCACGCGAGCCCGATTCGGCGCACACCGTTGCTCTACAACGTGTGGATGAGCCGCGCCGAAGGCATGGCGACGTCGATGGAAGAGTGGATGATGCAGGCCGGCCTGTATGACCAGTCGCCGCGATCGCGCGAGATCGTGTGGACGATGCTGGCCGCCCGCGCCGCGCGTGGCCTCGGCAATCTCTACGCGCACTCGAATACGCTCACGATGGCCGAAGCGGCCAACATGCATGTGAACTGGACGCCGCGCGGCTGGATGCGTCGCGATCCGCTGCTGGGCTTCGAGCAGCACCTCTATCTGCGGCAGCCGGGCTACGGCGCCAGTTACGTCACCGGCGGCCGCCTGATGGAGGAGACCATGGCTGAGCGCGCACGACAGCTCGGTGATGCCTTCACCATGCAGCGCTTCTTCGACGAAGTGAACACGGTGGGCATGATTCCCGTATCGCTCGTGTACTGGGAGCTCACCGGCGATAGCCGTATGGTGCGTGAGCTGCGAAACGGAAGTGGTCCGCTGCCGTTTCGCTGACCGGCGTGCCACTTACGTAAACAACGCGACGCGCCATCGTGATGATGGCGCGTCGCGTCGCATAAACTACGCCGTCTTGTGCTTGGCCAGGCGCGGGAACCAGTTCAACAGCTTCACGGCCGCGACGATCTCGGGGCGCAGCGTCCAACGCGTCTGCGGTGCTTCTGCACCACCTTCGGCGAACGTGGCGAAGACCGACGCCTGCGGCTCCTTCGGCGGCACCGTATACAGAAGACGCCCGGCCAACTTCGCACCGAACCGGCCGTAGTTGAGATTCACCGCACCCGGCTTCTCGAAGCCAGCCGCTTCCGCGAGTTCGACGGTCGTGAGCGTGTAATCGGGGGCCAGACAGTGCGCGCGCAGCATGCTCCACTGCGCATCGGAGATCGTGTTGGCCACATACAGCAGTCGCAGGGCCTTGTGGTACTCGGTCGCCGTCGGGATCGCGGCGGGCGTCGGCGCAGGGGTCGGGGCAACAGTGGTCACGAGCAAATCTCCTGAAAGAGAGCACAGCCGCGCGCAGGAGATCGCCGCCGTCACATCGCACACATCACGTCAAAATACCGACGGACGCGGGTGTTCACACAAGTCCTTACTTGGAACATCCGCTAGCAAGCGCTGGGGCGCAACGGGCGAGCACCGAATCGTACACGGTTTCTCGGCCGTTGCATCACAGAGCGTCAATTCTTGTCACAATTGTGCTGCTTTCACGCTTACGGAACGATCCTGGCGGGCGGCACAATTTTGATGCCATCGGCGAAGGTTGCCGTCAGCAGATACAGCAGCTTGGTGGACGGCAGCGCGCTCGACGCCAACGCGAACTCGGTGAGCTGGTGCGCGCCAGCGGCCTTCGAGCCGCCGATCGCGATGCTCGGAATCTTGCGCACTACGCCGGGATTGGCGTCGGTGGCGCCGGTGGCCACCGCTTCCGATGCACCGGGCATGCCCGGGGTCATACCGAGTGCACGATTGATGTCGACCGCCGTCTGCACGATGGGATGCGCCCGCGCGCCCTCGAGCTGCTTCTCGGTGCCGCCGGCGCCGCTCTTCTGTTCGACTTCCACGCGCAGACCGACCTTCTGTTCCTCAGCCACTTCCTTCGTGATGCGCGCAATCGTGCGATCGAGCGAATCAAGGAGCGCGGGATCGGAGCTCCGTAAGTCCACAGTGAAGTACAGTTCCTGTGGTACGGCATTGAAGATGTTGCCGCCGTGGATCTGTCCGATGTTCATCACCGCGCCGTTCGGCAGCGCATCAAACTGCAGCTGATAGAGCCGATCGATGGCTTTCGCCACGGCCTTTACCGGCGTGGGAATGCCCCGCGACGACAGCGTGTGGGCACCGGGATGCGTGAACACAAACTTGGTCCAATAAATACCGAGCGCGCCGTACGCCACGCTGCCGTACGCGCCATCGGGCACGATGAGCAGGTCGGGCTTCGGGTTGTGCTGCAGCCAGTACTCCATCCCCTTGAGGCCGAGCTCTTCCTGCACCGTGCCGATAAAAATGATGTCGCCTTTGCTGGTGAACTTGGTGGCGTTCATCACGCGCAGCGTGGACAGCATGTTCGCCACCGACGCCGTATTGTCACCAACACCCGGTGCGAACAACGTGTCGCCGGAGCGACGCACTTTGGTGTTCGTTTCCGGCGGGAACACAATGTCGGTATGCGCCGCGATCACGATGGTAGGACCGCCACCGATGCCCTTGCGAACGCCGGTCACGTTGCCCATGGAATCGACTGAGACCTTGAGTCCTTCCTTCTCGAACACCGACTTCACGTAGGCGCCACGCTGCTGCTCGAGGCGCGATTTGCCGGGCATCTCGGCAAGACGAATCCACTCTTCGACCTGACTCGGGAATCGCTGTTCGAGCATCGCCATCGCCGACTTCACGTCGGCACGCTTGAGCAACTCGGGGTTCCAACTTGTCGGATAGGTCTGCGCGGACAGTGATTGCGAGAACGACAACGCGGCACAGGTAGCCGCGAGCACGGCGAGAGAGAGACGCATGAGATAAAGAGGTAAGAGTTACGGGAACAACGGCGGACGCACACGCTTTTTCGTGGCCTGCTCGAACGCATACGCCAGCCCAACCAACGTGGGCTCGCCGCAGGCCGACGCGGTGAAGCTCACGCCGAATGGTGCGGGCCGCGGCGAAAAGCCATCAGGGAACGCCTGCGCACCCTGCCCTTGCGGCACCGGCAGCAGAGCGTAAGGAACCACGATCGTAGGATAACCAGGGCGCGCGCCGATGTTCGCGCTGGTCGCGCCGGGGAAGAGCAGCGCGTCGAGGTGATGGGCCTTCATGGCGGCGTCGATGCCGTTGGTGGCCGAGAGCAGGATGTCCTTGCGACGGTCGGCTTCGTGGCGCGCCCGGTCGGCCTGCACGTCCATCTCGTCGGAGATGTCGAGGAGAGCCTGTCCGTATTTGATCGCACCGGCCCGCTGGTGCGCGATGTTCCACTGGCGCAACCCCAGCAGCGTTTTTACGGGCGCCCTATCGCCGAGCAGCGTGAGCCACGTATTGAAATCACGCTTCATGCCATACTTGAAGGCGATCGAGCAGTCGGCGTCGCGGCCCTTGGCCTGATCGAGGCCGCTGCACGGATTCCAGTTCAGGAAATTGTTGACCGGCACCGGCTCCACGACACTCGGAATATCGGCGGGATCGACGATCACCGCGCCCTGCGCCTTGAGCACCGCGATCACCTCGTCCATGGCCGCGTTCTGGGTGGCGTTGAGTCCTCCGCGCGGGGTAGCGCTGCCACCGGCGGGGGGGACGGTCGGCTCGTAGAAGAAGGCGCGGGGAATACCAATGCGCGCGCCCTTGAGCTTGTCGGCTCCCAGAAACACGGTGTAGTCGTTGCGCGGCGGCGGAGTGCACACCTTCGTGGCGGCGTCATTGGCGTCGGGCGAGGTGCCTTCCAGCGCGCCCAGCATGATCGCCGCATCGCGCACCGTGCGCGTCATCGGTCCAGGCGTGTCCTGATCGGCGGTAATCGGAATCACGCCGTAGCGGCTTACACGTCCAACCGTGGGCTTGATGCCCACGAGAAAATTCTGCTGCGCCGGACTGAGAATCGAACCCGACGTTTCCGTCCCGACATTGCCTGCCCAGAAGCTCACGTTCGTGCCGACTCCCGAACTCGACCCGCCGGTATTCATGACCGGACGTCCATCGAACGTCGCATCGCGTGGATCGCGCCGCGGGTCCCACGGATTCATGCTGTAACCGGTGAGCCCTGTGTAGTTTCCGGGCATGCCGGTCGCGGTCCAGTTGGCGAGCTCGGTGAGCTGGGTCTTGGCGATGATGATGGCGCCAGCCGCCTTCAGGTTGCGCGTGACCGTCGCATCGTACGGCGGCAGCAGATCGGCAAACGCCATCGCTCCGCCGGTGGTGGTCATCTCGACAGTCTGGATGTTGTCCTTCAGCGCGATCGGAATGCCGTGCAACGGTCCGCGAATCTTGCCGCTGGCACGCTCCCGATCAAGCGAATCCGCGATCGCCAGCGCGTTCGGATTCACCGTGATCACCGCGTTGAGTCTGTCCTCATACGTCGCAATACGCGCGAGATACTGCTGCACGATCTCACGCGAGGTGATGCGCTTCTGCTCGAGCGCGGTCCGCAGGTCGGCGAGACTCGTTTCCACGACGGACACCGGCACGGCCGGAGTCTTTCGTGACTGTGCCGAAAGGGAACAGGGAGCGGAGATGAAGGCCGTGACCAGCAGCGACAGGCAACGTGTTGTACGACGACAGTGCATATGCATACGCAGTAGTGTCCCAACGTTTTTCAGAGGAGAACAAGTGGAATGGGCTCGAAATCAGAGCCTGAAGAACTGAGTGGTGGAGTAAGGAGTTAATGGAGCTGGACTTGCGCGAACAGGGCCACCCGTAGGATCTGTCGGATTTCGTACACGCTCTGCCGCGTCCGTGGCCGGCGGTTCTTCGCGGGCCTTCGCGATCTTCGCGTGAACTGCGGTGCGCTCGGCGACCTCTGCACCATCGGACGGCCAGCTGGTTCACGCGAAGGACGCGGAGTACGCGAAGAGACGCGAAGAACAACCCAGAACAAAATGACTGAGAAAGGAATAACGCCGTTGACCGGGGGCGCGCCGAACCCCTACTCATGGTATGGCTGTTCTTCGGTACATGGCGGTCCCGCGCGCATCGGCGCAAAAGACCGACATTCAGGGCCTCGCCGTTCAAGTCGAGACCAGCCACACGCTACTCCGCCCGTACGTCGAGACCCATCGCTTGCACGATCGACAGCGCCTGCTGCATGTCGATGATCGCGCCCTTGAGTCGTACGCGGGTTGGATCGAGCGAGCTCACGTCACTGCCACGCAGATCGCAATCGGTGAAGTCGGCCCCGTCGAAGTCGGCGCCCGATAAATCGGCATCACGGACAGAACCGTCCTGACATCGCACGCGTGAGAGATCGGCCTCGCGCAAGCGCGTACCGCGCACGATCGCCCGTGAGAGATCGGCACCGGAAAGCCCCACGTGCGACCAATTGCCGCCCGCGATCTGCATCAGGTCGAAAGTACAGCGTACGAAATTGCTGCCTACGAACTTGCACTCCGTAAATCGCGTATCGAAGAACGAGCAGCCGTTGAAGGCGCAGTTCACGAACGCCGCATCAGTGTGCACCGAGCAGTTGAACGTGGCCCGTTGAAACGTGCAGTCGGTGAACACCGCGCCGCGATTCACGACTTCGGTGCAATCGAGGTCGGTGAACTTCACGCCGGTGTGAGTCTGCCCGGAAATGTCTTGTCCTTCCCAGTTGGTCTTGCTCATGTCAGGGCGCGCGGCTGAACACGGCGCCGTGCGGAATGCCGGCGCCGTTCCCACCGTGCGGCCAGACGATGTTCTCCATGCGCATACCGGCCTCGGCGCTGCCCGCCGCGCGAAACCGCTCGTCGAGTGCCAGCACGCCGGTTTTCGCGTTGAAGCTGGCCAACAGCACGCGCGTTTTCATCGCCTGATATCCGGTGATGACCACGCGCCGGTGGTTCGGCTCAATGCCAATCCAGTGCGGTACGTCGTCGGGCCCCAGCGTCACGCGCGACACTTCGCGCGGATGCGACGGGTCGGACACATCCAGACTCACGACGGCGCTCCACGCCGGCACCGTGATGAGATAGTAGTTCCCCGCCACCACCGGCACCGCGCAACTCGTGCCGGGCTTGCGCGGGAACGACGCCACCATGCGCGCACTTGGCGTGCTACCGGTGAGACCGTCCAGCAGAAACAGTCCGCAGTTGAACGTCGACACCAGCACCGATTCGCCATCGCTCAACACACGCGGCTCGGCGCTGCGATAGCCCTCGAAGTGCGGGCCGTCGGGAAGCACGATGGTGTGCTGCAGCGACAAGTCCGACAACCGCCACAGCTGCACGTTGCGCGTGGAATCGGCCTTGTCCATGTCCGTCGTGGTCACGACCACGCGATCGATCGCGTTTAGAATTGCCGCCGAGTACGGACGATCGCTGCGACTGCTCGGCGCGCGGTTGGCCGACGACGAACGTACCAGCGTGGCACGGGGCGTGAGTTCCGCCAGACCACCGGGAGCGATGCCTACCGAATCGTGCTGCACCTGAAACGTCGAGAGCAGATTGCCATTGGGCAGACGCCAGAAACTGTGCGGATGCATCAACCCGGCCAGGTCGCCGAACTGCGCAGCGACTCGCGGCGCACGGGGATTCGACAGATCGAACACGAACGACTGCCCGGATCGGAAGCCGTTGGCGAACAGCCGCCCATCGGCCGGCATATCGTGCTCGGTGTGATGCGGACCGTTTCCGCGCCCGGTCACCGCCACCGTGGTCACCAGCGCGCCGTAGCGCGCGGCCTTTGCATGGTCGCGGATATCATACACCGCGAGAAAGTCCGGGCCACTGCTGTCGGCCGATGCCGTCCAGAGATACAGATACTCGCTCGACGCGAGCGGGCGGGCGGCGGCTGGGGGTTGTGCGGCGAGTGGCGTGAGCGGTACGACGACGGCCACAACGGCGATAACGACGACGAGAGCGGAACTGCGAATCCGAGAGCGAGTGAGCATTCGCTGATTCTACCGCCAGCGGTCAGCCACGCAACGCCTTTGCGAGCACGCGGTCGAGCGCATTGGCGAACCGCTGCTTCTCGCGCGCGCCGTAGGTGCCATGGCCGCCGGTTTCGACCCCCGACCCGCGTAGCCCTTCCATGAAGTTGCGCACGGACAGCCGCTCCCCGATACTCTCCTCGGTGTAAAGCTCGCCACGGGGGTCGATCACGTAGATCCGATTCGGCACCAGAATCGCAGCCAGTGGAATGTCGGCGGTGATCACGACATCGCCGGCCACGGCGTGTGACGTGATGTACGCGTCGGCCACATCAGCACCGCCGTCCACGCGCACCGCCGAGAGTTTGGCGTGGCCCACCGGCAGCACGAGCCGCTGATTCGCCACGAGGATGGTATCGAGCGAGAGGCGGTCACAGGCGCGATAACAGACTTCTTTCACATCACGCGGGGCGGCATCGGCGTCGAGCCAGAGTGTCGGCATGCGTCAAGCTAACCCCATGGGGAACAACACGCCGGAGTCCGCCGTCTCGCAGTGCCCCCATCCGCGCCTGTTGTTTGTCCGTGCGTTTGAAGGGGCCAACTGCGGCGACGCCGTTCCGGGGCGTGTCGCCCGAGATTCACCTACACGGAATCCGGAAGAGCCCACATTCTTTTGACGTGGTTGC
>NZ_JBDNFF010000411.1:0-3421 GCF_041689975.1 Gemmatimonas sp.
CGGAACCTGGCCCTGCGAGCCCCGCGCCCTACCCCTCCTCCATCATGAAACTCACGATCTCCGTGCTCGACACCTTCGGTCCGGTCCCGGCCCTGCTCCGCGGGTGACCTACACCGGCCACATCACCTACCCCATCGACGCCCCCAGCTACCCCGCCCAGGCCCACTTCGGAGGGTCTGGGAGATCCAGACAATCTGAACCTGGACCGACACCAATGACCGTTGTGGCGTTCAATCCACCACCTACATTTGCCAACCGAGCGCAAGAGACGTAGGGGATACCACCACCCCAACGGACTGCACGGCACCCGCTGAGTGGCCCCTCCCAGAATCAGGAGAGCATCATGAACGAGAAGCAGGAGAGCACAGTGCCGATGAAGGTCGCCATCATCGGGGGCCTCGCAATCCTCGTGTTAGCCGTGGCCCTGGTCGTTGTGGGAGTCGTCAGCATCAACGGCCGAAACGCAGACAACGCAGAACCCAGGCCCTCGCCGTCGACAACATCGGCCACTTCGGCGGCTTGCCAGGTTATGCAGCGTGAACTGAGCAGCTACGTGGCCCGCTACGAGCAGCACAACATCGACCAGGCACGAGGCCTCAAGTCCGAAGGCATCGACGCCTTGACCTACCACCCCATCCAGTTGGCCGAGAGGACTAAGGCAGTGAAGGACGCAGGCTGCTCATGAGCAACGCACGACCGATGACGCCAGCAGAGATGCCCAGCGAGACCCAGCCCAACCCACCCGAACTGATCGAGTTCGAGCGGAACATCCCAGCCATCCGCATGTTCGACGCCCCCATCGAGATGCAGGATGGCTCCTGGCAGGTCTACGGGCCCTACGGGGACACCATGGGGATGACCGTGAGCGCGCTCCGAGGCGGGCCGTACCCCACGGTGAACCTGGCCATCGCTGCGGCCGAGAAGCGCAACGCCAAAGCGCTGGCGCTAGCGAGTGGCCCGATCCTCGGCCCCCCATCCCCCAAATGGGTGCCCGAGCGCCTGCGGGAGTCCCTGTGACCTACCCCAAAGAGCGTGAGGATGCTCGGCTGCTCGACTTCATCTACGTCGACCCCGAGCACCCGCAGGGCTGCTGGACCTGGAGGGGAAGCCTCAACAGCCAGGGCTACGGGTCGTACACCTGGAAACTCACCTTCAACAGAACCAAGCACAAGGGTGCCCACGTCGCCGTCTACGAGCACTTCGTCGGGCCAGTCCCCGAGGGGCTCGTCCTCGACCACATCTGCCACGACCCCAAGATCTGCCGACTCGGCCCCAAGTGCCCCCACCGAGGGTGTGTCAACCCCGAGCACCTCAACCCCACCACCCGACAGATCAACTCCTCTTCCGAACGCAGTGCCGCTGGCAGAAGAGAGCAAACCCACTGTCTCCGAGGCCATCCCTTCGATGAGGAGAACACCTACATCACTCCCAAGGGTCGAAGCTGCAAGGCCTGCAAGAGGGCGAGAGAAGCTGCCATCGCAGAGAAGGTCGAGGAGATCAGGCAGGCCAGAGAGATCGAGAAAGCCGCGAACCCTGACCGGTGGTTGGTCGATCTCAGGAGAACCTCCGGGGATGTGCGACCGACTCATTTGACCATTCCTGGCCCCCTGAAAGATTCGTAGAAAGATTCCTCCAAGACTTTGTTGGTAATGCAAGTATCCCATTCAGCCCCACCTACCGACCAGAAACCCCGGCCGGTCGACGGTGACCGGGTCGGTTGGTGAGTCGACGAGGGGTTGAGAAGCCGCGACGCTTCGCCCCCTCAAGCCACCGAAGAGGACGCCACCAGGCAGATCAGGATCCCGGCCGCGACCTCCGCTTCGCCTTTGATCACCGTGTTGCGACTCATGCCCGAAGCGACCGCCACCGCGGACTTTCCGCCCCGACCCAACATTTCCGAGGTCGCCCCAGCGACTACCCGCCACTGCACCTCGTTCACATGCGGTGCGTTGGTCAACAGGGCGGAATGTACTCCGTAAGGAGACGTCGTCGTGAGGAAGCTTAGGGCTTGCCGTCTGTACATGATTGGTCCGTATCGTGTACACTCTGACCATGACAGAAAGGACAAATCCCCGAGTCATCGCCTACCGCCGGGTGAGCACCGACGAACAGAGCGCCTCGGGCGCCGGGCTCGACGCCCAGGCCGCCCGCATCGCCGCCCTCGTCGGCGCGAAGGGGTGGACGCTCACGAGCACGCTCACCGACGAGGCCGTGAGCGGAGGTGTCGCACCTGACGCCCGCCCGGCTCTGAGCGAGGCCCTGAGCACTCTCGACGCCGGCCACGCCGACGTGCTCATCGTTGCCAAACTCGACCGCCTCACCCGCTCCGTCTCCGCCCTCGGGCCGCTCCTCGACCGGGCCGAGCGCCACGGGTGGCGCCTCGTGATCCTTGACGCGGACGTAGACACGACGACCGCCGGGGGTCGCTTGGTGGCGAACGTGCTGGGCAGTGTCGCGGAGTGGGAACGGGCGATCATCCGCGAACGCACCCGCGACGCCCTCGCCGCCCGCAAGGCCGCCGGGATGCGCCTAGGCCGCCCGGTGGAGATGCCCGCCGAGGTTCGGGCCCGGGTCGCCCACCTGGCCGGCTCCGGGCTCTCTCTGCGGGCCGTCGCCGCCCAACTGACCCCCGAGGGGGTACCCACCACCCGCGGCGGGGCTTGGCACGCCTCGACCGTTCGGGCCGTTGTTCGTTCCCTCGCTCTCGACGCCGAGGCCGTGGCCGCCGCCTGAGCCCCGCCGGCGAGGCGGACGGCCTCGTCGACCCCCACATCGCCGACGCGAGGGCGGCGGTTGCGGAACTGGCTCGCCGGATCGAGTCCAATGACGTGGCCAGCGACGTGAGCGGAGGTGGCTCGGTGTTCAGCTTGATCGGCGCAGCGGTGCTCCGGTCCGGCCTGTCAGCCGATCTCTCTCTCCTCAGCACCGAATGCCTCGTCGTCAAGGCACCGATGCTCGACTGACCGAGCGCATCCCAGCGGGGCCTTCTCGCGCACCGGCTTCCACCGTGGCGTACACCTCACCCGCGTCAGGTGTGCGCCACCGAGAATCTCAGGCCCCTGTCGTACCTTGCGCATAGCTTGTCGCGGAGGCGCAGGCCCGGCTGCGTCCTTGTTCCCGAAGGAACCATGAGCGACTCGACAATCAACAACCACGCCGCCTTCATCTGGTCGGTCGCTGACCTGCTCCGAGGCGACTACAAGCAGAGTGAGTACGGCAAGGTCATCCTGCCCCTCACGGTGCTCCGCCGCTTGGACTGCGTCCTCGAACCGACGAAGCTCGCGGTTCTGGCCAAGCATGCCCACGTAGCCGGGAAACTCGCGAACGTCGATCCGATCCTCTGTCAGGCATCGGGCCAGCAGTTCTTCAACACGTCGAAGCTCGACTTCCCCAAGCTGCTCGACGATCCGAACAACCTCGC
>NZ_JBDNFF010000412.1:0-3990 GCF_041689975.1 Gemmatimonas sp.
CAACTCCTAGCGCCCCCAACTCCTAGCGCCCCCAACTCCTAGCGCCCCTAACTCCTAGCGCCCCTAACTCCTAGCGCTGTCAGCAGTTCCAGCAGGCATCGCCCTCAACGCATTCAAAATCACCTCCACATCGATCCCCTCCTGAATCAGCGCCCCCGCGATCGTCGTCAGCATCCCCGACGTCGCGAACCCCATCCCGACCAACGACAACCCCAGCCCCACAAAAATCGACTGCTTCGCAATCATCAGCGACCGCCGCCCAATCCGCACCGCCTCCGGCACCCGACGCGGATCATCCACCAGCAGCACCACGTCCGCCGCCTCCGCCACTACGCCGCCTCCGTGTCCCGCCAGCGCTATTCCCACCGTCGCCGTGGTCAACGACGGCGCGTCGTTCGTCCCGTCGCCCACCATCACCACGCGTCGTCCACGCTTCTCCAAAGCGGCCACCCGCGCCACTTTGGCTTCCGCCGTGAGATCCCCTTCGAACTGCGTGATCCCCACCTCGTGTGCGATCTTCGCCACATTCGCCGTCGTGTCGCCCGACAGCAGATAGGCGTCGGTGATCCCCAGCGCCGCCAACTCCGCGAACATCGGCGCCAGTTCCTCACGCAGCTCGTCGGCGAAATCAATGCGCGCCACCCCTGGCGCCTGACCACCCGGCACGCCGCCATGACTGTCGTCTGAGGCCACGTACGCCCGCAGCCCGGACGCCCCCACTTCGAGCGCCGAAAGCCGCGCTGCCATCGAGGGCACCCGCTCGCGAACGAAGTCGGGCGATCCCACCGCCACGTAGCGTCCGTTCACTATCCCCGTCACACCGCGCCCGGCCGTCTCAACGAGCTCCGTGGCAATCATCATCGTCGCACCACGCGACTCGGCCTCGGCCACAATCACGCGGGCCAGCAGATGTCCCGATCCTTGCTCCACGGCGGCTGCGATCTCGAGCATCGATTCGGCCGCCGTCCCATTGTCGGTGACGACCTGATGCACACGCGGTTTGCCCACGGTGAGCGTTCCCGTTTTATCGAATACCGCGGTGTTCACGGATGCAAGCGCCTCGAGCGCACCGCCGTTCCGCACGATGATGGAGCGGCGCGCGGCGCGGTTGATCCCGCCAATGATCGCCACCGGTGCCGCCAGAATGAGAGGGCAGGGCGTCGCCACCACGAGCACCGCCAGCACGCGGGTCCAATCATGCGACACCAGCCACGCCACGACGCAGGCACCCAGGGTGAGTGGCGTGAACCACACCGCCCATTTGTCGGCGGTGCGCTGCAGCGGACTCTTGGAGGCCTGCGCGGAGCGTACCAGATCGACGATGCGGGCGTACTGGCTGTCCTGCGACGTGCGCACCGCGCGCAGCGTGAGGGCACCCTCCTGATTCACACTCCCCGACAGCAACGCCGTGCCGTTGGCCGCGCGCACCGGGATCGGCTCTCCGGTAAGTCGTGACGTGTCCACGTGCGACGACCCGCCCACCACCGTGCCGTCGCAGGGCACGAGTTCGCCCGGGCGGACCAATAGTTCGTCTCCCGGCTTGATTTCGACGGCCTCGATGTCTTGCACCTGACCCTTCACCACCCTGTGCGCAGTGCGCGGAGCGTCAGCCTCGAGTGACGCCACGGCACTCGAGGCACGGGCCACGGCATACGCATCGAGTGCTTCGCCGCCGGTTTGCATGAGCACAACAACGAGGCCGGCCAGCGGCTGCCCCAGCAGAATCGAGCCCACGATCGCCAGCATCGCCACCACGTCGGCCGCGAACTCTCCACGGAGGACGCCGGCAAACGTGCGCCATGCCACCGGAATCCCCGTGAGGATCAGTCCCGCGAACCAGATCCGGTTTCGCCAGGGATCGGCGCTCACCATGAGCGGCGAGATCGTACCGGCAGCCAAGAACGCGAGAGCGGCCGCCGGTAACCGGGGAATGGAGCTCCAGCGCATTAGCAGACCCGCGTGAAAAGTTGAATGACACCGCGCTGCCGCGAAGCCCAGCGGGACGGAATCGGGTGAATGCTGGAAAGATACCGGGCGCACACGCTATTCTGGTGATATGGCTGACACGCATTCGCATGCAGCGCTCGCGGCAATCGTCGACATCGCCGCTGACGCCATTATCGCGCTCGATGACAATTTCCGCATCGTGCGCTTCAACAAGGGCGCCGAGCAGATCTTCGGCTGGACGGAGCCCGAGATGCTGGGGCAGCTGATCGATCGGCTCCTGCCGACGGCGGTTCGCGCGGTGCATCGCGAGCACGAGCGGACGTTCGCCGAGGGCGGTACGGAATCGCGCCGGATGGCCGAGCGACGCGAAATCGCGGGCCTGCGTCGGAACGGCGAGCAGTTTCCCGCCGAAGCGTCGATCGCGCGCGTGACCATGGAAGGCACACGCACGTTCATGGTGATGCTGCGTGACGTCAGTGAGCGGCGCAAGAACGAGGAGCGACAGAAATTGCTGGCGACGGCGGGATGGGTGCTCGCGGCATCGCTCGATGTAGAATCGACGATGGCGACGATCGCCGAGTTGCCGGTGCCGCTACTGGGCAACTGGAGTCTGCTCGAGCTGCTCACTCCGGAAGGGTACAGCCGACGGGCGGCGGCCACGCATATGGATCCGCGACGACACGATGAAACATCGGGACTGGTATCGCGTGTGTCGGAGGCTTTGAATCCGAACTTGCCGCCGACGAGTGCGAGACGCGTGGCGTATGAAACGGAAGCGCAGCGTATCACCGATGTCGCGTCGTGGCTCTCGGCGAATTTCCACGAGAAAAGCGCACGAGGGCGGGCGGAATCTCTGGGCGCGAGTGCCATACTGGTCGTGCCGTTGCGTGCGGGAGGCCGGGCGATCGGTGCGCTGCATCTCGTGCGCACAGGTGAAGGCGCCTCGCACAGCGTGGACGAGGCCCAGGTGGCCGATCAGTTTGCCGGACTCGCGGCGTTGGCACTCGAAAACGCGCGGCTATATCAGGAGTCGCGCCGTGCGGTACGAGAGCGTGATGACATGCTGGCAATCGTGTCACACGACCTGCGGAATCCGGTGAACGCCATTGTGATGCTTACCGGCGCGGTACTCAGTCGCGAAGCCGGCGATGAGCGCCCGCTGATGGAGCGCGAAGACGTCGAAGCGATTCGCGGCGCCGCCCGTCAGGCGGATGGACTGATTCAGGATCTGCAGGACGTCTCGCGCATCGCGAGTTCGCGACTACGAGTAGAGCGTCAGCCGGTGGCGATGTCGGAATTGGTGAAGGAATCGGCCGACATCTTCGAGCCGGTAATGGAGGATGCGGTATTGCGCTTCGTCCGTCATATCGATGACCACCTTCCGCTCCTGCACGCCGACAGTCAACGCGTGCAGCAGGTGCTCTCCAATCTGCTCGGCAACGCCGTGCGCTTTACGCCGCACGGTGGCGAAATTGTACTCACTGCCAAGCGACGCGGTGACCATGTGCGAATCTCCGTGCGCGACAGCGGCCCCGGTGTGCCAGCCGCCGACGTTCCACGGCTGTTCGAACGCCACTGGCAGGCGCCGCGATTGCTACGCGCCGGCTCGGGGCTCGGCCTTTTCATCGCCAAGGGCATCGTCGAAGCCCACGGTGGTGAGATCGGTGTTGACAGTGAGCCGGGCAACGGCAGCGAGTTCTGGTTCACGCTGCCGTTGTAGCCACCGCCGATGCACGGGCTTAGTGCTTGGCTTCAGCGGCCGGAGCCGCGGTGTTCTTTTTCGCGTTGTCTTCCGCGTGATAGACCTGGAAGTTCATCGGGTCGCGCGGATGCCGATACGTATTCTTGTGGATCGTGTAGGCCATGAACAGCAGCCCCAACGTGGCCACTGTAGTCACGGCGGCCGCAGGCCACCCCAGCTTGTTCGGATCGTACGCGACACTCATGAAGACACCCCGACAGGAAAGCGCAAACGGCGAAGTACACCAACGCCAGCGCGAATGAGCGCCCCTGGGCCGGGGCGGAGCAGGGTGAAAACTATAC
>NZ_JBDNFF010000413.1:0-2521 GCF_041689975.1 Gemmatimonas sp.
GCCGAACGTCGCGAGGCGCGTTGCACCGCCCAGTGAAATACCAAGCATCGCGCGGAAGTCACGATCGGCCTGCTGCGACGTCTGCGGCGTTCCGTACACCGGCGCGGCCATCGCCGTGCGCGGCGCATAGGTGAGCACCGCACCAAGGCGAGTCATCGTGGGCGCGGTCAAAAACGCGGGTACTTCGCTCGGCTCGGCCGGCGAGAACGGCCGCACCGCCACGCGCACTGCACATGGAGCCAGCGTGGCAGCGGCGCTTTCGCGAGCGGCCTGCGACATCGCGGCCTGCACATTCGTGGCGTTGAGCGACCGGCGGAACATCGCGCCGAACTTGCCCGGGAACGCCGCACTCACCGCCGACGGCAGAGCCGTTGCTATCGTGAACGCCGCCGATGCAGCTGCGCTGGAGACCATCGGAACCGGCAATGTGCTGGTGGCGATGACACGCAGGCGATCGACTTCATCGAGTTCGAACAGCTGACGTACACCGCCTTCGCCGACGGAGAGCGCCATCACTCGTTCTCCCACGCGCACCACAGCGATCCCCGTTTTCGGGCCCAGCGGAATGCGCTGCACGACTTCCAACGGCACACGCGTTCTTGACGCGAGGGCGCCGGCTCCAAAGCGCTTGAGCGCCCAGAGGCAGACGGCGCCAAGTCCGAGGACGAAGGCGAGAGCGGCGACAACACCCAGTGCAGCGGTCAGCATGTCCGTCTCAGGCCGCGTTGGCCGAGCTGGAGGCGGCCGGATTGGCCAATACGCGCGTAATGCGCACGCCGAAGTGCTCACCGAGCACGACCACTTCACCTTCGGCGAAACGACGGTCCCCGACATAGATGTCGATCGGTTCGCCAGCGAGGCGGTCCAGTTGAATCACCGAGCCACGACCGAGGCGCAGAATTTCCTGCACCGTCATCGAAGTGCGACCCAGTTCGATGGACACGGGAAGGGTGAGATCCAGAAGCATGCCGATCGGCACTTCCGTGGTGCTCATCATCGTCTGCTCGAACTCGGTCAGCTGCGGGGCGCGAACTGGCGCTGCGACCGGTGCGGACGATTCGTCCTTGAGCGAGGAAATAGGCTGTCCAGCCGCCTTGGCGGCTTGCGCGCTGGCGACCAGCGCGTCGATTTCGGCGGGATTCATGCGGAGGTCGTCCGTGAGTCTGAGGTCGTGGCGCTGGGTACGGCATCGACGATGCGCACCGCGAGGTTGCCATTTACACGGCCGGGATGGCCGATGAAGCGTTCCTGCGTGCCGGCGCGCACGATCACACGCGCATCGGTCGGGATGCCGGTGGGGATGATCGTGCCTTCGGTAATGCCGGCGATGTCGCGCATCGAGAGCTGGAAGTCGGGAAGCCGCGCGGTGAGCGGCACCTTCGTGGCGCGCAGCGCGTTCTCGCTGCGCAGCCGTGTCGTCTCGCGTTCCGAATCGCTCGTGGTGAGCGACGCATTGCGCTGCTGGCCACTCGACGTGAAGAACTTGTCGAGCACCGAGAAGGGCAGGCAGATCAGCAGCAGGCTGCTCACGTTGCCGGTGGTGAACTCGACGTTCGCCACGAGCACGGGATCTTCGCGGTTGACGACTTGCAGGATTTCGGGCGACGACTCGAAGCCGGTAATGTTGAGGTCCATCGCGACATGGTCCTGCCAGATCTCCTGGAGGAGACCACTGACCTTGTCGGCGACCGACCGAACTGCCATCCGCTCGATGGGGGTAAGCGCACGCGTGAGCGCGCTGCCCGTACCCTCGCCACCGAACAGGCGATCGATGATGAAGGTGCTGAGCTCGGGGCCGACGTCGATGACGCCCTTCTGGCCCGTACCGGTGATGTCGAAGATGAACGACGAACAGGGCATCGGCAGCGAGAGCGTGAACTCGCCGAATGAGAACTGCTCGACGCTTTGCAGTCGGACTTCCATCTGTCCGCGCACACGCGAGATGAGCCACGCTTCCAAACCCTTCACCAGGCGCTCGTACATCGCCTCGAGCGTGCGTAGGCGTTCCTTGGACACGCGGTGCGGACGACGGAAGTCGTACACCTGCACGTCCATCGCCATCGTCGGTGCGGACGCCTGACGCGCCCCGCCGCCGAGGAGGCGATCGATGTCGTTCTGGCTGAGTGTTTCGGAGCTCATCGTGTGGTCGGTGCGGCGTGACTCACTGAACGACGAACTGCGGGAAGTAGATGCGCTTCACGGTCTTCTTGCCAAAGCGCTCATCCACGGCCTTCATGATCTCGACCTTGAACTGTTCGCGCGCGGCCATGTCGGTGAGCTGCTCGACGGGCTTGGTGCCCAGCGTGGTCAGCACAATGTCACGGAGCTCGGCGTCGCGTGACTTGAAGCTCTCGATCGCAGTGGGCGAGCCCGCTTCGATCGCCACGGTAAGCAGGAGGTAGCGCGAGCCGCCGCTGCCAGCCGGGTTGAGCACCATGTTGTCGAGCACGTGGATCGCTGCCTCAGCAGCGGCCCCCTCCTTGCCTCCTTCGGCCGGCGCGCCGTGATCGCCTCCAGCGGC
>NZ_JBDNFF010000414.1:0-6224 GCF_041689975.1 Gemmatimonas sp.
AATCAAACCTGATCGACCAACCCTGCGCGTTGCCGTTGCCCGCCAGCGACGGCGTTGGTTTGACGGACTGTGGGCCAATGCGGGTGAACCAGTCAACCTCAATACAGCTTGAAATCTTCTAATGGACAATCTCGGTTTAACAACGGAGGCGCATTTGGATCGCAACAGCATCGACTGGAAAGGCCCTTTCACCGCAATGATCACGCCGTTCCATGCGAACGGCGAAATCGACGAGTGCGGATTGCGCGACCACGTCGAGTTCCTGCTCGCGCACGGCATCCGCGGACTCGTGCCCAACGGGTGCACCGGAGAGTTTTGGGCGCAGACTCTGACCGAGAGAAAGCGCGTGGTCGAAATCGTGCAGAGCGCCGCAAAGGGCCGCGCTCCGGTGCTGGCCGGTGTGGGCGCCAGCGCCACGCGCGACGTGATCGAGCTCACCGAGCATGCGCATTCATTCGGCTGCGCAGGCGTGATGCTGATGGCGCCGTTCATGGTCCATCCGAAGAAGGAGGACCTCTTCCACCACTTCAAGGCGGTGTCGGATAGCGTGCCGATTCCGATCATGCTCTACAACAACCCGCAGGACGTCGGCAACGAGCTGACATTCGATCTCGTCGAGCGGCTAGCCGATCTCGAGTGGGTCGTCGCGATCAAGGACAGCACGTTCGACTACAACGTGTTCTGGAAAACGCAATGTGTGCTGGGCGAGCGCATCCGCGTGTTCATCGGTCCCTCGACGATGTTTGGCGCGCCCGCCGTGCAGATGGGCGCCGACGGCTGGGTGGATACGTACTCCAACCTGTGGCCCGAGCTGACCGTTGCTCTATACCACGCGGCCAATAGCGGCGACACATTGCGCACACGGCAGCTGCAGAAGACTGGCGCCGAGTTGCGCGGCTTCCTACTCCATCCCGAATGGAACATGTACTGCGCGATCAAGGCGGCGATGAACGAAGTCGGGCTGCCCGGCGGCTACCCGCGCCTGCCGCTGCGGCCGCTGACCAGCGCGCATCTCGAACGAATGCGGCGCGGCCTCGCCGAGTTCGGCGTGCCGCACGCAACGCGCGAAGTCTCGCTTACCCCATGATTACTACAAGGAGAAAACAGTGAAAACCCTGACGAAGAAAACCACGACTCAACAACCGGCCCTGGAACGCGCCAGACGTAGAGCGGCAGCGCTGGCGCTCGGCTGCATCGGACTCATCGGCGCGACTGCGGCGAGCGCCGCACCAAGTCCCACCATCGACGCAATCGTCAAACGCGGTGAGCTGCTGTGCAGCGGCGCTACGGTAAACTCGCATGGCTTCCAGGCCGTCGACGCGAGAGGCGTGTGGAGCGGCCTTGACGTCGATATTTGCAAGGCGCTCGCCATCTCGATCCTCGGTAGCGAGAAGAAGATGAAGCTGGTGCCGGTGAGCTTTGTCCAGCGCTTTCCGGCGCTGCAGGGCAGCCAGATCGACATCATCGTCAAGAGCACCGCGTGGAACCTCACGCGGAACACCGATCTGGGATTCATGTTCTCCACGCCGTATCTGTTCACTGGCGCAGCGATAATGGTCTACAAGTCGCTGGGCGTGACCAAGGGCACTGATCTCGACGGCGCGACGATCTGCACCAGCGCCGGCACCACGCTCGAAAAAGCGACGGCCGATTTCTTCATCAAGCACAACAAGAAATACAAGCTGCTCTCGTTCGATAGCGCCATCGAGCGTGACCAAGCCTATCTCGCGCGTCGCTGCGACGCAATAGTCAATGCGGTCGAACAGTTGTCGGCGGTGCGTACGTTCTCCGCGCCCAACGCGGCCGACCACGTCATCCTGCCCGACTCACTAGGCAAGGAAGTGCAGGCCGCCGTGGTGCGCCAGGGCGACGACAAGTTCCTCAACGTCGTCAACTGGACGATCTTCGCGCTGATCGAGGCCGAGGAGCTCGGCATCACAGCGGCCAACGTCACTGCGAAGAAATCCGACCCCGATCCGCGCGTGCAGAAACTGCTGGGCGTCTTGCCCGGTGTGGGCAAGAAGCTTGGCCTGCGCGAGACCTGGGCCTATGAAGTCATCAAGCAGCTGGGCAACTACGGCGAGATCTACTCGCGCAACCTCGGTGCCAATTCGGCGTTGAAGATCGATCCCCGTTACAACAAGCCGTGGTTCAAGGGCGGCGTGATGTACGCGCCGTCGTTCGACTAACATCGCGCACACAGGTCATTTCCAAGTACTGCCCGGACGGTAACGAGGCCTCTTCCAGAGACCGATGAAAGTGAATCGCTCGACCGTCCTCCAGATCCTCTTTGTCGTAGCGCTCGCGGCCGTGCTCGCCGGGATGGCGAATACCGCGCACGACAACCTCGTGCGGCAAGGCATCGCTACCGGCTTTGATTTCCTCGGCGATCGCACAGGCTGGGATGTCAGCGCGTCGATCCTGCCGCATGCCGCCTCCGACCCGTATTGGTGGACATTTGTCATCGGTCTGTCGAACACAATCGCGCTCTCGATCACCTGCATCGTGCTCGCAACGGCTGCTGGTTTAGTCCTGGCGCTCATGGGTGCCGGACGGAGCCGGATCCTGCGCGGTTTCACGCAGCTCTACATCAGCATGTTTCGCAACATCCCTCTGATCGTCCAGGTCTTCTTCTGGTATCACCTGACGCGGCAATTGCCGCCGGTGCGGCAGGCGGTTGAATTCCTCGGTTGCTGCTATGCGAGCAATCGCGGCATCTATATCCCGCGCCTCGGGCTCGACGCCGACTTTAACCTCGAATTCACGCTGCCGCGACTGCAAGGCTTCAACTTCGTCGACGGCGCCTACGTGTCGCCCGAATTCATGGCGTTGGCCGTGGCGCTCGTCGCGTATAACGTCGCGTTCGTCGCCGAGATCGTTAACTCGGGCATCCGCTCGGTGCCGCGCAACCAGCGCGAAGCGGCGCGCATCATCGGGCTGTCGGACGCACGTACATTCTGGCAGATCACCGTGCCGCAGGCGATTCGCGTCGCGGTGCCGCCGCTGATCAATCAATATATCTCGCTCACCAAGAGCAGCTCGCTCGCCATCGCGATTGGCTACACTGACCTCTTCTCGGTCGGCATCCTCGCGATCAACCACACGGGCCAGTCGTTCAACGTCGTCGCGGTGCTGATGCTCGTCTACCTCGTTATCAGCCTCGGCATCTCCGCGCTCGGCAATGCCTACAACCGCTCGGTCACGGCGCGGGGGATGCGATGAAGTTGCCTGCCGTTCGCGTGGCGCCGCGCGTGGGTGCCATCGGCTGGCTGCGCCGCCACGTTATCGCCACACCTCTCGATGCGGTGCTGGCATCGCTGATCGTCGCACTTGCGATCTACGCGGTGCCGAGCATCGTGCGCTGGGCGATCATCGACAGCGTGGTGCTCGCCGTTACGCCCGGCGCGTGCGCCGCGAGTGCCGGCGCCTGCTGGGCCGTCATCCACACCCACATTCGCGTCATCCTGTTCGGGCTTTACCCGTATGCCGAACAGTGGCGCGCCGGGATCGCGCTACTGGTGGTCGCCGTCGCGCTTGCCGCTACCTTCGTGCTCGGAGTGCGGCGGCTGCGTGCGGTCATTTCGCTGTGGGTTGCGGCCGCGATCGCATTCGTCGTGCTGATGGCGGGCGGCGTGTTCGGATTGCGGCCGGTGCCGACGGATACGTGGGGCGGATTGCCGCTGTCCATTTTCGTATTCATCGCGACGGTGCTCATCGGCTTCCCTCTGGCGATCGCGCTGGCATTAGGCCGTGGCTCGCAGCTGCCAGCCGTGCGCGTCGTGTGCACCGGCGCCATCGAGATCGTGCGCGCGCTGCCGATCCTCACGATCCTCTTCTGCGCGGCGATCGTGCTGCCGCTGGCGCTGCCGGGATGGCTCGATCCGGGCAAGATCTGGCGCGTCATCGCGGCGCTGGCGTTTTTCTACGCATGCTTTCAGGCCGAGATCATCCGCGGCGGCTTACAGGGCGTGCCCCCCGGCCAGCGGCTAGCTGCATTGAGCCTCGGGATGACGCTGCGGCAGACTCGCCTCGCGATCGAGTTGCCGCAGGCGCTGCGCTACACCGTGCCGGCGACGATCAACCAGATCGTGGTCGCACTCAAGGACACGTCGATGCTGCTGGTGGTGGGCCTGTTCGATTTCCTGGCCTCGGCCAATACCGCGATCTCGAAGGACGAATGGGCGCGCTATTTCGCCGAGCTATATTTGTTCGTGGCGTTCGTGTTTCTCGTGCTGGCCAGCGTGCTCACGGCGATGGAGCGGCGCTTTGTTGGGAGCGCGGAGCGTGGCTGAAGCGGCGGCAGTGACGGCGGTGATCTCGCTCGCGGGCGTCAATAAATGGTTTGCCGACTTCCACGTCTTGCGCGACATCGATCTCGTCGTGACGCGCGGCGAGCGCGTGGTGTTCTGGGGACCTTCGGGATCGGGCAAGACGACGTTGTTGCGGGCGTTGGCCGGAATCGAACCCGTGCAATCGGGCACAATGGTCATCGCAGGTACGATGAAGGCGGTTGGTGCGCTCGCCGCGCCCGCGCCGACTCCGGGAGTGGGTATGGTGTTCCAGAGCTCTGCGCTGTTCCTCAACCTCTGCGTGCTCGACAACCTCACGATCGGATTGCGCCATGTTCGGAAGCTTTCGAAGGGCGAGGCCGAAGTCGTCGCGTTGGACAACCTCGCGCGGATGCAGATGGCGACGTTCGCGTCGCGCTACCCAGGGCAATTGTCGGGTGGACAGCAGCAGCGCGTCGAGATCGCCCGGGCGTTGTGCATGGATCCGCAGATCATGCTGTTCGACGAGCCGACCGCGGCGCTCGATCCCGAGCTGAAGCACGAGGTGTTCGAGACTCTCCTGCGGCTAGCCGATGAGGGGCGCACGATCGTCGTCGCCACGCACGAGGAGGCGCTCGTTCATGCGCTTGCGCCGCGTATGGTGCTGATGGCGGACGGTGCGATCGTCGGCGAATCGGACGTCAAGCGTCATTTCGTAAGCGGCGTGGTGCAATGACCAACTCGGTGGCGCTGCGCGTCGACGATTCTGCGTTGCGCGCGGGACCGCGCGTCGCGTTCACGTTTGACGGCACGCCCCTCCACGGGTTGCAGGGCGAGACCATCGCTGCCGCGCTGGCGGCCGAGGGCATCGCCGCTCTCGGCGCGCGCCGCGACGGCACGCAGCGAGGACTCTGGTGCGGGATGGGCGTTTGCCAGGAGTGCATCGTCACGGTCGACGGCATGCCGAGCCGCCGCGCATGCATGACGCTGATCGCTGCCGGGATGGCGGTGACGACGCAGGGTTACGCGGTATCGTTGCCAGAGCCGAGCGCGCGGTCTACGTTTTCAACGCCGGCCGTGCAACAGCCGCAATTGCTCGTCGTCGGCGCCGGGCCGGCCGGGCTGGCGGCGGCGCGCGCCGCGGCGTTGTGCGGTGTCAAGGTCACTGTCATCGACGAGCGCGCCGCGCCCGGCGGCCAATACTTCAAACAGGTTGCAAAGAGTCACAATGTCGTCGCCGCAGAGCGCCTCGACGCGCAAGTCCGCGCCGGGCGCGACTTGATCGCGGAGGTCGAGCGACTCGGTGTGACCGTGTTGTGCGAGGCGACGCTCTGGGGGGCATTCGGCGCGAAAGAGCTCGCTGTCGCGATCGATGGCGTCCAGCACGTTTTTGCGCCGGACCGGCTGCTGGTGGCGCCTGGCGTTTACGAGCGCGGTGTGCCGGTGCCGGGATGGACGCTGCCGGGCTACATGACGACCGGCGCTGCGCAGACGCTGCTGCGCGCGTATCGCGTGCTCCCCGGCCGGCGCGTGCTGGTCGCCGGCAATGGGCCGCTCAATCTGCAGCTTGCGGCCGAACTTGTCGCCGCGGGCGTCGAGGTGGCGGCGGTGGTCGACGCGGCGGCCGCGCCGCGCCTGCGCGATATGGCCTCACTGTTGTGTGCGGTGGCGAGCGCTCCGGGACTTATTCGCGACGGGCTGCGCTATCGTGCCCGCCTGCGGCGTGCCGGCGTGCCGTTGATTCATTCGAGTGCGGTGATCGCCGCGCACGGCGAGGCACGCGTCGATGCCTGCACGGTGGCGCGCATCGACGCTGCGGGCCGGCCGATCGCGGGGACGTCGCGGCGTTACGCCGTCGATACCGTGTGTGCCGGCTACGGCTTTCTGCCCTCCAATGAGATTCCGCGCGCCCTCGGCTGCCGGCATGCGGTGCGCGATGCGCGCGGCACGCTGTCG
>NZ_JBDNFF010000415.1:0-3013 GCF_041689975.1 Gemmatimonas sp.
CACTGCGCCGCACCGTCTCCAGCATCTCGTCGCCGCGCGCGCCGCTCGTGCTATCCAACGACAAGGCGGCATCGGAAGGCGACTACACGTCGATCGCGACGCGGCTCGACAGCGTTTTGGCGTCGAAGCCGGCGCTCGACATCGCAGGCCCAACGATGCGGCGGCGATTCAGCCTTCACCTGATGCGCGGACAATTGGGCACCGCCGAGCGCGACCTCGAGGCGGTGATCCGTCCGCTGGCCATGAAAGTGGATCCCGCCGCGATCTTCGAGGCGGAGGCCACTATCGCCGAGGCGCGCATCATCACCCTCGACGACAGCAGCGGCGCGCGTGCGCGCTTGGCCGCGCTTGAAACGACCATCGCCCGATCGGGCGCGGCGCCCGCAGATCAGAAGTCGCTGTATCGCGCCTACGATGCGTTGGGCCAGCGCGATTCGGTGGTGGCGGTGTACGAATACATGCTGGCGAGCCGCAACCCAGAGGCTCGACTGTTGGAGGACGTGGTCGAGCGTGCCCGCGCGCTCAAGCGGCTGGAAGAGCTGTACGAGGAGCGCGGCAACGTGGCGCAGGCGATTCGTCGCTATCGCGAGTTCATGGAGCTCTGGAAAGACGCAGACCCCGCGCTGCAGCCGGTGGTTCAGGATGTGAGAGAACGCATCACGCGCCTGGAGCAGAAGCGGGGGTAACCCCGCCCCGTTGTTCCGGCCCGCGAAAGGGCGTGTGCAAGTTTTTCCCGCGCCGGCGTCCAACTCGTGAACCCCCAGCTCCCGAGGCGATGGACGACATCGACCGACTGTTCCGCGAGTACCACCAACCCGTCGTGCGCTATCTGGCGCGGCGTCTTGGCGACCGTGATCTCGCGGAGGAACTCGCGCAGGAGACCTTTCCCGCGCTATGCGGCATTTGCCGCTCACGAATGAACGTTCGTGGCTCTTTTCCGTGGCCACGAACCTGATCCGCGACGAAGGCCGCCGTGAAACGCGCCGACGCCGCCATCTCGAAGCGCTGCGGAATGACGAGTCGCAGACGCGCACCATCGAACACGAGTCTGTATCGCGAGAGCAGCGGCAGGATCAGCTGCGCGAACAGGCGTTCGCGCGATCGGCGATCGACGCGCTCGGCGAGAAGGATCGCACCGCGCTGCTGCTGCGCGAAGAAGGACTCGACTATCACGAAATAGCGGCCACGCTTGGCCTGTCGGTGGGATCCGTGGGCACAACGCTCTCGCGCGCCCGACGCCGCTTGGTGGACATCTACGAGTCGCTCGTTCGCGAGCGCGACGCACAGGGAGGAGCCGATGTCGCATAACGAAATGCGTCCGAACGACGCGCTACAGATCGCGTGGACCGACGCGGGACATCCTGATGAGGGGTCGCTGCAGACGTGGCTCGACGATGCGTTCGACGCCGCGAACGGTGCACAGGTGCAGGCGCATGTGGGTGGGTGCGCGGTGTGCCAGCAGGAGGTGGCCACGCTGCGCGGCTACACTGCAGCGGCCTCACGCATTCTGGGTGCTCTCGACGACGCACCGGGCGGCGTGGTGTCGCGGGCCGAGACGGCAAAAGCGGCGGCGGTGATCGTGGCCCAGGCCGACGGGCGGACGCGTGCCGCGCAGAAGGCAGCGACGGCGTGGTACACGCGGCCGGCGTTCCGTGTGGCCGCCGCGTTGGCTCTGATAGCGGGCGGTACGTCGTGGGTGATGTCGCGGTCGCCGGCAACGGCTGACACGACGGAGGTTGCCACGGCGGACGGAGCAAGCACGGGGACACCGGCGGTTGAGTCGCCGGCCGCTCAGGCACCGGCTACGGCAGCATCGACGTCGCAACCGCTGGCGGGTGTAGCTCCCGAGCAGGCGAAGGTGGCGACTGCGACAGCGCCGACTGCTTCACCCCCGATGGTGTCCAACGGGAAGACGGCAGACGTAGCGGCACCCGTGGCGGCCAAGATGGTCGTTGCCGTCGAGCCGATGGCGCAGGCCCGCAAGGCCACGGCACGAATCGACAGCGCGTCACCGGCCAACGTGTCCGACCCAGTGGTGAGTGGTCGTGCCATGGCGACGATGGCCTCATCGGTGGAACCACTTGTCGCTCCCGGGCCGCGTACGGTGATCGTGCGCGGCACAGTGCGCGACGCGAGCACACAACGTCCAATCGGCGGCGTTCAAGTCCAGGCCACCGTCACAGGAAGCAACGCGCCGACAAGCGGTACGCTGACCTCGACGAGCGGTACGTATTCGCTCGCCATCGCGGGCGTAGCGCCCAACATCTCGATTCGCGTCACGTTCCGTCGCATCGGTTACACGCAATCGATCGCGACGCGCACCGTGGTCGGCGACACGCTCATCATCGATCACGCCATGGTGACGTCGGTACTGGCGTTGAGCGAGGTGATCGTGAGGACCGAGGCGGCGAATGGACGCCGCGCGCCACTCGCTGGGCTCTCGCCGACGTTCACGGCGGCGTCGCAATCTCAGGACGTGAGTGGACGCGGCGTGGCAGGCGGAATCGCGCGTGGCGTTGAACGCACATCACCCACGCGACTCCCGACACGCAGCGCCCCACGCCGCGACAACGGCGGCAATCGCGAGCAGTACGACAAGATCGATGACAATCCGTTTCTCGCGGTCTCGGTGAATCCACGCTCCACGTTCTCAGTGGACGTTGATCGTGCCTCGTACAGCAACGTGCGACGCGTCATTTCGCAGGGGCAGACGCCGCCGCCCGATGCGGTGCGCATCGAAGAGTTGATCAACTACTTCCCGTACGACTTGGCCGAACCGCGTGGCGATGCGCCGGTGTCGATCACCACCGAAACGATGGCGGCACCGTGGCAGCCCAAGCACCGCCTCGTTCGTGTCGCGCTTCAAGCGCGACGGATCGAGACGGCCGCGCTGCCGCCGAGCAACCTGGTGTTCCTGATTGATGTGTCCGGGTCGATGAACCAGTGGAACAAGCTGCCATTGGTAAAGTCATCGCTGCGACTATTGGTCGATCAGCTCCGCCCGCAGGATCAC
>NZ_JBDNFF010000416.1:0-2032 GCF_041689975.1 Gemmatimonas sp.
GATCACAAAGGAGTATTACAACCGGTATCGGAAACCCGTCATGTACACGGAAACGAACGTGTTCGAAGCGGAAAAAGCGCCGACATGGTTATGGAAGCAGTGGATCAACGTGTTGAGGATGAGAGCCGACAACGTTCCCGTGCTCGGCTTCACCTGGTACAGTCTGATCGATCAGATCGACTGGGATATTGGCCTGTCCGAGAAGCGGGGAACGGTGAATGCTTGCGGGCTGTACGATCTGCAGCGCAAGGCAAGGCCGGTTGCTGCAGCGTATCGTGCGCTGATCGAGGAGTTCGGGCGTATTACCATCGTACCGCATGGTGAGATGTTCGTGACGGGTGATCGCCCTGCGATGCTGAAAGTCGAGGTGTGAACGATCCCTATGCGAAACGCCACGACGCTTCACTCGGTCGACAGCGGTGCGGACAACGACGGCGCCACTCTCGTATTCCTTCACTATTTTGCCGGCTCGGTGCGCGCATGGGCAGGGGTGATCGCCCGTCTGGACATGAGCAGCCGCTGCATTGCGCTGGACGCCCGAGGGTTTGGCGGCTCGACGGTGTCGTCGAATAAGTTCAGTGTCTCTGAGATGGCCGACGATGTGATGGCGACCCTGTGTGGACTCAACGTGACTTCGTACGCGCTCATCGGCCACTCGATGGGCGGGAAAACTGCGCTGGCCATTGCGGCGCGTCGTCCGGCGGCGCTCACGGCGCTGGTGCTGCTCGCCCCATCACCGCCGACTCCCGAGCCGATAAACGAGAACGAGCGGTTGCGACTTGTTTCATCTTTGGAGGATCGTGCGTCGGCCGAGCGAACGGCAGTAGAGCGTGTCGCGCGTCCGCTGACAGACGAGGACCGGGGCGTTGTGGTGAGCGACGCACTGCGCACTTCAAAGTGGGCTTGGCACGGATGGCTGGAGTGCGGAAGCCGAGAAGACATCTCGCGTGCGACCGCGGGAATGGTCACTCCGACGCTCGTCATCGCTGGCGCACTCGACACCCCGCTATCGCCGGATTATCTGGACGTGCACGTAAGACAACGGATCCCGTCGTCGCGGCTGGTGGTAGTACCGAACGCTGCGCACCTTTTGCCGTTCGAAGCGCCCCGGGAAACGGCGACTTTGATCCACGCGCACTGTGCGCAGTCGTGGAAGCGTCGTATCGATACCACCGGTCCATAGTTATGGTGCTCGTAGAGCGGGCAGGAGTGGCACAGTATATGCTCCGTAGTCAGTTTGGTAGCGCGCACGACGTAGTTTGATCGTTTTCTTGCCACTTACGGTTCTCGCATGAATGTCCACAGCTAGGGCGCACCGCGCTCCTGCTTTTTTGCGTGTCAGCGACTGCTTCGGCGCTGTAGGCAAGACATGCGGCCGTCAAACCGAGCCACAAACATGACGCCAATGCCAGCCTCCGATCTCATCGCGTTTTCACACCTCCGATGGGATTGGGTTTATCAGCGTCCGCAGCACCTGATGAGTCGCGCTGCTCGCAATCGACGGGTCTTCTTCGTAGAGGAGCCGTGCTTTGGAGAGTTTCGCGCTGAGATGACCGTTACGCTGGCGGCGCCGAATGTTTTCGTTGTCCGGCCTCATTTGTCTGCACACCTTTCGGCAGATCAAGTGATCGACTTTCAGCGACGGCTGTTGGATGAGTTCCTGGATAAAATGAATGTGCGGGTTGATGTGCGATGGTACTTTACGCCAGCGGCGCTCGAGTTCTCGAGCCATTTGTGTGCGAAGTTGGTGGTGTACGACTGCATGGATGAGCTGTCAGCATTCGCCGGTGCCACGGCAAGGATGGCAGAGATGGAGCGTGCGCTTCTCGGCGCTGCTCACATCGTGTTTACAGGTGGCCAAAGCTTGTACGAGGCCAAGCACCTTCTGCACCACCATGTACATGAAATGGCATCTTGCGTCGATCTCGAGCACTTTCGCGCGGCCCGGAACATTTTGAATGAGTTCAGCCATCAGGCGGGAATTCCCTACCCGCGCATCGGGTACTGCGGCGTCCTTGACGAGCGACTCGAC
>NZ_JBDNFF010000417.1:0-1818 GCF_041689975.1 Gemmatimonas sp.
GCCGAAGGCGCTCGGTGCTTCGATATCCGGCACGTAGTGCTCGCCGAGCAGATCGAGCTTCGTGAACACCACGCAATACGGCTTGGCGGCGAGCTCGGTGGAGTACGAGGAAATCTCGTGTCGCAACTGATCGAGCTCCGCCTGCCAGTCTTCCGCATCGATGGGGATCATGAAGGCGAGCATGCGGGTGCGCTCGATGTGTCGCAGGAAGCGCAGTCCGAGTCCCTTGCCTTCCGACGCGCCTTCGATGATGCCGGGAATGTCGGCCACCACGAAGGAGCGATGGTCACTGAGTGGCACGACGCCGAGGTTCGGCGACAAGGTGGTGAACGGATAGTCTGCGATTTTGGGGCGAGCCGCCGAAATCACCGAGAGGAGGGTGCTCTTGCCTGCGTTCGGCTGGCCGACGAGACCGATATCGGCGATCAGCTTGAGCTCGAGTTCGAGCGTCCGGGCATGTCCTTCTTCGCCCGGCTGCCATTCGCGCGGCGACTGGTGCGTGGGGGTGACGAAGAACGAATTCCCCTTACCGCCACGACCTCCTTTCGACACGAGAATCGTGTGTCCATCCTCCATGACTTCGCCCAGAAACTCCTGCGTTTCGGCGTCGCGCACGACGGTACCGGGAGGGACGGGCAGCACGATATCCTCGCCCGAGCGCCCGGTCCGATTCGATCCTTCGCCGTGTTGACCGCGTTCGGCCTTCCAGGCATCGCGGTACGTGTAGTCCAGCAGCGTGGTCAGGTTGCGGTCGCCGCGCACGATAACGTCGCCGCCCCGTCCGCCGTCGCCACCATCAGGGCCGCCCATCGGCGCGAACTTCTCGCGACGGAACGACGTCTGTCCCGATCCACCAGTTCCTGCTTCGACCTTCACGAGTACGCGATCTACGAACATGAATCACTTCCGAAACGAGAGAGGCAGCCGGCCACCAAGGCGCCGCCAGAAACCTGCGATTGCACTGCGTGCTGATCGTCCTGCCGAATAACGGTGTTGCCGTCTTACTTGCCCTGCACCCGCGCCCACAAGCCGAGGTAGCGACGCATGTCGTCGGCGCCGATCAGCGGCGCAACCACCTGCAGCGCGGCCGAAACCACGGCCACGGCCGCCCCGGCATTCACGGCGCCGTGCAGATGCGAATGCAGCTGCCGATCCTGTCGCGCGATGGCGCACGCGGCGACCACACACAACTCCCGACGCGCCAGATCGAGCAACGGCCGACCGAGCACCTTGCCGTATCCTTCCGTGATCATCCACCGATCGAGCGCCGGATGCAATCCACGGATGTTCACGCGCAACCGATCGTAGTACTCGCCATACACCGTGGCGCACGTCGCCTCGCCACGCGCAGAAAAGTCCGTCACTGCCCCCTCGTCATCATCCGACGGTGTCGGCGCACTGCGACCGGAGATGCGACGCCAATCCCTGGCCGCATTGAGCGCCCGCGGAAATCCGGCAAACAAGTACGTCTGCAGTATGACTTCTTCAACCCAGATCGGATTGACGACGCCGAGCACCGCCGAAAGCCCCCCGCGCACCTCCGCCTCGCTCCCACCCGCAAGCAACGCCGCCAAACGCACAAGAGTAGCCGTCTCCCCATCAAGTGCATCGAGTGTAACAGGCATGCGGCCGCGCCGCGTCATCGAATCAACGCCACTAGGCCCGCCCGTACGCGCCGAGCGGCGCCGTACTCACGAACACTTCGCCGACCTGTTCTCCTCGCGTATTTCGAACCACCCGCACCGCAACTTCACGCAAACTCTCGGGCAACGGCGACGGCAACCCGTCGTACTCGGCCAACATCGCCAGCACCGCCAC
>NZ_JBDNFF010000418.1:0-3273 GCF_041689975.1 Gemmatimonas sp.
GAAGGCTCGGATGGCTCATGTCTTGCGCCTGCTTCGCGCGGGCGTGCCTCAATCGGCACCCATATCTCGCCGATTGACGGATCACCGCATGACGCCTGTAGTATGAGAAGGAGTCCCTACTCACGATGACGTGTCTTCTGGTCCAGGTCGCATCATGATCACCACGCCCCGCACACGCCGCTACTGGCTGGCGCCGCTGACTGCAGCGGGGCTGGCCGGCGCGTTTGCGCTGGGATCGTGGTATGGCGGGCACCGGATGCGTACGATGAACGAGTGGGCCGATGCGCAGCTGCTGTCTACGGCGATCGACTCGGTGAGGGCCAATGCGATCGACTCGCTGGGCAGCGATGAGCTCATTCGGCGTGCCGTAACCGGCATGCTGCGAGAGCTGCAGGACCCGTACGCGGCACTGCTGCGTCCAGACGGCATCCAGCGCTATCGCGGTACCATGTTGGGAGAGGGGCAGGGGATGGGGTTGACGCTGCGTCGTGAGTCGGCGGCCGCCGGTGTCGCGCGCGTCGCCCCGGGATCACCGGCGTTCACGGCCGGCGTGCGCGCGGGCGATCGCATTCTGATGGTCGACGCGGTCGCCGTGGGCGAGGCGTGGACGAAGAAGCCTGGCGACAGCACGCGCACGTTCGGTGACTCGAGTGTGCTGACGCTCTGGCGCGCCCCGTTCGGTGATACGCTGCGACTGATAGTTCGGCGTTCGGCGTGGCACATGCCTTCGGTCACGGAGCAGGGCCTGCTGGCCGACTCTGTGGGCTACGTGCGGCTGGCCACCTTCACCTCGCACTCCTCGGAAGAATTGGAGGACGCGGTGGAATCGTTGCTGCAGCGTGGTGCCACATCGCTGGTGCTCGATCTGCGTGGCAACACGGGCGGTCTGTTTGAGGAAGGCGTCAAGTCCGCCGGACTCTTCCTCCCGCGCGGCTTGGTGATCGCATCGCTGGCCGGTCGCGGTGGTGCCGCGCCGCAGCCGCATTCCAGTCGGAACTCCCGCTGGCCTTCGTTGCCACTCACGGTACTTGTCGACGGCAATACGGCGAGTGCGGCGGAAGTGATGGCTGCTGCGTTGCGCGATTACAATCGTGCGCTGCTGGTGGGCACTACCACGTACGGCAAAGGGGTGGTGCAGCGCGTGGTCACGCTGTCGAAAGACCTGTCAGTGCGACTCACGACGGCCCGGTGGCTTACCCCCAAGGGTATCAGTCTCGATCGACGGACGGGGAATGGCGCGTTGGCGACGGGCGGATTGCACCCCGATGTGCTGCTCGACGATGCTGCGCGGCGGGACGCGTTTGCCGTGCCGCGTGAGTGGGAGCCGTTGGCCGCTGCGCAGGTCGTGCGCACCGCCGATTCGCTGGCGATGTTCGCACTGCGTGAAGGGTGGTCCACCACGCCATTGGCGCTGTTCGAGGCGCGTCTGCGCACCACGCTGGCGCAGTTGGTGCCGCGATCGGCGCGCGAGCCGCTCGCGCGGGCGGAATGGGTCACCGTGAGCACGCGTCTGGCGCTGGTGCGGGTGCTCGAGGTGGAGCGCGAAAGCGAGGCGCTGCTGCGCTATGCGGTGCGTGAGGACGCCGCCCTGCGCGCCGGCATCGACGTGGTGGCGCCGGGCACGGAAGTGGCGCGCGTACTCCCTGCCACGCTGCCGGCGGCGATCTCGCGGAAAGGGATGGTCCTGTCGCTCCCGCTACTGCGCCCGTGATCACAGGCATGTGGCGTTATCGCGCGGTGGTGCTTCTGGGAGCGATGGCGTGTGCCGCCACGGTAGTGGAAGCCCAAGCCACCGGTTCGCTCGACGCATGGTTGGTGTCACGCTTCCAGGGCACGCAGCTCCTGACCGATTCGATGCCGGCCACGGCCTCGGTGGCCGCCGAGAGTCCGCTGCCGCGTATCGAGGGCACGCGTGCGGGGCGTGCGGCCGACACGCTCTATGCCATTCACTTCGGCACGCGGCTCGGCACACCGGCGCTGTCTGTAAAAGCCGTCGTGCATCTCACTGCACCGACTGGCACGATTACGCCGCTCACGGCTCGCGTGATCGCGCGTCGTGCGTTCCGGGCGCCGCGGAGGCCCGGCGCACCCTCCAGCGCCGATGCCGCGTGGCGGTACGGCTGGAGCTATCAAGCGGTCGTGCCGCATCGCGCCACGGGCATCTCCAACGGGTCCGTCGCGAAGGCGGTACCGGTGGCGCGCTATCGCGGGTGGTTGCTGCTGGTGGCACCCGACACCAAGTCGGCGCGCGCGTCGCGAGTTCGGTAAGCGATCAAGCTGGCTGCGTTCCCGCTACATTGCCCGTCGCCATGCAAAGCCTGACGTGACACGAAACCGAATGCCGTCCTCGCGACCGATGTATGCGGCGTCGGCCGCTGCCCTCATTGCCTCGGCGCTGATCGGCCTTGCCCTACCGGCACATCAGGCGAAGGCCCAGGCGCAAGCACCGGCGGCGGCTCGCCCCGTGGCATCAGCGCGCGGCGAACAGGCTTGGCGCGATGCGCTGGCCGATTCGCTGGTGCGCCGCGCGATCGATCGGCGCAGCGTACAGCTCGCCGACAGCACGCTGCTCAGCTATTCGGCCACGGCACACGGCTTTCTCGCGTTTCTGGCGCAGCTGGGCGAAGGCGTGATCATTCCGCCCAAAGTTGTGCAAAGCGAAGAGCTTCAACTCTCCATCGCCTGGTGGCAACCGGGGCGCAGTGCGCAGCGATTGATCGGTCGCCGCGACACGACGCTGTTGCCGGCCGACGTGGGCTACTATCGCGATCGTTACAGCGTGGTGCTCGATAATCTTCCCGACCGCATCCGACTCGGTGACGGGCAGGATGTGCGCGACGTACCGCATCCGCTGTCCGCGCTCGCGCCGAGCCCGTACGAATACGCGATGGGAAGTGCGCTACGCATTCGCATTCCCGGTCGCGAGATCGTGGTCGATGAAGTGAAGTTCCGCCCGCGTAATGCGGCGCAACCGGCGGCCGTGGGTTCGGTGTATCTCGATCGTGAAACCGGTGCCGTCGTGCGTCTGTCGATGACATTCACGCGTGCGGCGATCATCGACAAGCGTATCGAGACACTGGTGGTCACGCTCGAGAATGCTCTGGTGCGTGAGCGATACTGGCTGCCGCGCCGGCAAGAGGTGGAAGTGTCGCGCGGTAGTACGTGGTTCGACATTCCGGTGCGCGGCATCGTCCGCGGTCGCTGGGAGATCTCGGGCTACACGGTGAACGAGCGCATCGCGCAGAGCACCATGATGTTGCCGCGATGGAGTGC
>NZ_JBDNFF010000419.1:0-20296 GCF_041689975.1 Gemmatimonas sp.
GCACCGCGGGCGCGGACTCGCATCCACTCAGTCGTCTCATCCAGAGGAGCTCCAGTCCATGTCGAAGCCGCAACTCGTTCAGTACCGTCGCCCATCGAACGGCCGCGCGCGGGCCATCATTGTCACTGCAGGGCTGCTGCTCGTGGCCGGTTGCAGTGACAGCAACAAAGCCAGCACCGATTCGACGGTATCATCCGGCGTGGCGATGGCCGCAGTTGATAGCATGACCCCGGACACCATGACCGCGCCCGGCGGCCCCACGCGCGCCGAGCCTCAGATGCAGGCCGTGCTCGACCAGCTAACGGCCTTGGGCGGAAAGCCCATGGAGACGCTTCCGCCGGAGGAGGCACGAAAGCAGCCGACGCCGGCAGCCGCCGCCGGCATGGTGGCGGCGAAAGCTGGAAAGGACACGACGCCGACGAAACTTGTACCCGGCGTCACATCGGTCGACCGCACGATCCCGGGGCCGGCCGGCCCGCTTCCCGCGCGGATTTATACGCCGGAGGGAACGGGACCGTTCCCGGTCGTTGTCTATTATCACGGTGGCGGGTGGGTAATCGCGAACAAGCAAGTCTACGACGGCGGCGCGCGCAGCCTCGCGAAGTGCGGAAACGCGGTCGTGGTGTCGGTGGATTATCGTCTCGCACCGGAGCACAAGTTTCCGGCGCAGCACGAAGACGCGCTCGCGACCTATCGCTGGGCCGTCAAGAACGCAGCATCGATCAAGGGCGACCCCGCGCGCATGGCGCTCGCCGGTGAAAGCGCCGGCGGAAATCTTGCTGTGGCGACGGCTGTTGCCGCGCGCGATGCAGGTCTGCCGATGCCAAAAGCGGTGATCAGCATCTATCCCATCGCGCAGCCCGACACCAGCACGTCGTCGTACGTCGAAAACGCGAATGCAAAGCCACTCAGCCGCGCGATGATGGGCTGGTTCGCCAAACATACTGTACGAACGCCCGCTGATCTTCAGGACTCGCGCATCAATCTCGTGAAGGCTAACCTCAATGGTCTGCCGCCTGTTACCATCATCAATGCGCAGATCGATCCGCTGCGTGATGACGGCGCGATGCTGGAACAGGCGCTCAAGGCGGCAAACGTAGCGGTTGAACGCAAGCTGTATGTTGGCGTAGCGCACGAGTTCTTCGGTATGGGCGCCGTCATCGACAAGGCGAAGGATGCCGAGCAGTATGCGGGTGACCGACTCAAGGCGGCGTTCGGCAAGTAGACTGCTACGGCTTGGTCGGGACGCTGCGTGGCTGCACCTGCAGCGACGGCGCTGCGAGGGGCCGCATCTCGTCTGTTCAGGACGGGTCATGCTCGAATCGGTTCATGGTGAGACGCAGCACAAAACGTGTTTTTCGCCAGTCGCGTTGCGGGATGTCACCGAGGGCGCCTTCGAAGCCACTGGAGTCCAGAAGGAGGGCACCGGGCGAAGATACCAAGGACGCCCAATACAGCGATTACGTCGTCCGTTTCAGCACCTCGCATTCGTACCGTCGGTCGATCTGCTCACCCACGAATACCGCCGCTGACGACGCCATCAGCAGAGCCTCGAACACCGAGAGCGGTACGGCGATGTAGCGATAGACACGATGGCCGACGAACTTCACGAACAGATCAGCAGTGGCACTGTTGTAGCCCACGGAGATGATGCTCGACGGCTTCACGAAGATCTCAAGCACGCTGGCGTCGGGGAATCCGTCGTCTGACACCGATCGTGATCTGCGTAGCACCACCGGCCGCGACGTGCGCTGGTTCGCGAGGGCGGCCGAGAGGAACGCATAGGCCTCGTTGATCGCCGTGGCGCGCACGAGCGCGATGGCGTGATCGGCGTGATCGTGGTGGCGATCAGGATGCCACTGCCGAATGAGCGGCCGGTACGCAGCGTTCAGTTCGTCGATCGTGCGCACTGTGCGTAGGCCGAGCGCGGCGCAGTGCGCGGAGAACGTGGACTCGGATGGGGCGCTCATCTGAGCGGCGGATAGGACGACGGGATCATCCCTCAAGATTACTACCGTCGCGTCCAATGCCGACGTAGAGCCGCTCCTGATCTATGGTCGGGCGACCGACGTGAGCTCGATCAGCGCTGCAAAATATCGGCGATGGGTATGATGAAGATCGCGTAGGCTGGGCACCTGCAATAATACCACCTCGCGCTTGTACCCTGCCCGGTGCCTGCCATGATGATGAACGCGGTGACGGTCCTTGAGAGCGCTACCATTCGTCCCAGTTGTTCTGGAACCCCATTCAACGTGCGGCGATAGAGGTCGTACGTTTCTCCGTACCGGTCCATACTTCCCCATTCCCGAGACCCGCATGCCCCCTACCTTGTCCGTTCGCATCGTCTCTGCGCTTTCACTGATCGGCTTCGCGACCTTCACCACCGTCGCTCGCCCGCTCGCCGCCCAGGTCGCGCCCACTATCGAGACGCTCGTGCCGCTCGACAGCGCCCGTCGCCTCACGATCATCACGCCAACGTTGGTTTCCCAACTCGGCCTCGTCGCGCCCGCGTGGCCCGTGGCCGGTTCCTTCCGTGAGGCGCGACTCTACCGCGTGGATGGCGGCGCGCATGTGCTGGTCGTGCAACGCGTGGATAGCACAGTGTCCCGTTTCGCACTCGACGCCGCCGCGGTTGCCACTCTGCAAAATGCAGTAAGTGCGGGCCTGCTGGCACAAGGACGCGGGGGCGATCGGCTTATCGGAGCCGGCACCGGCGTGGTCGTGTCGCAACCGGCCGGCAACACGTTCGTGCGCAACCAGACCTTCCTCGGCCTCGTGGCGTATGGCCCAGCCACGGCCGCGCTGCTCAGTGAGCAGGGTGGCCCCGCCGCAGCCGGCGGCTACTTTCTGGCGGCCGGCACGTCGTTCTTCGTGGCCGCCAACCTGGTTAAGGGCCGAGTAGTGACGCGCGCGCAAGCCGCACGAGCGGCACACGGCGGTACGCGAGGCGCGCTCACTGGCCTCGGCATTGCCGCGATCGCCAACGCCGAAGGCGGACCAGCCTGGGGGGCGCCTATCCTCGCGGGCGCCATCGGCGGAACTATCGTCGGCTTCCAACAGGCCCGTGGCCTCAGCGACGGTGAAGCGGCCAGTGCGGGGTTCTTCGCCGACCTCGGCGCGCTTACCGTCATGGGCATCGGCTTCGGCAGCGGGGCATTCAAGGGCCGCGAAACGGTCATCCCCGTCGACGATCCGCAGTTCGGCAGTTACACGAGCACCGACAACAGCCTGCGCGGGCCCGGCAAGGCCGTGGTCGGTGCCGCGATCGGCGCCAACCTCATCGGCTACGCGCTCGGCCCGCGCTATGCGCAGCGCGCCGCCTACAACGTGACCGCGGGCGACGTGAGCGTGGCGTTCGCCAGCGCGCTGCTTGGTGGTGTGGGCGCGTCGTCTCTGATCAGTGAAGGTGGAAACGATACACGCAAGTACGGCGTAGCCGCCGCTGGCGTTCTCGCCGGTGCGTTTCTCGCCGATCGCGGACTCGTGCGCAAGGCCGACCGCACGAGCGCCGACGGTACGCTCGCGCAACTCGGCGCGCTCGCCGGTGCGTTGATGGGCGCAGGCATCGCCGCGATCGCCGAAACCAAGGCGCAGGGCGCCCTCGCCTTGGGGAGCGCCGGCGGCATCCTCGGTCTGTTGGCGGCCGACGCCATCATCAAGCCGGTCCGCGACGCCGGACCACTACGCGGCATCATGCAGAGTTCTGCCCGTAAGCTTGATGGACGTGTGTTCGTGTCGCTCGGACCCGTGACGTCGGTGCGCGTGACGTTCTGAGTTGCGCGCAACGGCAACAGCAACAGCAACAGCCGGAACACGGATGAAACGGATCGACGGAAACCACGCGGATAAGATGAAAAGCGCCGCGCTGTTCATCTTATCCGTGTCCTTTCCGTGTAATCCGTGGTCTCCGTGTTCCGGCGGTTGCTGTTTGCAGTTACTGCTGGCGGTGAGTGACCGCCGCCGCCTACTCCACGCCGATCTTCCGACGTATCTCCGCGTTCGGCCCTTCAAACTTCGGCATCGCCACGTTGCCGATGTAGCCCAGATCTTTCCACCCCTGCGGCGTGGTGTAGAACGCCGTCGCCGTCTGATCGCGAATGGTGTCGAAGAACTGCGCGGCGAACTGATGCTCCGGCTTGGCTTTCGGCAGGTAGCAGATGTCGTCGCAGATCGCGGTGCGCTGCGCGTTCGTGGCGAGATGGAAACGCGTGCCGAAGCGCGTATTCGACTCGCGATCCAGCCAAGCCAGTCCGCCGCGCACACGCACCAGTGATGCATCCCCGCCAGGGCGGCTGGCCCATTCGTTGATGTAGGCCGGCGCACCCACCGTCGATGCCGCCGGGCTCTTGGCATCGGCGGGGATGATCACGTCGCACAGCGCAGCGAGCGTGGTCAGTTCGCGCAGCTGCAGCTTGTTCGGCCAGTCGGCCTTCGCCACCTGCAGTACGGGATCACCAGGCGTGCCGCGCGGGCCTTTGCGTTTCGCCTGGGCTTCCTCGAGCATCGGGAGCGGCACGCGTGGCGTGGAAGCAACCGGGGCTGCCGCGGCCGACTCGGGCAGCATCGGCACCATCGCTGCGGCGGCCATCGCCTTCAGCGCATCGCGTCGCGCAATGCCCTGCCCCGCTGGCTTCGACTGGCTATGCATGTCGTCGCTCATCAGAGATTCCCCCGCTTCAGTTCGGCCACGATGTGATCGCAACTGCGCCACGCGAGCGCGAGAATGGACAGTGTCGGATTCTTGTCGGCGTTCGACACGAACGTGGCACCGTCGGTGACGAAGAGATTCTTCACGGCCCACGTCTGACCGAACTCGTTGAGCACCGACGTTTTCGGATCGCTGCCCATGCGCACCGTGCCCACTTCGTGGATGATCGAGCCGCCGGTCGCAATGGCTTTGCTGCCATCGGTCTGCACGGTGCCCTGCACGGTGCCGCCCATCTTGTCGATGATCTCGGCGAACGTCTTGTGCATGTGCGCCGCCTGCTGCGTCTCGTGCTCCGACCACTTCCAGTGAAAACGCAGCACGGGAATGCCCCACTGGTCTACGGCGACGGGATCGATTTCGCAGTACGAGTCTTCGTTCGGAATCATTTCGCCACGGCCATCGAAGTACATGAACGAGCCGTAGTATCGACGTGCTTCTTCCTTGAACTTTTTGCCGTATGCGCCCTGCGTGAAGCTCTCGAGGCCACCGAAGATGCCGGGACCGGGCATGCCACGCCCACCACCGAACTCGATGTGATAGCCGCGCGCGAACGACATCCTGCCGGCCTTCTGTTCACCGTACATCCACCACGGCATGTACATGTGAATGCCGGCCGTGCCGTCTTCATTCACCGGCGGCAGCCCCTCCAAGCGCGGGATCTGCGCGGACAGTCCGGCGCCCACGGTATCCATCAGATACTTGCCGACCACGCCGCTGCTGTTGGCGATGCCGTTCGGGAACAGTGTGCTCCTGGAGTTGAGCATGATGCGCGACGTTTCACACGCACTCGCCGCCAGGACGACCACCTTGGCCGTGACGTGATGATCGACGCGCGTGAGCTTGTCGATGTAGTGCACGCCGCTCGCCTTGCCCTGGGCGTCGATCGACACTTCACGCACCATGGCGTCGGTGATCAACGTGACATTGCCCGTGGCCATCGCCGGCGGAAGCAGCACCGTGGTGCTCTGGAAGTTCGCTTTGATGGAGCAGCCGCGACCACAGTCGGTAGCGTAGAAACAGGCCATGCGCTCGTTCATGCTTTGCCGGAGCACGCGCTGCGCGAGCGCATTGCCGGGATGCAACCTGGCCGGCAACCGCGCTGAATCCTGACGCTGCGTGAGCACGGCGCGGTGCGCCGGAATCACCGGAATCTCGAGCGGATCGCACGCCTGTTTGGCGAGGAGCTCGTACGAGCGTGCGGCGGGCGGTGGCTGCAACACGCCCGGTGACGAACGCGGCGTGTTCTCGAGATCGTCCTCACCACCGTACACGCCGATCAGCAGTTCCGTCTTGTCGTAATACGGGGCCATGGTGTCGTACGTCATCGGCCAGTCAGCACCGAGTCCGTCGCGCGACCTGGGCTTGAAGTCGTACGGTCCCATACGCAGCGATATGCGGCCCCAATGATTCGTGCGTCCGCCCAGCATGCGTGAACGCCACCAACTGAACTGGCTGCCCGGCGCGGTGGTGAACGGCTCGCCCGGCACGCGCCAGCCGCCATCCACGGTGGCATCGTAGAAGCCGAACGGCTTGTCGGCATTACCACTGCCACGCAGCGGCGCGTCTTTCGGCGTCTGGAACATCGGCGTTTCAGTAACCGGGTCGTAGTCACGGCCCGCTTCGAGAAGCAGCACCTTGAGCCCCTGCACCGACAGTTGGTAGGCGGCCATACCGCCACCGGCACCGGAGCCGACCACGATGACATCGTACTGCGGCGCGACTTTCGAACGACGGGAGTACACGAAGAACACTCCTCTGCGGGCGGGATTCGGAGGGTGCACCGGCGCACCACTACTCAAGCTATCGTCGGGGGAGGAGACGCGTCAGGCGTATACGTGCCCTCGCGTCCTGAGTCCGCCGCCGGGTAGCTTGACGCGTACGGATATGCATACGCACACACGTCCCGACCCACCCGGTCGGCCGTTGCCTCCTCCGAGTCGCACGTGGAACATCTCGACGTCCTGATCATCGGCGCTGGACTCTCCGGCATCAGTGCCTCTTGGCACCTGCAAACGGCGTGCGCCGATCGATCTTACGCGATCGTCGAGGCCCGCGAACGCATGGGCGGCACCTGGGATCTGTTCCGTTATCCCGGCATCCGGTCCGACTCCGACATGTATACGCTCGGCTATCGCTTTCGGCCGTGGCGGAATGCCAAAGCGATCGCCGACGGCCCGTCGATCAAGGCGTACATCGAGGATACGGCGCGCGAGTTCGGCATCGACCGTCGTATCCGCTACGAACATCGGCTGGTGCGCGCGGAGTGGTCGTCGGCACACGCGCGCTGGACGATCGAACTCGAGGTCGGCGTGGAACGGTCGCCGAAACAGCTCACCTGCACCTTCCTGTACAGCTGCGCTGGATACTACGACTACGCGCAGGGGCACACGCCCGAATGGCCGGGTATGGCCTCGTTCGGGGGGCGCGTACTGCATCCGCAGCATTGGCCCGACGACCTCGACTACCGCGGTGCGCGCGTGGTCGTGATCGGCAGCGGCGCGACGGCCGTGACGCTCGTACCCGCTATGGCCACCGGTGCGCACGCCGCCGCGCACGTGACGATGCTGCAACGCTCGCCGACGTACATCGCCACGGTGCCGTCGGTCGACGTGATCGCCAACGCGTTGCGTCGTGTCTTGCCGTCGGGATTGGCCTACGCACTCGCGCGCTGGAAGAATGTGACGCGCAGCATGTTCTACTATCACATCGCCCGGACGCGTCCCGCGATGTTCAAGAAGGCGCTCCGCGTGGAGGCGGAAAAGGCGCTCGGTGCGGATTTTCCCTTTGATGTGCACTTCAGTCCACGCTACGAACCGTGGGATGAGCGCCTTTGCATGGTGCCCGACGGCGATCTGTTCACCGTGCTGCGTGACGGACGCGCCTCGATCGTCACCGATCAGATCGCGCACTTCGACGAAGCGGGCGTCGTGCTCACGTCCGGTGCGCGACTCGATGCGGATATCGTGGTCGCGGCGACCGGACTGCGCATGTCGCTACTGACCGGTGTGACGCTGGTCGTCGACGGTATCGTCGTGGAGCTGGGTCGCACGATGATCTACAAAGGGATGATGGTGAGCGACGTCCCGAACCTGGCCGCTGCGGTGGGATACACGAATGCGTCGTGGACGCTCAAGTGCGACCTCATTGCGCAGCACGTGTGCCGGCTGCTCAACCACATGCGCGCGCACGAGTACGTGCAGGTCACGCCGCGTCGTGATCACTCGCTCACGGAATTACCGGTGTTCGATTTCACGTCGGGGTACGTGCAGCGCGCGTCATCCCGCTTGCCGAAACAGGGAAACCGAGCGCCGTGGCGCCTCTATCAGAACTACGTGAAGGACCTGATGTCCCTGCGCCACGGCCGCGTACACGATCCGGCGCTCGAGTTTCGCACCGCATCGAGGCCAGCAACCCTGGGAGGGGTTGCGGAAACGCTCTTCTGTGCCGATGCTTGAAAAGACAACATGTTGCCAAACGCTCTGCCCAGCTGATGCCCGCTTCGTTCGCGCAGTCCCGACTTCTACTCAGCCTTATTCCCGTCGTCGCGACGATTCTCGTCGCGTCGATTGTTGTAGTACGCGTACTTAGCGTTCGGGAGCAGGGCCAGTCGGTCGCGATGTAACACGCAACCAGCCCCTCCCGAGACCACTCGGAGGGGCATCCTTGGCGAATGACGACAAGGCTCTCTCCGGGTTCGGAGGGGGCCTTTCTCGTTCTCCAGGCCTCCATGTCACACGCTGCACGCGACACGATACCGACATCAACAGCATCCGCGGCCAGCGCCCCTCCGGCCATGTCTCGCGACGCCAATCCGTCGATGCGCACCGGCGCACAGATCATGTGCGAAGCGCTCATCCGCGAGGGTGTTTCGGTCATGTTCGGAATTCCGGGCGGCTGCATCATGCCGTTCTACCACGCGATGTACGAGTACCGCTCTTCGCTGCGCCACGTGCTCTGCCGCCATGAACAGGGCGCCGGCCACGCTGCGGAAGGCTATGCGCGCGCGACGGGCCAAGTCGGCGTCTGCATCGGGACGAGCGGGCCCGGTGCCACCAATTTGATCACGCCGATTGCCGACGCGTGGATGGACGGCACACCCCTGGTCGCGATCACGGGCCAAGTACCCAGCTCCCTGCTCGGCACGGATGCGTTTCAGGAAACGGATATCACCGGCATTACGGTGCCGATCACCAAGCACAATTTTCTCGTCAGCGATCCGCGCGAACTCACGCGTGTGTTCCGCGAAGCCTTTCACATCGCGCGCACGGGCCGTCCGGGTCCAGTGCTGATCGACATTACGAAGGACGCGCAGCTCGCGCGGCTGGTTCCCGACTGGGATGTCGCAATGGATCTGCCAGGATATCACCCGGCGTCGCGCAAGAGTGCCGTGCTCCCAACGGCAATCGCCGAGGCGGTGCGGTTGCTGCAGGAGGCGGAGCGCCCACTGATCCTCGCCGGCAACGGCGTCATTCAGGGGGCCGCCACCAACGAGCTGCGTGCCCTTGCGGAACAGACGGGCATTCCCGTCGTGACCACACTCCAAGGCTTGGGTGCCATGCCGCACGACCATCCGCTCACGTTGGGTATGCCCGGCATGCATGGCTGGGTCCATGTGAACAAAGCGATTCAGCTGTGCGATGTGCTCCTCAACGTCGGCACTCGCTTCGACGATCGCGTGACCGGCAAAGCGAGTACGTTTGCGCCGCACGCGAAGGTGATTCACATCGACATCGATGCGGCGGAAATCGGTAAGCTGGTACACACCGACGTCGGTATTGTGAGTGACTGCAAGCCGGTGCTCGAGGCGATTGCGTCGGCCATGCTCGCTGGCAGCACCGCTACGCGTACCACGACACGCACCGCGTGGTGCGACAGCATCGCCGCCATGCGCGACAAACATCAGCCCCGTCAGGCGTATGCACGACGCGAACGGACCGCGCCGCTCATGCCACACGACGTGTTCGATGCGATGAATGCCGCGTTCCGCCATCGGCAGGATTGGCGTGTGGTCACAGACGTGGGCCAGCACCAGATGTGGGCCGCGCAGCTGCTCGACTGGAGTCGCCCGCGCACACACATCACGAGCGGGGGCGCCGGTACGATGGGATTCTCGTTGCCAGCCGCGATGGGTGCGGCGATTGCCGACCCCGAACGCACGATGTGGGTGGTGGTTGGTGACGGCGGATTTCAGATGACGGCGTGTGAACTGGCCACGATCGCGCAGGAAGGACTCACGAACGTGAAGGTCGCCGTGATCAACAACGGCTATCCGGGCATGGTGCGTCAGTGGCAGCAGCTATTCGAGGGACGCCGCTACAGCGGCACCCCGCTTACCGGTCCCGACTTTGCCAAGCTCGCCGACGCGCATGGGATCCGCGGCATGACGGTCGACAGCGCCGATGACGCACCGGCCGCCATCGCGGCGGCGTGGGCGCACGATGGATGTGTCGTGATCGACTTCCGTGTCGAGCGCGAAGCGAATGTGTTTCCGATGGTCCCCGCCGGTCGCGCGATCGGTGAGATGCTGGTTGCCGAGTAGTTCAACGTGTCCCGTCTTCCTCCCTTCTCTGCTATCCCCTCATGTCACAGCACACGCTCATCGCCATGCTGCAGGACCGCCCCGGCGTTCTGCATCGCACCGTCACGCTCCTCCGCCGCCGTGGCTTCAACATCGCATCGCTTGCCGTGGGCCGCAGCGAGGTGCCGGGCATCAGCCGCATGACGCTGGTGGTGGACGCCAGCGATGCCACCCAGGTGGTCAGCCAGCTCGATCGACTGGTGGAAGTGATCGGCGTGACGGATGTCACGACTGAAGATTCGGTTCAGCGCGAGACCGCGCTCGCCAAAATCGTCGCGCCGCCTTCACGCCTTGCCCAGCTGGTCGACATCGTCGTCGAGAAAGGCGCACGCGTGCTCCACGTGGGCGACGACGAGATGATCGTGGAAATCACCGACACGCCGGAACGCGTGGAGCACTTCATCAGCTTCATCCGCCCGGAAGGGCTGACGGAGCTGATGCGTACCGGCCGCCTCGCGATGATGCGCGGCCGCACCCCGACTCGCCTCGAGGCCCCGGCGCATTACCGCGACCAGGCCGACGGCGCCCCACATGAGGAAGTTGCCGCATGACGACGCGCGTCTACTACGATCGTGATGCCGATACCACGCGCCTGACCGGCCGCCCCATCGCGATCATCGGCTACGGAAGCCAAGGCCATGCGCATGCGTTGAACCTCCGCGACAGCGGCTGCGACGTGCGCGTGGGATTGCGCGAAGGCTCCAGGAGCCAGGCGGCGGCCGAGGCGGCGGGGCTGCGCGTGTGCACCGTGGCGCAGGCTGCGACGGAAGCGCAGTTCATCATGATGCTGGCGCCCGACACCGAGCAGCGCAGTATCTACGAGCATGACGTTCGCGAATCGCTCACGCCGGGCAAGACCCTCCTGTTCGCCCATGGGTTCAACATTCACTTCAACCTGATCGATCCGCCGGCTGGGGTGGATGTCGCCCTGATCGCACCCAAGTCGCCGGGCCATCGCGTGCGCGAGCTCTACATCGAGGGCGGCGGTGTACCGGGACTGATCGCCGTGCATCGTGATGTGAGCGGCCACGCGCGCGCCGACGCGCTGTCGTACGCTTGCGCGATCGGCTGTACGCGCGCCGGCGTCATCGAAACGTCCTTCGCCGAGGAAACGGAAACGGATCTGTTCGGCGAGCAGGCGGTGCTGTGCGGCGGCGTGTCGGCGCTCGTGAAGGCCGGATTCGAAACGCTGGTGGAAGCGGGGTATCAGCCCGAGATGGCGTATTTCGAGTGCCTGCATGAACTCAAGTTGATCGTGGACCTCATGTATCAGGGTGGCCTCAACTACATGCGCTACTCCGTGTCCGACACGGCGGAGCATGGCGACTACACGGCGGGCCCGCGCATCGTCACGTCGGCCACGAAAGATGCGATGCGGCAGCTGCTGGCCGAAATCCGCGACGGCACCTTTGCGCGGCAGTGGGTGGCGGAGAACGAGGCGGGCCGCCCCAACTTCAACGCCAATCGCCGTGCGGACATGGAGCATCCCATCGAACAAGTCGGTGTGCGGCTGCGTGAACTCATGCCCTTCCTGAATGCCAAGGTCGTGCGCCCGGATACGGGCACCGTCGCCCCGTCTGTATCAGCAGGGGCCGTATGAGCAGCGATATCGTACGCATCTTCGACACGACACTACGAGACGGGGAGCAGGCGCCCGGCTGCTCGATGACGGTCGAAGAGAAGCGTCAAGTCGCTCGGCAGCTCGCGCGACTTGGGGTGGATGTGATCGAAGCGGGTTTCCCCGCCGCCTCGCCGGGCGATTGGGACGCGGTCCGCGCCATTGCGGCCGACGCGTACGACTGGCCCACGGCACCGACCATCTGTGGACTGGCCCGCGCCACGCGCAAGGACATCGAAGCAGCCGCCACGGCACTGGCCGGCGCGCCCAGTTTCCGTATCCACACGTTTCTCGCCACTTCGGATGTGCATCTGCAGTACAAATTGCAGATGACCCGCGAGCGGGTCCTCCGTCGTGTGCAGGAGATGGTTAGCTACGCCGCCTCCTTCACGCACGACGTGGAGTTCTCCCCCGAGGATGCGTCGCGCAGCGATGTCGGCTTCCTGCACGAGGTGTTGCGCACCGCGATCGACGCGGGCGCCACGACGCTGAATATTCCGGACACCGTCGGCTACACCACCCCCGATGAATACTTCACGCTGATCGCCGGGATCCGCGATCATGTGGTAGGTCAGCGTGGCGTCACGATCTCCACACACTGCCACGACGACCTCGGTTTGGCGGTGGCCAATTCACTGGCGGGTGTGCAAGCGGGCGCACGGCAGGTGGAATGCACCGTCAACGGTATCGGCGAACGCGCCGGCAATGCGGCACTCGAGGAAGTGGTCATGGCATTGCGTACGCGCCGTGCGCGCTACAACGCCGACACCACCGTTCACACGGAAGAAATAGGCCGTGCCTCTCGGCTGGTCTCGCGCTGTACGAGCGTGCGCGTACCGCCCAACAAGGCGATCGTCGGCGCGAACGCGTTTGCGCACGAAGCGGGCATCCATCAGGATGGCATGCTCAAGAACCGCGAGACCTACGAGATCATGCACGCCGAAACCGTGGGGCTCGAAGGCGGGCGCTTGGTCCTTGGTAAGCACTCGGGCCGGGCGGCATTGCGCGCCCACCTGGCCACGCTCGGGCACGCGCTGAACGATGTGGAGACGGATGCTGTCTTCGCCAAGTTCAAAGACGTGGCCGACCGAAAAAAGGTGGTGAACGATCGTGAGTTGGAGGCGATCGTGGCAGGCGAGACGCGGCGCGGCAGTGCGACGTATACCTTGGTATTGGTGCAGGTCTCGTGTGGCACGCACGCCATCCCCACCGCGACGGTGAAGCTACGCGGCCCCGACGAACAGGAGTTGGTGGCGGCGGCGCAGGGGGATGGGCCAGTGGATGCCGTCTGCCGTGCAATCAACGATTGTGTGGGTGATGTGGGTGAGTTGATCGAGTTCTCCGTCGACGCCGCGGCCGAGGGCATCAACGCCGTGGGTGGCGTATCGATTCGACTGCGCGAGCGAGCGGGGCACAAGCACGCCGCGACGGACACGGAGCGTGGTGCCGAGCCATTCGGCGACACACCGGCCACGGAATCGCTGCATACAGCGAGTGGATTCGGCGTGCACACGGATATCATCGTGGCAACGGCCGAGGCGTACGTGGCGGCGGTGAACGGGCTGATACGTGCCCGCGCGCGCGCGATGCAGGAGGTCGCGGCATGAGTGCGCCACGTACGCTGTTCGAGAAGGTGTGGGACGCGCACGTGGTACGCGCCGGCACGGCCGAGGCGCCGGCGGTGTTGTACGTCGACTTACACCTGGTGCACGAGGTGACGTCGCCGCAGGCATTCACGGCACTGCGCGAGCGGGGGCTTCGCGTGCACCGGCCCGATCGCACGGTGGCGACGATGGACCACTCCACGCCTACGGTGCTGACCGGTGGCCGGCTTGCAGTCACGGATGCGGCGGCGGGCAAACAGCTTGACGCGCTCGCAGAGAACTGCGCCGATTTCGGTGTACCGATGTACGGCATGGACGACGAGCGGCGTGGCATTGTGCATGTGATCGGTCCCGAACTGGGTCGGACGCAGCCGGGCATGACCATTGTCTGCGGAGATAGCCATACGAGCACGCACGGGGCATTCGGCGCGCTGGCGTTCGGCATCGGCACCAGCGAAGTGGGACACGTGCTGGCCACGCAATGCCTATTGCAATCACGCCCCAAGACAATGGAAGTGCGCGTGGATGGCGCGCTGGCGCCCGGCGTCTCAGCGAAGGATCTCATTCTCGCGATCATCGCGCAGATTGGCGTGAGCGGGGGCACGGGCCACGTGATCGAGTATCGCGGTGAGGTCATCCGTGCGCTCGATATGGAAGGACGTATGACGGTGTGCAACATGAGTATCGAGGCCGGTGCCCGAGCGGGAATGATCGCGCCGGACGAGACGACGTTTGCGTGGCTGGCTGGTCGGGAGTTCTCGCCAACCGGAGCCGCATGGGAAGCCGCCGTCACCGACTGGCGTACGCTACACACGGATAGCGGCGCGCACTTCGATCGCCGTGTCATCATCGACGCGTCGACGCTGGCGCCCATGATTACGTGGGGCACCAACCCCGGTATGGCTATCGCTGTCGACGCGCAGCTCCCCGACACGAGCTCCGACAAGGACCCGGCGCTGGCACGCGCGTACGCCTACATGGGGCTCGAGCCGGGGCAGCGGCTTTTGGGCCAGCGCGTCGACGTGGTGTTCATCGGGAGTTGCACCAACGGTCGCATCGACGACCTTCGCGCTGCCGCGGGCGTGCTGCGCGGACGTCGCGTGGCCGCCAACACTCGCATGCTGGTGGTGCCGGGATCGCAGCGCGTGAAGCGCCAGGCAGAACGCGAAGGGCTGGCCGACATCTTCCGCGCAGCGGGCGCCGAGTGGCGAGAGAGCGGCTGTTCCATGTGCATCGCCATGAACGGCGACACCGTCGGTGCCGGCCAGTATGCCGTGAGCACCAGCAACCGCAATTTTGAAGGACGTCAGGGCAAGGGCGCACGCACGTTACTGGCGTCGCCACTCACCGCGGCGGCATCCGCCGTGGCGGGGGCCGTCGCCGATCCGCGGAGTTTGCTATGAGCGCGCCATGGACACCGCTTGCATCGCACGCGGTACTCGTCGCACGCGACGACGTCGACACCGACCAGATCATTCCGGCGCGCTTCCTCACGACGACGACCCGCAGCGGATTGGGCACGCATCTGTTCTCCGATTGGCGCTACGACGCGACGGGGGCACCGCATGGAGCGTTCGGGCTGAACGCGCCCGCCGCGCAGGGCGCAGCGATACTCGTGGGCGGCCAGAACTTCGGCTGCGGGTCCAGCCGTGAGCACGCACCGTGGGCACTGAGTGACTGGGGACTGCGTGCCATCATTGCCGGCTCCTTTGCCGACATCTTTCGCTCCAATGCGCACAAGAACGGCCTGCTCACCATCGCGCTCGACGCACCCACCCTCGCCTCGCTGCACGCGACCATCGCGCAGGAACCGCAGGCCATGATCCGCGTCGATCTGTCGGAGCAGCGCGTGTACTTGCCCAACGACATCACCGCCTCGTTCTCGATCGACCCGTTCAGCAAGCGATGCCTGCTGGAAGGACTCGATGAGCTCGGTGCCCTCGTGGCCATGTTGCCGGCGATCGAAGCGTGGGAGGCGGCGTGCGCGCGTTGATTGCCGTGCTCCCGGGCGATGGTGTCGGTCCGGAAGTGACCGCGCAGGCGGTACGTGTACTGCGTGAGCTCGGCGAACGCCGTGGCCACGAGTTCCGATTTCGTGAAGGACTGATCGGCGGCGTTGCCATCGACCAGCAAGGGGATCCGCTCCCGGCGGAGACGCGAGCGCTGGTGAGCGAAGCGGATGCCGTGCTACTGGGAGCGGTCGGTGGGCCGCGTTGGAGTGATCCGTCGGCGTTGGTGCGACCGGAGCAGGGATTGCTGGCGCTGCGTGGTCTGCTTGGCGTATTCGCGAACCTGCGACCCGTACATGTGCATCCGGCGCTCGCCGAATCAGCGCCGCTCAAGACCGAATTGCTCGCCAACGTGGACATACTCTTTGTGCGCGAACTGACAGGCGGGCTGTACTTCGGCGCCAAGACGCACGAGCGGGATAGCGCCGGGCGCTCGGTATCCGCGTCGGACCTCTGCGTGTACACGGCCTTGGAGGTCGAACGCGTGGTGCGGGTGGCGGCGACCATCGCGCGCGGGCGTCGTCGTCACGTACTCTCAGTGGACAAGTCCAACGTGTTGGCGACATCCCGCCTGTGGCGCGAAGTCACTTCGCGTGTGATGCGCGACGAGTTTCCGGATGTCACGCTCGAGCACGCGCTGGTGGATTCCTTTGCCATGCAACTGCTTCAGGCGCCGGCGCGATACGACGTGGTGGTGACCGAGAACTTGTTCGGCGATATTCTCACCGATGAGGCGGCAGTCCTCGCCGGTAGCATCGGCGTACTGCCGTCGGCCTCCATTGGCGAGCAACCGCTCACCGGCCACCGGCGTGGCCTGTACGAGCCGATCCACGGCTCGGCCCCGGACATCTCCGGACGAGGTATCGCCAACCCGGCGGGTACGATACTGAGTGCCGCGCTGCTGCTGCGTCACAGTTTCGGCTTGGAACATGAAGCGGCCGCGATAGAGTGCGCCGTGTCTGATGCCATTTCTGCGGGATGGCGCACGGCCGACTGTGTCGCCGCCGGCGCGGCGTCCTGCTCAACGGCGCAGTTCGGCGACGCCGTACTCGCGCGTATTACGGAAACGTAGGAATTCTTCCCCGAAGCGCGCGTCCATACTACTTCTCACGGTGGCGTACTGGTCGTCGTAGTTGATGGGCCAGTCCGCGACGGCCGCACGCGGGAACGTACTACTTGTGATCAGTGCTCGTACAATCCAAGCATCGTCGCCCGTAATCTGCCCCTAAAGGGATCACTCGTCGACGGACAGCCTACTGAACTGATCACGCGGAGGACGCGAAGGAGCAGAGCACGCAGAGGAACAGTCTGAATTGATAACTCCAGGAGATTCAGCCACGCGACGCCCACTAAACAGTCGCTACTTCTTCTCTGAAACGTCCTTCAGGTTGTCACCCGGGTTGCGGTCGATCAACAGGTTGTACGGATCGATGCCGGCCCGCGCCGGCTTGGTCTTCACGGTGAACTCGTAGTTCGCCGTTCCCGTGACCACTTTCGCCTTGCGTATCGACAGCGCCGCGCCGATACGTGCTCCGGCCTTAGGCGCGTCGAACACGCCGACGTCGACATAGTCGTTCATGGCCACGTCTGACACGGCACCAAGTGAATCCGCGCGTAGCTTCTTTGAGGTGGCCGTGATCGTCACCTTGTACTCTCCGTTCGGCAACTTCACGCTCGATACGCTGTCGGTGCGTACATCCCACAGCGTGATCGTTTCGAAATAGTCGTCGATCGCATACTCGAGCGAATCAGGCGTGGCCACCACGATGTGCTTCATGAGATCGAGCGTGGTCGCGTACGGCGGCCCCGCGAATCGGCCTTCGTCGAGATACGCGCGGATAGCGCCATGCAGCGCTTTCTCGCCGATCAGATCGCGCAACGCAAACAGTGCGAGTGAACCCTTCTGGTACCAGATGTAGGCCTGCAAATCCACGCGCGTGAGCGGATGCTCACCCTTGGCTTCGCCGGCACGTCCACGCAGGTACCCTTCGAGCTCCGAACGCAAGAACTTCTGCGTGAAAGCACGACCGTGCAGTCGGTCGGTCACCACCAACGCCGCATATTCGGACAGGGACTCGGACAGCATCTGCGCGCCTTCCACATCGGCCGGCATACGCTGATACGGAAACCACTGGTGCGCGATCTCGTGCGCTGTCACGAAGTACGGCAAGTCGGTGTCTTCGACATCGGTCGAGTCCACACGCGCCACGAAGCCGATATCTTCCGAGTAGGGCACGGTGTTCGGGAAGGACTGCGCGAAGCCGGCGTAACGCGGGAATTCTAGGATGCGCAGCTGTCGGTGCGGATACTCACCGAACTCGTTCGAGAAGAACTCGAGTGAGGCTTTCGACGCCTCCAGCATTCGTGCCACGTTGAAGGTATGGCCCGCATAATGGTAGACCTCGATGGGCGTGTTTCGCCACATCGTCTTGGTCACGGTCCAGCGCGCCGACAACACCGAGAAGAAGTTCGGCATCGGCTTGTCCATCACGTAGTGGAAGTAGCGACGTCCGTTCCTCGTCCACTCTCTCTCGAGATACCCCGGTGCCATGGCGATCTGGTCGGGGTCGGTGCTCACAGTGGCTTCGAAGCTCACGAAGTCGGCATCGGCAACGAACGATTGCACCTGCAGGCCAAGCGCATCCGTGCGCGACTTACCTCGCCGCTGCAGCGGCAGCTTGTACTTGCGACGTAGTTCGTCGCTCTGAAGCTCCAAGTCTGCGCGGTAGCCAAGTGACGGAAATTTATCGCGGTTGAAGAACGTGCCATTCTCTACGAGCGAGCGATCCGGCTCCCCACTGGGGTAGCCACGCCGCGCGTGATGCTGCACCACGCGCAACCGGAGGGAGTCGCCAGGAGCCAGTGGCGAGGCGAGCTTCACCAGTCGCACGCCGAATACCGTATCGGCCTCGAGCAGTGTGTGCGGCCGGTCGAAACGCAGCGTGTCGAGCGTGACGCCAAGGCCCGGCAGGTCACTCGGCACGTTCACGAGCACTGAGTCGATCGGGCGGATCAGGCGATTCACCATCGTGTAACTCGTGGCCGTTCGCGCGCGTCCCGCCGTCGGCTCCAAGTCGACCTGGATAGACGTCGCGACCACTTTGGGTGGCAGCAGCATCTCGTACGGCCGCCACGTCTTTTCGTACTGAAGCTGAAGACGCTCGCTTTCCTTGCGCGTGTGGTACGGATTGACGATGCTGGCATTGTAGTAAAACAGTCCACCGAATGCCGTCGCACCCAACGTGCCGCCGGCCGCCAACCACGACGTCCCGCCGCGGAAACGTGTGCGCAGACGCTCGCCAAAGGCCGGCATGCTCGTACCACGGTTCCACACCACGTAGCAGCAGGCGAGCAGCAACATGGCAAGGCAAAGATTGAAGCCGTGTATTGCCAGGAACGAGGGAAGATACGGACCTGTGCCATTGAGATCGGACCAGCGAAACGCCGGGACCGCACTGACCTGCAACAACCGATAATCGTAGCCGAGATTCACGGTTGCGCTGTTCCCGACCCAGAGTAAAATCACGATCACGTGCCCGATCGGCTTTCGAGGCACGAGGGATTGCACGAGAAAGGCCAACGCCGTCATGACGAACCAGCTCGGAAAGTCGACGAGGTACACGTACAGCGCATAGATGCCGAAGTCGATGTGCGGGTATCCCTTGAGCAGCTGCACCGCCATGCTGCCGAACATCGCGGCCGTGGAGAAAGCCAGAAGCAGCACCATCATCGCCGTGAACTTGCCGGCCAGCACACTCGCGGTGCGCACAGGGCTCGCATCGAGCACCTGGTCCAGCCGCACCTGTCGCTCGCGCCATACCAGCTCACCGGCATAGAACGTGAGCAGCACGACCATGAAGAGACCGGCCGATCCCACCGAGGTCTCAGCCATCAGCCAACTCATGGGCCAGCTCTTGTTTTGGCCGTTCTGGTCGGCAAACCACGCACTCATCAGCACGTTGATGAAGCCGATTGCCGCAATGGCAAGGAACGGTATGGAGCGTAAGAGCGATTGGATCTGAAACGTGGTGACACTCCACCACCCCGCGACCGTACCCGGAGGCGCATAACCGGCGACCCGGCGCGCTACCGGCTTGGGCAACGCGAACTCCTCGGCTGACACCTTCATCACTTTCCGGCGAGACTTCGCCGGCGCGTCTTTCTCGAGTCGCATGAAGCGGAACGCCGCCAGCAGCATTAGGACGCCGACTCCGACCCACAGCAGTCGATTCGAACCCAGGAAGGAGTCCAGCGATAACGTCCGCGCGTTCTTCTCGACCGGCGTCCAGTAGCGGGTGACGAGATCGATCGAACGTAACGCAAACGGATCGATGAGATTCGCCAGTTGGTCTCGATCGAGCGTTCGCACGAGCTGGCCGGCGACCGAGTAGCCCACGAGCAACAGGATGCCGGCGACATACACCGAAAAGCTGCTGCGCGTGAGTGATCCCACCGCGAAGAGCATGCTGCTCAGGAAAAACACCCCTGGCACACCGACCACGAGGAACGGCTGCACATAGTGCCAGACGTTCACCGCCTGCACTGTGCTGCCATCGACCCAGGGCATCACGGTGCCGACCAATGCGCCAAGCGGCAGCGCGGCGAACACCACCAGCATCGCGATGAAGGCGGCCAGGTATTTCGCGCCGACATACGGACCACGTGTGATACGCGTGGTGAACAACAGTTCATGCACGCCCACGTCGTAATCGCGCAATACCGTGGTACCCACCAAGGCACTCGTGATGATCTGCCCTATCGCCAGCATGATCGCATACA
>NZ_JBDNFF010000420.1:0-3210 GCF_041689975.1 Gemmatimonas sp.
AGAGAATGCCCGGTTCGTCTTTCAGGGGGTGCACATGTTGTTCGACGGTCGCCCTGATCGCCCGTGGGGGGACGCGCCGCGCTCGAGTCAGCTGGTCTTCATTGGCCGTCACCTCGATCGTCAAGCATTGAACGACGGATTTCGCGCATGCCTGGCGGAGTAACGGCGCGCCGGTCGCGCGTCGGACCGGCCATCGAACCCACGTGGCGCACCGAAATGGGTGATGCGCCGCTCGCGCTCGCCATGTGTAGGAGCGGGGCGTACCTCGCCGTGGCGGGAGGCGACGGCGAGGTCACTGTGCTCGACAGTTCCCTCGGACGAGTTATTCACGCGTGGCCGGCACATGCCTTCGGCGCGCTCAGTGTCGGGTGGTCCAGCTACAACGAGTGTCTCGCCTCTGGCGGTCAGGATGGGATGGTCCGCTTCTGGAAAGTCGGGCATGACGAATCCATCGCCGCGCATCCGGCGGCGCCGTTCGGTGGGGGAATCCAAGAGCGCCGCGTGCTGCCTTGGGTCGAACATGTGAGCTGGTCGCCCGACGGACGGACCTGCGCGACGGCCGCTGGTGCCCACGTCGCACTGTGGGATTCCGAAGGGCAACTGGTGCGCCGTTTACCCCCTTTCCGAAGCACCGTGGCGGACCTGCAGTGGCTGCCCGACGGAGAGCGCCTGTCGGCGGTCGGATACAGTGGGGCGATGATCTGGCATCGTGCTGATGATCATGTCGCGGAAGCATTGCAGTGGAAAGGGTCGTTCCTCTGCCACGCGTGGGCACCAACCGGAAAATGGCTCGCGGCGGGCATGCAGGAGTCAGCCGTGCACATCTTCGAGACGAAAACCAAGGGTGATCTCGAGATGAGTGGCTACGCGCAGAAGGTACTTCGCCTGTCGTGGAGCGACGACGGCAAGCGCATGATCACCAATGGCGGTCCGCAGGGCACGGTGTGGAACTTCGCGGGCAACGGACCGTCCGGTACGCGGCCGGTGTCTCTGGGCGGCCATGCACTAGCGGTGACCGATGTGGCGTTCTTTCGCCAAGGTCTGTGGGTGGCGACGTGTGCCGAGGACGGGCAGCTACTCGTGTGGAACCTCGCCGCATCCAGCAAACAAGCCATGGCGGCTGGGTTTTTCCCGTCGGCGGCGCTTCGCCTCGCCTGGCATCCGCGTGAACGCCGCATATTCACGGCCCACCAGTCAGGCTGGGTGGTGGGCTGGCCAGTGATTCGCGGTTAACGCGGCTGTTTGCCCGGGCGTGGTTTCTCGACGCCCGGGCGGGTACCGCTCACTTGCTGCAGGCCTTCGGCGCCAGGCACGAAGCTGACATTTGCGTCGACATGGTCCGAATCGCGCAGATGGCGATCCACGATTTGCCGGGCGAGTTCGGGCGTGATTTCGCGGTACCAGACATTGTCGGGCTGCACGACGACTGTACACCCGTCATCGCATCGGCCCAGGCAGCGTGTCCTTGCCGTGTGCACGACCGGATCGAGCCCTGCTTCAGTGATGGCGCGTCGAAGCGCGAGCGTTACATCGTCGGCACCACGCTGCGAACAGGTGTCTCCGTTACAGAGCAGCACCAGCCGCTGACTTCCTTCCAGATTCCATGTTGTCATATGATAATAGTATCGCATTATCGTATACAGGGATAGACTTCGTCTTTCACACAGCAGCAACGGAACCGTTCATGCTACCGCTTTCTCCGCGTTGTTCACCAGTTGCCCTTTCCCGGAGTCCGATCAGATGCCACGGCTAGAGCCCGAAGGGAACACCGCGTGGATCAGGGAACACGTCGCTATGATCGTCGGCGTCGTGCTCTTCGTCTCGACGGTGGTCGTCGCGGCCAGCGTTTTCCCGCGGCTGCTCGACGGGTCGGCGCAGGGAACTGACGTTCCATCCTCGCGTGTCGCACCAGCGACCCCGCCAACGCTCAACACAGCTCCGGCGTCCCGCTGATGGATCTCTTTGCCAAACCGTCTGACGCGTCGCGCGAGAGCATCAGTCGCATTCGCGGCTGGGTTCAGGAGCTCATCGATCTGGCGCCTAACGACCGCGTCATGGTGACGACGTTGCGTTGCCAGGAACCAGGGTGCCCGCCGGTAGAGACGGTGATCGCCATCTGGCGAACCGGCCACGCGGCACAACAGTTCAAGATTTACAAGGCTCCGGCCGATGTCGCGCGCGACGACGTCGCGGTTGTGCGAAGCGCCGAGCGATAGAGAGTCGGCGAGCATCCGCCGCCGCAGAAGACGCCCGGGCTCGAAGACGTTGCCTCGAGGGCCGAACCATCCGCTCCCTTGCGCGGTGTCCGCAAACAGATATTGTTGATAATTGATTATCAGTCGTGTCCTCTCAGGCAGTGTGGTGTTCCGTGTTTCGTTCTACGTTCATGTTTTTCGTGCTCGTCGCTGCGCCGAAACTCACGGCGGCGGCTCAGTCCGCTCCGACGAGCACGGCGGCGCCGAAGCCGATCGTCTGGTCACGCGATCCCAAAGCCGATTCGGCGTTCATCGCCAACTATGCGGCACCCGGCACACCGGCGGGGTATCGCCTGCGCATCGATCCTCAGGCGGCGTACAAGTCGGCGCTACGCTACTCCCGCACCGAGGGGTCGTTCGCCATCAAGGCCGGTCCTGGACACATCCTGTATGCCGCCGGTGATACGGCGTCCGGCAGCTACACGGTGACCGCGACGGTGACGCAGCGCGCGCGCTCGAAGCCCAAAGATGCGTACGGCGTCTTCGTCGGTGGTCAGGCGTTGACGTCAGCCAGGCAAGCGTACGGCTACTTCCTCATTCGCGAAAGTGGACAGTATCTGATCAAGGTTCGCGACGCGGATTCGATGCGCGTCATCGTCGACTGGACGCGTCATCCGGCCATCCCCTTCGACACACTCAAAGGTGCGATCCGCGCAACGCTCGCGGTGCGTGTGGCTTCTGACTCCACCCGATTCGTGGTGAACGGGCAGCAGGTCGCGTCACTACCAGCTGGTGTCCTACCATCTGCTGGCGTAGCAGGGCTCCGTGTGAACAAGGATCTGGCCGTGCGTATGACGCCGGTCCGCATCTCTCGCTAGCCGACGGCCGATATGTCGAGCATTCTCCGTTCTTGTTTGGCGTGCACTCGCCGCGCGCTTGTCGCTGTGGTTGCGTTACTCTCGTTGTCACTCTTTACCGCGACGGGCACTGCACAGGCGCAAGCAGCACTCGCTCC
>NZ_JBDNFF010000421.1:0-13676 GCF_041689975.1 Gemmatimonas sp.
CAGAACTTCACGGTGCTCGACACGTGGTATCAGTTCAGCCGACCGAGCGGCATCTACATCGACAAGAATGATGTGATCTACGTGGCCGATTCAGAATCGGGCTCGGTGCATCCGCCGCACGTGGCGTGGAAGCGCGGCATGCGCATCGGCAACGCGCGCGACGGCAAAGTCACCGCGTTCATTCCCGACCCCGACGACAAAGCCCCCAGCACGAGTTCTGCTGAGGGCGTTGCGGTCGACGCCGCAGGGAACATCTACGGCGCCGAAGTTGGCCAGAAAGCGTTGAAGCGCTACGAAAAGAAGTAGCGCACTCTCGCCTACCTCTTCACCGGTAGCGCCAGCGCCGTGAGCTGTGTCTCGTTCTCGGCGCCGCTCGCGAACACGATGTACTGCCGGCCTTTGTGCAGGAACGTCATCGGCACCGCCGTCGTCTTCGACGCGATTTCCAGGGCGCCGACCTGTTTGCCGGTTGCCTTGTCGAGCGCGAACAACTGCGGCGCTTCACCCGGCACACCACCGCCGCGGCCGGTGCCGTAAATCAGCAACGTCTTGGTGGTGATGGCCTGCGCCTGTCCGCGACCACCCTGCGGTGGCAACGTGACACCGGCGAACAATGGATCACGGCTCGTGACTTTCAGCATACCCGCGTTGGGCGCCCACCACGACTTGTCGCCGCTCTTCATGTTGTACGCCGTGATGCCACCGTATTCCTTGGGCTTCACGATCGACACCCCACCGATGATCGATCCACCAGCGCGCCCCGCGAAGTCACCACCGCGCTCACGCACGGGGCCTTCGTAGCCCGGCGGCGCCGGCAGCGCGCCGAGCAAGCCGCAGCTGTTGCGCGGCGAGCTGTAATCGAATTCCGAGCACGGGTCTTTCTGCAGCTGCGCCGTGCTCATGCCCGTGATCGATGCCACGTACATCATGCCGGTTTCCACATCAACCGTGGCGCCACCATCGATGTTCACACCACCGCTGGCGCCAGGCGCGTACCATGAGCACTTGATGCCCGTGCTGCCCTTGCCATCGGCTGCGGCCGGAGGAATGAAGTACGGTCCCATGCGGCACCGCTTCGCCATCTTGAGGGCCGAGTCCTTGATGGCGGGTGTGTAGTCGATGAGGTCGGCCTCCACGAGCCCCTGCTGCGAATACGCCGCCGGCTTACTCGGAACCGGCTGTGTGGGCGACGACACTTCACCCGGCACGTCGCTCTTCATCACGGGCGTTTCCACCATCGGCCAGATGGGTTCACCCGTGGCGCGATCGAACGTGTAGACCCAGCCCTGCTTGGTGGTCTGCGCAACGACCTTGCGCGGCTTGCCGTCGACCGTGATGTCCATCAGGTTCGGCGCCATCGGCGTGTCGTAGTCCCAGATGTCGTGGTGAACCATCTGAAAATGCCACTTCCGCAATCCCGTCTTCGCATCGAGGGCGACGAGCGAGTTGCCGTACAGGTTATTGCCGGGGCGATGTCCGCCGTATTCGTCCATCAGCGGCATGCCCACGGGGATGTACACGAGACCGAGCTGTTCGTCGGCGGCGTACGGTGCCCACGCGTCGTTCTTGCCCACGCCCTTGGTGCCGTTCTTCGAGCCGTTCTTCCACGTGTCGGCGCCGAACTCACCGGGCTGCGGCACGAGGTTGAATTTCCACGTCTGTCGGCCGGTGCGAATGTCGAATCCACGAATGGTCCCGGTCACGTTGTGCGTGCGAATCGGGTAGTAGCCGTGAATCGACGAGTTGCCCACTACGAGCATGTTCCCGACCACCATCGGCGGCGAACCCGCAGCGATCTGTCCAGCGGCAGGATCGAGACCGACCGTGCCGTCGGCGCCGATCTTCTTCACCATATCCCACGTTTCGCCGGGCTTCGCTTTGCGCATCGGTGCCGCATCGGAGATGATCAGCGGCCCCGAGTCATCGACGGCCAGCGGCACCATCGGATAGCCCAGACCGTCCATCAGGTCCACGACACCGTTCTTGCCGAACAGCGGGTCGGGCTTGCCCGTCTTCGCATCGAGCGAGATCAGGTGATAGCCCGGCGTGACCAGCAGCACGCGTTCAATGCGCCCATCGGTCCAGTACGACAAACCGCGACCGGCGAACTGACGCGGTGCCTTCTGCCATCGGATGCCTTCGTCGAGACGATACATCCACAGCGTTTCACCCGTTTCCGGATCGAGCGCCGTCGCCACGCGACGCGTGCTGGCCACGGTAAACAAACGACCGTTCGCGAAGATCGGTGTGGTGCGATAGTACTCGTCCTTGCCGAACGCGCTGGCCTTCCACTCCCACGCCACTTTGAGCGAGTCGAAGTTGCTGGCGTTCACCTGCTCGAGCGGCGAGTAGCGCGTGCTCCACTGGTCGGCACCCCAATGCCGCCATTCACCATACGCGTTGCCGCGCACGAGTGGCTTGCCCTGTTGCGCCACCGTGGGAGCGACGCGCGTGAACGTGGCGCCCACGATTGCGGCGCCCGCGACCAACGCGTAGCCGGCGAGCCGTCTGGTCCTGCGTTGCATCATCTGATCTCCGTCAAGAATGCGGGACAAGTCTGAAACTGCGTACTTCCGTGCGTCCTTCCGAACGACCTTCCAACGGCGCCGGCGACGTGCCCGGCGCGGCATCGATGCGCACCGCCTTCAACCAATCCGGCTCGGCGTTCAATTCAACCTTGCCAGCCGGCATACCGTTCAGTTTGAGGATGTACGCGGTGACCAACACGTACTCCTCTTCCGTGAGCGTACCAGGAGCCGACTTGGGCATCAGATTACTGAGATAGCCGTACAACTCCGAGAGCGGGCGCCCGAACCATCGCAGCTCGAACGCCGATCCCATATGCGAGGCGGTAGTGTGGCAGCCGAGGCAGGCGCCATTGAACACGTGCTTGCCCTTGGTGGCCTGCGACGGCGTGTACACACCCTGGCGGGTCGACCTGGGCGCCTGCGCAGCGCTCGTGCGCGGCGTGAACATCGTGGCCGAAAGCATCAGCAGCAGACCGGTAACAGCGCTTGACGCCGCACGCGACACCGACAGGCGACGCATCACTCCCGAAATTCCCCACGCCACACCGATCACGATCAACACACCCATCGCTCCCCGCAGCACATCCGCCAGAAAAAGCGCATCGAGCACGGGCGGCGTCAACCGATAGGTTCGCAGCGTCGCGGCTCGCTCGAGCAACCAATGCCACGCTTCGTGCGTGATGAACGCCGAGGCAATGATCACGCCCATGCGCTCGGGCACGGCACGCGCAAACACCCAACGCAGTGCGGGCACTGCCACGGCCAATACCGCAAGCTGCGCGAGCTCTACGCCGACATTGAATGCGGCGAGCGAGGTGAGCAGATGCGAGCCGGCAAACTGCAGCTGGTCGCGCAACGCGGTGGAGAATCCGAAGCCGTGCACCAGGCCGAACGCGAACGCGATCATCCAGCGACGCTGCACGCGCGCGCCCACGATGTTCTCGAGCGCCATGTACACGATGGACGCGGCGATCAGCACTTCGACCAACGGTGGAAACCAGAGCGCGGAAGGCGCGAAGCCCATCGCCGACGCCACCAGCGTGATGGAATGCGCGATCGTGAAGGCCGTAACCACGCCGACCAGCGGACGCATCGCGCGAATGGGCAGCACCAGGCAGAGCGCGAACAGCAGATGATCGATGCCGCTGAACATGTGCTCCATGCCAGTGAGCGCGAACCGCCATGCGGCGTGCCACCAGCGCGGATCGAGACGCACCGCGCCCTGATCACCATCGAACGTGATCACCCGCGTGGCCCCGGTGCTCAGCACGAGTGTGACCACGGTGGTCGTGCGGACGCCGAGGTGTGCCCACGCGGGTTCGAGCACCAAGTCGGCGTCATCGCCCACCACCATGCCCGCCGTCGACACGTCGAGCAAGACATCCAGCATCACCTGTCCGACCGGAATGTCGGTGTCGACCGGCATCGGCGCGTTTTCCACCGCCGCCAGCGCGGTGGCGTATGACTCGAAGGCGCGATCACCAGGAAGCGCCGCCCGCACGGCCACTACCAGCGGCACCGCCAAGGCGCGATCACCGACCCGCAGGCGCAGTCCGTCGGCAATCCACAGCTGCGCCGCATCACGCAACGTCGGCTCGGCCCGGGCCACGTCGAGTAACCCCGTACCACGCGTAGGGAACGACACATCACGCATACTTTCCAGCGGCACGCGCACCAGCACACGCACGCGCGCGCCATCCGGCTTCACGAAGGTGCGCACGACCACGCTGGCCGGGATTTCGTGCGCATGCGCACGATGTCCCGGCAGGAGAATCAAGAGCAGAGCGAGCAGCGGGAAGAGAAAGGGCATCGCGAAGCGGGCGTCGATTCTCTGGACAGGCGGGAGGAGGCGCGTTACTAACTAGGGATTCGCGGCAGCGCCGCAATTGCACGAAGATACTATCCCGCCCCGGAATCCACACGGGGTCCTACCCCTGATGGAGAGACTGATGACGAGGAAGCGCAATACGCTGCGCTGGACGGCCCTGATTCTGACCATCGGTGCCCTGGGTGTCGCGCAAGCGTCGCTGCGGGCCACCGACCGGCAGATGGTGCAGGCGCCGCGGTTCGAAGTCGACCCCGTGTGGCCGAAGCCGATGCCGAACCACTGGATCCTGGGCTCGGTGATCGGCGTCGGCATCGATAGCCGCGACCACGTGTTCATCATCCACCGCGGCGACTCCACGCTCAATCAGCGCACGGAAGCGGGCATGAACGCGAAGCCACCGATCGGCGAATGCTGCGCCTCGGCGCCGCCGATTCTCGAGTTCGATCCCGACGGCAACCTGGTGAAGGGCTGGGGCGGACCGGGCGAGGGATACGTGTGGCCCGGCTCCAATCACGGCGTCGCGGTGGACGACAAGGACAACATCTGGATCGGCGGGAACGGCCCCACCGACTCGCATATCCTGAAGTTCTCGCACGACGGCAAGTTCCTGCAGCAGATCGGCACGCCCGGTCAGGGCTCCGCCAGCAACGACAGCACGCACTTCGGTCGCGTGGCCAAGATCACCTTCGACACCAAGGCCGGCGAAGCCTACGTGGCCGACGGCTACGGCAACAAGCGGGTAGCGGTGCTCGACATGAACAGCGGCAAGATCAAGCGCTTCTGGGGCGCCTACGGCAACACGCCCGACGACGCGCGTATGCCTCCGTACGATCCGTCGGCGCCGCTCGCGCAGCAGTTCCGGAATCCGGTGCACTGCGCCGAGCCGAGCACCGACGGGATGGTGTACGTGTGCGACCGTCCCAACGATCGCATTCAGGTGTTCCAGAAGGACGGCAAGTTCGTGAAGGAAGTGCGCATCGCGCCGGCCACGCGCGGCGACGGCTCGGTCTGGGACATCGCCTTCTCGAAGGACGCGGCGCAGAAGTATCTGTACCTGGCCGACGGCAAGAACGAGCGCGTGTACGTGATGGACCGCCAGTCACTGGAAATCCTCACCAGTTTCGGAGACGGCGGCCGTCAGCCCGGACAGTTCTTCGCCGTGCACAGCATCGCGACCGACTCCAAGGGCAACATCTACACGACGGAAACGTACGAAGGCAAGCGCCTGCAGAAGTTCCGCTACAAGGGCATCGGACCCGTCACGCGCGGCAATCAAGGCGTGGTCTGGCCCACGGGTAAGTAGGTCAGGGAATCACACCCGCACACTCGATTTCGACCTTGGCCCCCGTCGACACCAGCGCCGCCACGACCACGGTGGAGCGGGCCGGCGGGGCCGACGGGAAAAACTCGCGATACACCGAATTCATGCCGCCGAAATCCTTCACGTCGGTGAGGAACACGGTGCACTTCGTGGCGTTGGCGAGTGTGGTACCGGCGGCTTCGAACACTTTCTTCGTGTTCTCGAGCGCCAGGCGCGTCTGACCCTGAATGGTGGTGTCGGGGGCCGTTCGGCTCATCCCCAGCTGTCCCGAGGCGAACAGCATGTTCCCCACGCGGATGCCGGGGGTGAGCGTTGGCGACGCACTCTGCCCTGCAGGAATCACCTGCTGGCGGATGGCCGCGCCTTGCACTTGAGCGCCTTGAGCCAGCGCCGTGCCGGCGAACTGCGTAGTAGAGAGCGACGCCGCGATGGCGACAGTGGTAGCGAAAACGAACGAACGACGCATCAGCAAACCTCCAGGAAGACGGGAGCGGTAATCATATGCCTTTGTTCGACTTTGTGTGCACAGCCTGTCAAAAGAGCTTCGAAGCGTTGGTGCGCGGCAGTACGCCACCCGCCTGCCCGGCCTGCGGAAGCATCGCCCTCGAGAAACAGCTGTCCCTTCCCTCCATCAAGACCTCGTCCACTCACGGACAGGCCATGCACGCCGCCAAGCGACGTGATGCCGCGCAAGGCAAGGACCGCATGCACGAGCAGCGCAAATACGAACTGAGCCACGACGACTGAGGGCGATGGCCCGGTCGGAATGGCTCAGCCAAACGCAACGTCGGTACGGGGGCGACTCAGCAGGACTTGCACTTGTTGCTGTTCGTGGCGCCCATCTTGACCAACAGATCCACGGTTTCGAGGAAGGGCGGAATGCGCTGCACCGGACCGTTCGCCATGTCGGCGGTGGTCTGACCACGACGGCTGATCGCCATGAAGTCCCCGCCCTTACCGGCGAGATACGTGATCAGTGCGTTGTCGCCGCGCGCGGCGGCATGGTGGATCGCGTTGTAACCGTTATGGTCGCGCATGTTCACGTCGACCTTGAGCTCTTCGATCAGATACTTCGCCGACGACATCCACGCGTCGGGCGCGTGCCGATGTGAGTTGGCCGCGAAGCCTTCGCCGTAGCCCACGCCGGTGGCCGCGTGAATAGGATAGACACCCGGGCCGCCATCAGGAATCGGCGCCAGTCCCGACGGATCCTTGCTGCCAGTCGCCGCGTCCTCACCTCCGGAATCGTCGCCCGGCAAGCGACCCGTCGGCTTGATCGTCGGGATCGTGATGTCGGCACCGTACTTCACCAAGATCTTCATGGCCGGTACGTCGGTGCCGTATGCCGCGCGCCAGAACGCCGTCGCACCCACCGTGTTCACGCCCAGCAAGTCGAAGTTGTACGACATGAACCACAGGTGCTTCTTGAGCCGCACGTTCACGTCGGCGCCGGCCTTCAGGAACGACTCCATCAGGTCGACGTACGACGTGGTCTGCTGCAGCTGCGCGGTGGGCTGCGGATAGAGCGACTTGGCCGCCCACTGCACGTTGATCGTGGCGTACAGCGGCGTCGCACCGGCATCGCTCTGCAGCTTCACATCGGCGCCCTTTTCGAGCAGCAGTCTGGCCATATCGAAACGGCCGTTGATCGTCGCCATCAGTAGCGGGCTGGTGTGATCGCCCTCGCTCACGTGATTGATCTTCGCACCGGCTTCGAGCAACCGCACCACGCAGTCGTCGGCGCCATCACGCACCGCGAACAACAGCGCGGTGAGTCCACCCTTATTACCGATCAGATCGCCGTAGGTGGGGCCACGACTGTTGAAGCCCGTCTGCACCGGCGGTGCGGCCGAATCGCGCTTGGCGGGTGCACCGGCCACGGTGGGATTCTTCGGTGAGGCTGCGGGCATTGCCGCAGGCGCTATCGCAGCAGGAGCCGCGACCGCAACTCGCGGCGTCGACGGAACCGGCGCGCCAGCAGCTGCCGAAGCGGGACCTGCCGCCACCGTCGGCGCCGCGTCGGCCGCCTTCATGGCCGCCACCCTGCGTCCGCGCTGCACCAGCATGGCGCGTTCCGCCTTCTCCTTCGCGGAGATGTCTTCGATCTTCGACGCCACTTCGAGATTCGCGCCGCGCTTGATGAGAATGTCGAGCGCCGCCAGACGATTGGCCGACGCTGCCCACATGAGCGCCGTCTGTCCCCACGCGCCTTCTCGCGTATCGACCGGCGCGCCCTTGTCGAGCAGCGCGGTCACCGTGAGTGCATCGCCGTTCGACGCTGCGAAGTGCAACGCCGACACCGCACCCGTGGTCGTCAGCGCATTCACGTCCGCGCCGGCCGCCAGCAACGCTCTCACGGCCGCCGCACGTCCGTTGCGAGCCGCGAGATGCAACGGGGTGTAGTTGCCGTTGCGCGTGACTGCATCCACCCGAGCGCCGGCGTACATCAACATCTGCGCACCGCCGGCGTCACCGCGCTGCGCCGCCCAATGCAGCGCCGTCATGCCGTCGGCCTGCGCGGCGTTCACATCCAGACCCTGCTTGATCAGCACGCGCACGCGGGCGCTGTCCCCACGCATGACCGCGTCAGCCACCGGCGATTCGTCGGCCGGCGTGCGCAACGCGCCCAATGCCAACGACGCGCCGAACAACAACGCGATCACCGCCAGTCGATGGCCGGCACGGCGCGCAACACTCCGCGCCGACTTAGGCGCGGCCTTCGGCGATCCGGACTCAGGCATAGGAGTTCAGGTTGAGGGCACCCGTGGCGTCACCGAACTTCGTCTGATCGTTCAGGCCGAGCGTGTGCATCATGCTGAGCATCGCGTTGGCCATCGGCGTACCGTCCGGCGCCTTGATGTGGAGGTTACCGGCCAGCTGGCCTTCGGCTTTACCCAGCAGGATGAGCGGGCAGCGGCGATGGTTGTGCAGGTTCGAGTCACCCATCGGCGAGCCGTAGATGATCATGGTCTTGTCGAGCATGTTGCCATCGTTCTCCTGGATGCTCTTCAGCTTGTCCAGGAAGTACGGCAGCATCGAGACGTGATACTTGTTGATCATGTTGAAGTCCTTCACACCACGCTCGGTGCCGCCATGGTGCGACGCCGGGTGGAACGGCTTGTCCGTGCCGCTCTCCGGATACGTCCGGCTGGAGCCGTCGCGTCCCATCTTGAACGAGAACACGCGCGTGATGTCGGCCGCAAACGCCAGCGCCTGAATGTCGAACATCAGCTTGACATGTTCGGCGAACGCATCGGGCACGCCCGCCGGCGCTTCGGGCAACTCGCGCGGATCGCCGCTCTGGTTGCGCGCTTCCACACGCTGAATGCGACGCTCGACTTCGCGGATGTCCTCGAGGTACTTGTCGAGCCGCTGCCGGTCGTCGGGTCCGAGGTTCACCTTGAGCGACGACATCTCTCCCGACACGAAGTCGAGGATGCTGCGACGCGTGCGACGCCGCTCCGCGCGCTCGCTGCTCGTGCCGCCCACACCGAACAGCTTCTCGAACGCCACGCGCGGATCACGAATCACCGGCAACGGTTCCGTGGGCGATGACCAGCTGATCGAGTCGGTGTACACGCAGGCGTAGCCGTAGGCGCAACCGCCCGCCTGGTCCACGTTCTCGATGCACAGCTGCATGGAAGGGATCGGCGTGTCCTGACCGAAGCGCTTCGCGTACAGCTGATCGAGCGACGTGCCGACGCGCACATCCGACCCCTCCGTTTGCCGAGCGTGCGCCTGCGTGAGGAAGGTGGCGCTGGAACGGAAGTGGTCACCGCCGATCTCGTTCGGCGACGATGGCTCCGCTTCACGCACGTCGGTGTTGCTGATGATCGTGAGGTAGTCGCGATACTGCTCGAGCGACGACATCGCGGTCGGGGCCAGATCGAACTGCTTTCCGGCCGCTGCCGGCGACCAGAGGTTGAGCTTCGAGCCGAGTTCGTTGCAGCCGGCCGCACCGTGCACCATTTCGATGGCCACGAGACGAGGCGCCTTGTTGGCCAGAATGCGCGAGCCACGTCCCGTCGGGATCATGGCGTCGAGATACGGCAACGCAATCGTGGCACTGAGGTTCTGCAGAAACTGCCGGCGGGGCATCGCCTTTCCGCTGAGAAAGTACATGGTGTGGCGTCTCCGGTATCGTGAACGGGGGGCGAATCGTTTGCGAAGAAGTTCTACGAAAGAGTTCTACGAATGCGTTCAGTGAACGCCGGGCACCGAAACGCCTCGCGTTCCCGAGTCGGCCTGCTCCATCACCTTCTTCAATCGGAAGGCGTCGCTCTTCACGACACCGACGATGAAGTCCTGCATGCGGTAGTTGTTGGCCTTGACCTGAGCTTCGATCTTCCGCACGGCGGGATGATCGTAGTACTCCACCCGCCGGCCCAAGGCGTACGCCATCAGGTTCTGCGTGAAGTTGCGCACCAACGGCGTGGGGCGCTTCAGCAGTGCCTTCTGCAGTTCGAGTGCGTTGGTGATCTTGGTACCATCGTAGAAGTCACCACGCGTGTCGAGCGGCGTGCCGTTCTCACGAATGCGCCACTGCCCGTTCACATCGAAGTTGTCCATGGCAAGTCCGATGGGATCGATGAACACGTGACACGAGCGACAGCTCGGATTGGCGCGGTGCTCTTCCATGCGCTCGCGTGTAGTGAGCAAGCGGCCCTCCTTGCTCTCACCGGTCTTCTCGAGATCGGGAACGTCCGGCGGCGGCGGCGGCGGCGGCGTGCCCATGAGCACTTCCATCACCCACTTGCCGCGCAACACCGGTGACGTGCGATTCGCGTGCGACGTGAGCGTGAGCACGCTGCCATGTCCGAAGATGCCGACGCGACCGGAAGTGGCGGGATACTCGACGCGACGGAAGTTCGTGCCGACCACGCCCGGGATGCCGTAGTGCTTCGCCAGGTCCTCGTTCACATACGTCCAGTTGGCCGTATACAGCTCGAGGAAGCTGCGGTTCTCACGCACGAGATGATCGAAGAACATCTCGGTTTCCTGCACCATGTCCGAGGCCAGCTGTTCGCGGAAATCGGGATACTGCAGCGCATCGGGATGCACCTTTTCGATATCCGACAACCGCAGCCACTGTGCGGCGAATCGCGTCGACAACGCATTGCTGCGCTTGTCGGCCAGCATCCGCTTGGTCTGCGCGATGAGCACGGTCGTGTCGGCCAGGAGGCCACGACGGCCCAGCGACACCAGCTGCGCGTCGGGCGGCGCTCCCCACACGAAGAACGAGAGACGCGACGCGAGATCGATCCCACTGACCGCGACGCGCGATCCCGGCTTCGCCACCGCCGGCATCTCTTCCACGCGGAAGATGAAGTGCGGGCTGGCGAGCAGCGCTTCGACAGCCGTGCGCACACCGAGTTCGAAGCCGCCGTCCTTGGCACCGGCATCGTAGAACGCGAGCAGACCCTTGAGATCATTCGGGGCCAGCGGCCTGCGGTACGCTTGCGCGCCCAACCGTGTCATGATCTTCTCGGCGCACGGACGCGCTTCCTCCGGCGCGAGCGGACGGCAGCTGAAGATGCGACGACGGCTGGGCGTATCCGACACACCGGTGGGATTGAACGGGCCCGTGACCGCGAACATCTGCACATGCGACTGCGTGGTGATGCCGGCCTGCGAACCGATCTGCGTGTCGGCGATGCTATGACCGATCGGTGCAATGTTGTCGTTGACCGGACCTTCGAAGGTGCGCACGAAGGCCGCCGTTATCCGCTGCGGTCCGGCACGCACCGAGATCGGCTTGGTGCGGATCTCCATGCCGTTCGGGTCGGCCTGTGACATCCCGCGATCGACCTCGAGTACCGACATCCGCTCACCGTTCACCGAGATTTCAATCTTCTCGTCGAATGGCGCGGCGGAACCGAACAGCTGGCCCGTGGGAATCGCGTGCAGCGTGATCGTGAACACGTACTGGCCGTCGGCGGGGAACGTATGCAGGACCGAGGTACCGCCTCGCGTACCGGCTGGCGCGCCTTCCACTGGATCCACCTGCGACGCCAAACGGGCAATGCGATAGCTGGACGTGGACACGCTCGCCTTCGGGTCGCCCACCGCGAGACGGCTGATCTCGCTGGCCGCGTCGAGGTAGGAGTCGAGCAGCGTGGCCGACGGCGTTTGCACGTCGGCGATGTTGTCGAAGTTGGCGCTCTTGGTGTCGAGCGGCAGCCATGACTCGGCCTTGATGTCCACGCCCAGGAGGTCCTTGACCGACCGCTCGTACTCGGCGCGATTCAGACGTTGGAACGTGCGCGTGCCCGGATTCGGATTGAGCGCGTAGCGCGCATCCATCATCCGCTCGAGCGTTCCGGCGAGCACGTTCAGCGTGTCCCCACCCGGCCGCGGACGACCCGGCGGCGGCATCATCCCCGCGCGCAGCTTGCCGATCATCTTCTCGGCGAGCTCCGGGCTGCCGTTGATGTTGGTCATGTCGAAGCCCTGCAACGACAGATTGCCCTGTTTGCGCTGATCGCTATGACAGCCGGCGCAGGTCTTTTTCACCACGTCGGTCAGCGCCGACGCGGCGAGCGCGGTAGGTGCGGGAGCCAGCACGGGATGCCCGAGCCCGCGCCGAATCGGCGCCGACGGACGCAATGGCGGATCCGACAGCAGGGGGTCGAATGAAGCGGACGTGGCAAGCGGCGATGTCAGCGCTGGGGTCGCGATCGGATCAGGTCGATCAATGATCGCGACGGCAAGAAGCGACAAGCCACCAACCGAAGCAGCAACCAAGGATTTCATCCTCGGAACTCCGGACTGAGGCGGGAACGGGCAGGATACGGCGATTTATGCAGACCCCATTCTTACGCACGCTAGCGCACAACCGCTGAAATATGGCGGGCTTCCGATTTTCAACACTCTTGCCCTGAATCTCGTTGGGGGGCATATACGCGGTACCGTGGGGCATTCCTGCCCCTTTCCCACTTGGAGGAACCTCCGTGCGCCCCTGCTGGATGCTGTCGGCCGCTGCTATGGCCGTGTCGCTGAGCGCTGTCTCCCCCCTGCACGCGCAGACGCGCCTGAATCCCGTGATCGACCTGATTGCCAAAAAGCAGCCGGTGTTCGGTCTCTATGGCCCCGCCAACCGCCGCACCCGCCCCGGCCAACCCGCGCTCCCTGCCGACTCCATGAAGTCGCCGGCACAGCTGGCCGCCGTGGCCCTGGGTTACAAGCAAGCCGACTACATCTTCGACGGCAGTATGGAAGGCGACTTCGACGCCGCCCTCCCGCAGTTTGCCGCATTCGCGAAGGGTATGGGCGATCAGGGGGCCTTGCAAAAGGGGAAGGCACCGCGCTTCACGCACCCGATTTTTGTGAAGACGCATGAGATTGCGCCCGACCCGGCCTTGGCTGCCAAGCGGATCGGCCAGCAGCTCAACCTCGGGGTCACGGGCATCGTGTTCGTCGGCGTAGAGAGTGCGGAAGAGCTCAAGCAGGGTCTCGCCGCCATGCGCTTCAAAGCCCAGGGCGGTACCCGCTCCGACGACGTAGGCGACGCCCCGGCGATGTGGGGCATGACGCCGGCCGACTACAGGGCGAAGGCGGATCTGTGGCCGCTCAATACGAAGGGCGAGCTGTACAACTTCACGATCGTGGAGAGCAAGACCGGCTTGGCCAAGGTGCGTGAGATCGCGGCGGTGAAGGGTGTCGGCGTGCTCTTCCCGGGAGCCGGTACACTGCGTGGCGTGTTCAGCACGACCGACGCGGCGGGCAAGCGCACCTTCGACGAGGCGGGCTGGGAAGCGGCGATTCAGTCGGTGCTGTCGGCGTGCAAGGAATTCAACGTGCCGTGCGGCTATCCGGCCGGTGCGGCGGATATCGAAATGCGCATGAAGCAGGGGTTCAGCGTGTTCGTGATCGGTTGGGGCGAGCCGGGCTTCAAGGCCGTCGAGATCGGGCGTGGGGTGAGCGGTCGGTAGCGCGCTTGCCGGTGATGGTTCGAACGTGAAAAGGCCGCCGGTGCACAGTGCACCGGCGGCCTTTTCAC
>NZ_JBDNFF010000422.1:0-3237 GCF_041689975.1 Gemmatimonas sp.
ACGCCGCTATATCCGCTGGTCCCGGCGTTGTTCTGTCTGGCCACGCTGTTCCTGCTGGTGAACGCGCTGATGGACGACGCGCAGCGCGTGCCGACGTTGGGCGTATTCGGGGTGATTCTGCTGGGGGTGCCGGTGTATTACGCGACCGTGGGGCGGAGGGTGGTGAAGCGGTAAGACGCAAACTGCCAACAGCTTAGGGAGCAGGGGGGAGGGAGCCGTGAACCGCGACAAGCGGCCTGCTTCCTGCCCCCTGCGGTTCATCTCCCACTGCTCCCTAGGGTGTAAAATCGTCGGCCCCGCCGGCTGAAAGCCAACGGGGCCGACGTTGTACGAAGAGCAGTGAAGCCCTAGTTGAAGATGTAGCGAAGTCCAAGCTGCATGCGCCACACGTCACCCGTGCCGGCGGTGCGCTCGAAGCTTTGGGTACGGAGTTCCGATCCCTGCAGCGGCAAGCGGTACAGTGCACGTCCCTGGGCATCGGCACCGCGCGCAATGAGGACGCGGTTGTCGATCGGGCGGAAGCCTTGGCCCCAGCTATTCTTCAGCATATTGCCGAAGTTCAGGATGTCGAGGCGGACCTGCACCGTGTTCTTTTTACCAGCCACGTTCGTGAAGATATCCTGCGTCACGCTCACGTCGGCGCTGTAGACCATCGGCAGAAATACCGCACCACGCTCGGCGTAGCGGCCGCGGTTGCTGCTGAGGTACTTGTCCTGCTGAATGAACGCTTCGAACGCCGCCTGCTGCTGCGCCACAGTATAGGTGCGCGCGGCGGTGCCTGTACCCGTGGTGAACTGTTCGAAGTTCATCTCGGAAGCATCGCGAGGGATGTAGATCAGATCATTCGAGGTGCCGCCGTCGCCGTTGAGGTCACCGTTGAAGGAGTAGCTCGTGTTGCCGGCCGTGCGACCTTCGAAGTAGACCGACACGCCGGTCTTGCCGAAGCCGAAGTACTGCTTCTCATAGCTCGCCGTGGTGAAGAACCGATGGCCCGCCGAGTTGGCCGAGAAGCCGACGCCTGGGTTGTTCGGATCGCCCGCGTGCTGGTTGTTGTTCCACGAGCCGAACGCGACCGAGCCGGCATCCACCGTGTTGCGAGCCTCGCCGTAGCTATAGGCGGCCTTCGCGAAGAAGCCCTTGCTGAATCCGCGCTCCAACGAGAACGCGGCGTTCCACGCCGTGCCCACGTTCTGGTTTTTCAGCACTACCGCACTGGTAATGTTGCAGTTCAAGCGCGTCTGCGTGCCAGCCGCCGGGCACACGTCGGTGTAGCGCGGGCGGTTGTCGGCTCCCACAAAGGCGGTGGTCGGTGCTGACTGATTGGCATTGATATAGTACACGCCATTCACGTCCTTGCTGTACAGGAACTCCGCGGTACCCGTGAAGCCGAACGGCAGCACGCGGTCCACTGCGATGTTCGAGCGCCAAATCTGCGGGAACCTGAAGCTCGGGTCGGTCAGCGCGAGCTCGTACGAGGCGGCCGGGTTCCCCGTGGGTGCCGCCTTGTACTTGTCCGGATCCGGATTGAATGGACGGTTCCGGCTGTTGTCGTACTGCTCGAAGCCGGTCAGCACGCCGTTGTTGCCGATCTGGTTGGAAATCCACACGTACGCGGGGCGTCCGGTGAAGATGCCGGTACCACCACGGATCTGCGTTTTGCCGTCGCTGGCGACGTCCCAGTTCATGCCGAGGCGCGGTGACCACAGCAGGTTGGCGTCGGGCAACTTCTGCGTCTGGTATTTCACCGCGGCCCCGCTTTCGTCGCGGAACGTGAGCGCGTTTGCTTCCACATTCTCGAAGCCCGTGTTACCGAACTTGGGCACATCCACGCGGAGGCCGAACGTGAATCGCAGGTTGTCCAATGCGCGGAACTCATCCTGAGCGTACACGCCACCATACAGCACTTCCAGCGGCTGAATCGGCTTCGTCTGGCCCGGAATGTTCGCGTAGCGGACCTGGAAGCGGCGCGCTGTGACGGGCGAGAGCGTGCGGTTCGGGTTCGCCAGAAAGTCGTTGGCGTCCGTGTAGAAGTCTGCCAGCGAGTTGTACACGTACGAGCTCTGCGAGCCCGGGAAGAACACATTCTCCGACTCGTAGCGTTCGAGGCTTCCACCGAACGTGAAATCGTGCCGGTCGCGCGAGATCGTCAGGTTGTTCTGCAGCTGGAAGCTCTTGTAACGGAGCTCGTTGCTTGGCGTGAACGGCTCGAAGCCGAACGACGTATACGTGGCGCCGTCCTTCAGAATGTCTACAAACGGGAACACCGTGCCGCGCGACGCACGGCTTTCGTCCTGTGACGTATAGCCGATGATCAGATTGTTGGAAATCCGATCGCCGATGATCGAGTTCCACTCACCGACGAGACTGCGGATGTTCTCTTGAATCTGGTAGTTGGAGTTTTGGTAGCTGAGGAAATTATTGTTGTTCGCCCGGCCGAATCCCAGCGAACTGGATGTCGACAGATTGACGTCGGTGTTCGAGTTCAGCATGCTGAAGCGCACGCTGAACTTGTTCTTGTCGTTCAGGTTGTAGTCGAGACGCGTCAGGAAGCGCCGAGACGGCGTTTCGTTTTCGTATCCGGCGTACGGGCCGGTCTCGTAGTTCAATTTCTCGCGCAGGAAGGTGCTCAGGCCGTCAAGATCAGACTGCAGCACGCGCGTGGTGTTGCCGGTTACCGGCTGGCTACCCGTGTTCGCGGTGCGGAGAATACCCGGCTGGGTGTTGTTGTCGTCTTCGAAGCTCGAGAAGAAGAACAGTTTGTTCTTGATGAGCGGGCCGCTGAGGCGGGCGCCGATCTGATCGAAGTTGAACGTTCCGGGGTTGAAGTCCACCGTCCCGGCCTTGCCGCCAACGAGCCCTTCATTGCGAGTGAAGTAGTACGCCGAGCCCGAGAAGTCGTTATTGCCGCTCTTGGTCACCGTGTTCACGCCGGCGCCTACAAAGTTTCCCTGGCGCACATCGTACGGCGCGATATTCACCTGAATCTGCTCGATGGCGTCGAGCGAGATCGGCGCCACACCCGTGCGGTCACCCGGCTGGCCGCCGAGGCCGAACGAGTTGTTGAAGTACGAGCCGTCCACCGTGATGTTGTTCAGGCGGTTGTCCTGCCCGGCGAACGAGCTGCCGCTCGCCTGCGGAGTGAGGCGCGTGAAGTCACCGATGCGGCGCGAGATCGTGGGCAGCTTCTCGATCGTGGCGCGCGAGACTTGCGTGGCGGCGCCCGTGCGGGCCGAGCTG
>NZ_JBDNFF010000423.1:0-4838 GCF_041689975.1 Gemmatimonas sp.
ACTGCCGACGACGGTCACCCTCGTGCCACGACACGTGCGCGACCCACGGCTTCTTGCGGTCGTCGCGACGGTAGACCGTGCCGTTCGCCATGGGGTCCCTCGCAGAGCAATCGGGAAACTTCTACTACCCAAATGCCACCCGACGGTGTTTTCGGGTCAATGGTTGCGACCAACAAACAATCTACCAGGTGTTATTCAGCGCCCCTGGCAGGAATCGGACCTGCGACACACGGTTTAGGAAACCGATGCTCTATCCACTGAGCTACAGAGGCGGGACTTCCGCTTGGGGCACCGCATGAAGCTCCGCGTGAAAGAACGTCCAGATCTTACGGTAGACGCACTCGTCTCCAAAGCCGTCGACTCCGTCGGGTTTGCGGTTTGCAAAGAGACCTTTGCTTTTTGTTTGTTATCGTGTCGCCATGAGCACGGTCCGCCGAATCGCCGAACTCGAGCGAGAACGCTCCGAGCAGTGGACCGTACTGGAGCTGGCATCCGCCCGAATTCGCGGCATCGACGCCGAGCTCGGGCATTTGAAGGCCGGCGCTGACGTCGTCGGGAAGCTCAGCGACGAGATGCTCACAGAGGCAATACTCACCGTGCTCCGATCGTCTGCGTCCGCGATGTCACCATCCGCGATCATCGATCGCCTCAAAGTCGGTGGGCGCGAGGAGTCCGCCACCAAAGTCAACGCGACACTGTCTTACCTCAAGCAGTGCAGCCGAGTCCGGCACGAGGGGCGGGCCGCCTGGCGAGCAATTTGAGCCAGCGCCGAGAAGTTTCAGCAGCGCCACGCCGGTGACAGACCTCTTCGTCGCCGGTTGTGGCCCAGTGCTTCCAGAGAGTCACCGCGGCACACGATCGTTTGACACTCCCCTCTGACGCATGGGGGTAACAACGTTGCGTACGGGCAAGGCACTAACAATGTGCAGGTCGTTCGCGCTAGCAGGATTGCGAGAGCAAGATCTCGCAACAGACCGGGTTGCTATAATAGCGATCCCTTGCATGAAGCCCGGCGAGGCCCGCAGTTGCTATTCGTGGGAAAGGACGACAGCAGCGAGAGCACGGACGCCGGATGCCGGACCGGAAGAGGACATCGCGACCGGCCAGTTCACGAGGCTTTGCAGCGGCAAATGTTCGCGGGCGACGTCGGGTGCGTTGAGCGCTCCGATTGTGTCGGGCGCGTTCACGCCCCGCCGGAGGTCTTCATCGAGCACGTCCCAGTCGGGATCGAAGACGACCCATTGCACGTCACGCCGATGCCAGATCCGGTCATCGCCACCTCGAACGGGGTGGTAATCGTACGGGCCGGCGACCCGCCCGATCGCCACCGTGCGTGTCGCCTTCGAGGGTGCAACGACGTCACCTATCCGCGTGTAGCGCAAGGAGCGGTCCCAGTAAGTACAGAACAACTTGATCGCCTGCGGCTCCCGGTCCTGGAGCTGCGTTTGGACTGCGAGGGTCGCAGCCAGCTGTCGCGGCCCAGCCACGCGCTCATGTCGCCGAGCTCGCCGCCGGTTGGGTGGTTGCGGCGTTCCACCACGCATGCCGAGCCGATCATCGCGAACGACTTTGTCGAGGACGCTGGCCCCCAGGTCGTGACGATCGGCCCACGCGACGTCGGAGTCAGCACCGACGATAAGTGTGGTGTGTGGACGCGCATCTGACGCTGGCCAAACTCGGTCATCGATCTGAAGCCGTCTCATATGCGGATCGGCTGCTGAGACGTCCCTGAATTGGACACAACGATCGTCAACATGGAGTCGAAGCGTCCGGAGGATGGTCCTAATCTGAGACAGCCGATCGGCCGACGATCCGCACCGAGGCGCACTCGTCCTGCGAGCGATATCGGGTGTCCCCGAACGGCACATATCTGGAGTCCTTGTTGGGGTGTCCATGACGTAGTCGACGGGGGTGTTTGGTGCGTCGTGGACGCGTTATCTGGAGTGTGTCCGTGACCATCCCGAGTGTCGAGTCGTGCTGGTCGTAGGTTGCGTTCACGTCCGGTTCGGGGAATGCCTCGGTGGTGGTGCAGCGGGTGGTGATGGAGGTCCGAGGTCCGGCATTCTGGGGCGGCCCGAAGGCGCTCGTTGCCGACCGACCTCACCAGTACTGCTTCACGGTGGGCCCCGTTCCGATCAGCGATTATCGCCTCGCTGTGTCGAGCCGGTGACTGGGCTCCTCTGGGGGCAACACATCACCGGCGGACAGCACGATCTCGCGTTGGTGTCAGTGGTCGAGGTACCTCTGCGATCGACCTCGGCGTCCCATCGGTACCATCATGCCTCGGGTCCATCCACCCGCTCTCACGACGGATGCGGGAGAATATCGCAATGAAGACGAGCACTTGTCCGCAATGTGGCCGAATCGTTCCGCCGCCAGGTATTTGGGGGTCGGCTGGTCAACAACCGCACAGGGCGCACCTGGTCTGCGGGGGTTGCCGTGCCTGTCTCGTCGGTGCTGCCCCGGCTGGCCCGTGGGGACTCGATCACCGGGTCGACCAGGGACCGAACAGAGTGGACGCCACGTCGTTCCACTGACCCGATCCGATCGTTCGGGGCGGGTCGTCGTCGTTTCACCGCGCCGACCCGGTCATCGGCTCCGTTGCTGGCCTTTCGGCGACGATCGCCCAAGAGCTTGAGGACGCGGCTGGGACCTTCGCCGCTCGGACCGGTCGGCGCTCGGAGCGGGCGCAGCGAGCCTTGTTCGCGATATGCGATCATCTGGCGTGCGATACGTTCAACTCGCTGCATGGCTCCCGACCAAACTTTGGTCCACCGTTTGGCCCGACGAGGATTTGACGCCGGGTGGCGGCGATCCGGGGTGGTTGGGCGATGTCTTCGCTCTCTGGTTCGCCTTGCCGATTCTGGCGGTGGCGCTGCTTCCGATCGCCCTTCTTGTCCGGTCGACCGATTGGGCCTATCGGAGGTTGACGGGGCGACCCGGCATGGCGGAGGGCGGTCGCGTTGTGGAAGCGCTTGGCGTCACGAAGGATGAGAAGTTGAGCGGCGAGGCCCGAGCACTTGTCGACGCTGGATTTCGAGTCATACCGATCAGTCGAGTCCGTCCAGGTTTCGAGGTGGTCTTTGCGCGCTATCGCGAACCGAAGGACAAGCATCGGATAGTGGTCCGTCGAGTCGTGAGCGTCGCACCGGTTCCGGCAGAAGCGAAGTATCCGCACTCATTCGAGGTCCACCATCGTGACGGGTTCCAAGAGATCGAGAGAACACTTCGGATCGTCGCCCGTAATCCCTCGGATGGTGACATGACACCGGTCCGTGAGGTGACGGAGGCAACCCACGGCTCGCCCCAAGGGGGCACTTCCCAGCGGGATCCACAACCAAGACCTCACAACGCACCACCGGCGCGTCAGAACATGACCGATCCCCAATGAACACAGCGGTGTCCGGTTGACCAACCCCTAGCGAACGGCCTCCGAGCTGCCCGGTCGACGCTCTCGACACAACCACTGCATTGCCCGTAGCAGTCGTCTCCCGGGCAGTCAGTCGGGGGCTCGGTCATGAGGCTGGTCGAATGCTGACGACGTTTCTGGTCGCGGTCGGTAGCGTTGTTGAGCGTGGGTCGTGGTTGCTTGGCCTCGATATTCGGTGTCCCTGATCGGCACTTCGTGGGAGCATCAACAGACTCATCGACTGGGCATCATGGGACAGATTCCGAGCGCAAGCTTGTGCGCCATCTCGATCGGCTCAGGACGGTCAGCAGGTTCCCCACGGAGGAGGTTCGCAGTCGTCCCACCCGCCACCGCTCCCGTAGATGAAGCCCAAGTGTCGTGACAATCACCAAGAACAGGATCACGAGGATCGCGATTCCTTACTTTCGTACGAACCGGCGCAGGCGCTTCGACAAAGGTTCAGGCGGCGGTGCCTGAATTGCTTCCCATACCGCACGAGGAGTTGCCCGGACGGCGTGCGTCCAACCTTGGTCGTGACCAGCCACCGCTGGAATAGTGATGTGCTCGTAGACGAAGTCGCTGTCATTTGGAATCGACTCGAACGTCAATTCTGTAAAGCGCAGCCCATCCCAGTAACGAAACCGATCTGGATCGCCCTCGAGATCCGGTAGCCATGCAGGCTCAAGGATTCCGATTCTGCGCTCAATGTCTTTGTAGGCAACGTCTGTGAACCTCTTGCCGTTCCACCGCCGGATTTCGCCGGGTTCGTATGGAAAGTGCCGCCACCCGGTCCTTGGTAGCGATACCTGACGTTCGTCCACCACGCTTCAAGCGTAGGTCATTTCGGAACTTCCGCGTGACGACTTTGGTCAGCGCGGTCGGCATTGATGACCTTGGACGCCATCGCTCCCAACTTGGCGATCTGCAGCGGTTGAACATCGCTCGGTGGGTGTGTTCTGGCTCCATGCGCTGAGGGTGACTGACCTAGGGGTGTCAATGCAGTGCCCCCGACGCTGGATCGGTACCACCCCGCAGACCGGCAAAGGTTGGCTGACGCGGCACCAGCACCTCCTGCGCAGCGTGGTTCCGTCACCAATCTCCAAGACCGGGCGAGACGTGCTCCAACACTCCTAGCAACGCAGCCTGCGGATCGAAGCTGCGGCTCAATCGGCTGCCAGCGGCATCGGACTACCAGGCGGCGTCCGACAGGGGATGGCGGATCGCTTGTCGGACACCCGACGTGTCCGGATGTCGAACGCCTATCGGACGCAAGATGTGTCCGTACAACGATCGCCATCCGAACAGTCCGAGTGACCCGCGATCGTCGCGGACGAGTTCAATCATGGGCGTCGCTATCTGGCGGACTCCAGTAGGGGGCTTGTTCGGCGATTACCCATCGAACGCCGCCGCGGGGATCGGTGACATCGCC
>NZ_JBDNFF010000424.1:0-3840 GCF_041689975.1 Gemmatimonas sp.
ACACGCATGGCGTAAGGCCGACCGTCGGAGAGCAAGCTGGGCGATACTTGAAGAAATAGAGAAAAAGGATGTAAGACCTGTAAAATATGTACCTAGTCGCAACAGGGGGACATTGACGTGGTCAGGGGCCGACGGGGATCGGGCTGTCGGACGGGCAATCTGACGGGAACACAGAGCGGTGCACCAATTGATGACACCAAGTCCGTTAATGTCCCGCAGGCTACCGGCCGATCAACCCGACCTGAGAGGTAGCCGCATCGGCGGTGGCGACCAGTTCTGCCACCCGAAAGGTCTCCGGCTCTCCGTACCGAACTGGTAGAATCGCAGTTCGAGTCAGGGGGCTGAATGAGCGTGCTACAGGCGGAGACGTGGCGGACGTTCAACGCGGCGACATCAAGCACCGCGGCCGTGCCATCATCGTGCGGCTTGGTCCGATCTTGGTCCGGTGACGGGTGGCAAGAGATAGTCGTGTTGGATATCGCGGCATTCCTTTCGGAACTTCGAGGTGATCTGCTCGCTATCGCGGACGAAGCGGGAACGGCACCAACAGCCCAGTGGTTCCAGCCCTCCCCACTGGAACTTGAACAGCGGATACGCATCCACCAAGGCGCACGCGAAGCGCTAAGTCCCGGAAGGCCGAAAGTCGTGAACGACTTGGATTCTCTGGCGATTGTCCCACGTTCGTGGGGTCTGTACCGAATACACCGGGCTAAGGACGACACCTGGTACGTGGGCATCTCTTCCAATCTTCGAGCTCGGCTTGGTGCTCACAAGCGAAATGGAATGTTCACGCCTGGCACCGACGACCGTGTCGAGGTCGTCCTCGCCAAGCGACCGGGTGTAGAAGGTGTCATTACCTGGGCCGACTTGCAGGCCGCCGAGAACCGTCACCTTCGGGGGTTCAAGGACAAGGGGAAGCGGGTGGTCAACGTCACCGCCGGAAGCAACGGCCGCCCTCCTGATCAGCGGTTCAACGCCCTCGTCCAACGGGACCTGGAGAACCTGCCGCCCCAGCGTCGGCGGCGGGGCGGCGTCCAAACGCTAATCTGGTACGAAATCCGCGGCGAGGACGAGACCAAGGTTCCTGGGACCGAACACGATGAAGTCCAGTTCGGCTTCCGGTGGCAAACCCTGGACGGAGACTGGGACCTGTGGCTGCATCCCAGAGGGTACCTGAGCGCGCGCGCATCCGGCGCCGGTGCGTACACACGCACTGGCCGAACCACTCGCCTCTCGGCAGATTGGCTTCGTCACCGGTATGCCTCCGAGTGCGGAGGCGCCAGTCTCGACGAGGCACTGAGCGATTTAAACGGCGACTGGCGGCTACCGGATTCGCTGACAGTCCACTTCGAATACCCGCGCCGAAGGGACGTTGATGAGCGAGGCCGTGAGTACATCTCCCCAGCGGCCCTCGAAGGGATCTCGGAATCGGACGTGCGAAAGCACACCCTTCCGTCCAGGCTTGAGCGCGCCGGGTACGTCGTTGATGAGAGCTTCCAGAAGGCCAATTCATTGAATGCTGTGATGCGCGTTACCGCCGTCGGTCACGCAGCCGTGTATGTGAAGACAGAAGAGAACCGCAACGCCGCTCGTGCCGAGGTTCTGGTGTCTCTGCTGTGGAGCCGCCTGTCGTGGTCAGGCTTGCCCGGTAGAGCGCTCCTAGATTCGACCGGTCGAGTCCTGCGTATCCCCGAAGTGGGAGGTGCGGGAGTCGAAGACGCGGGTCCATTCCAGATCGCCTTCCGTATGTTCCCCGACGAGTCAACGAGATCGCTACGCACCGCAGGTGCCGCCAACATCAAGAGGTTGAGCCTGGAAGACCTGCGTTTGTGGGACGAGAGGTCGGTCGTGCAATTTGTCACAGTGAACGCCATCACAGGCAACACCGACCGTCATCGTGGGAATCTCCATTATGGCGTGAAGACGCCAATGTCAGCTGGCATGCCTGCGGGCTGCCTTCTGCCGCTCGACCACGGTAGATGTGTCTTCAACAACATCCCCGATGCGAAACCGGACATTCAGGGTTCGCCCAGCGAGGCGGTCACGGGACAGTTAGGGAATCCCCACCAGTTGCTTCGACCCTTCACCCAGTACATCACCCGCGACCGCGACGCTGCACGTGACATCGTCAGCACGCTTCTCGTTCGCTTAGGGATAATTATGCAGGTGCTAGTAGCCGACCCCGCATGGCACGACTACACCGACGAGCTCCGCTGCCTCGAAGAGCGCACCCTCCTCCTCGCCGCCGACATCGACCGCTTCTTCGACGACTGCAGCAAGGTTGTGCTGCCTTGAGCTTCTTCATAGCGACTTTGACGTTCCCACCTGGAGATCACGCTGGGGCAGTTGTGATCGTGGATGTTGACGCGCGCCGCGTCGAGACCCTCTGGTCAGCCGGAGCCGATCCGGTACCAATGAATGGCCAGACTGCCGACCTCATCGACAAACTCATGCTAAAGGAGCCTGCTGACCTAGTAGGAGCGGAGACGACGAACCTGACTGCCAGCATCGGCGAACTGGCTTCCTACCCATCCAGGGCTGAGGCACTCGAGGCGGCTGACCGCGTCTTAGCCAAAGCTCAGGGCGGAGTTGAACATAGAACGGAGGTACCCAGCGACATCGCTCGACACCTCCGCGGCCTCATATTCTCCTTGGAGAATTTTCGGGCACAAGTGAACAAGTTGCTCGACGAGATTGACGTTGTTGCCCGCAACGGAGTGGAAGCGTTGAGCCGCCCCATAACGCTGCAGGACCGGCGCACCGGGCAAGAGGGATCGGAGCCCTCGGACTACACAGAGGTCCTACGGTTACTCGAGGTCGTCACTAACGACGAGCCCACGAAGGACTCGGTGAGTGGCACCGGGACGGTGAGGTCGGCGTCGGAGCCCCGTCTGTTCGACTCCGCCCTGAGCAGCCGCGTGGTTAAGGCTCTCAGAGTCGCTGGCATCCAGAACGTCGACGACCTCATCAAACTGACGCGTGCTCAGGTCCGAGGCATCCCCAACATCGGTCGGGAGGCTATGAAGGAGATCGACGAGGCCCTCATCGTCTGGGATATGACCCTGAAGAGGAGAACGTCTAATGCACTTGGGCATGCTGACACGGGGGCAGCCGCTCCGCTGGTCCCGAATCGGCCTAAGTCGAAGAGGCGGCATTCGATTGATGACCGGCCTGCTGTCCGACGAAACGGTCACATCAAGAGTTTCGACTTCGCCAAGGGATTCGGATTCATCGTTCCGGATGGGGAGACCAACGATGTCTTCTTACACATTTCTGAGTTCCAAACTCCAGTAAAGGAGCGGCCCATCATCGGTGAACTTGTGACGTTCGAAACTGAGCAGGACCTCCGTGGCCCCCGCGCCAAGCGCGTGCGACGACAGGGGAGTTGAAGGGAACTACCTGCGACAGGCGACCATGGGCGGATTAACAACATTCGCGTGGCTCGGGCTTGGCAGTGATTCGTTCGAGTATGACGCCACTCGTTTACGCCGGTGACCATGCAAGCGCGCGGGACATTTTAATGGTCCTCCCGTGAATTGGTCACCTGCTGTTCCCTCTACCGCCGGAGATGCGCGACGACACTTCGTTCATGGACCGGATCCACGAATACCTTCCCGGGTGGGACGCGCGACGCATGAAACTACGCCGGCAATGCGCAGCAACAGAAAACTCTTCCATGACCGGGCTACTCATTGACACGCATAGGTTAGAGCAAGAAATGCCAACACTGCACGCCCCCGGATGCGGGAACAAAGTCAACGGACGTGACGACGTACACCACTTGCACTACCCAGATGTTCCCGGAAGCGAGACGGATGAAGACCTGATTCTGTTATGCCG
>NZ_JBDNFF010000425.1:0-3722 GCF_041689975.1 Gemmatimonas sp.
AGCGAGCCTTTGAACGAGGGTCCGAAACCGGGCAGCTTGATCTCCTTGTGCATGCCGACCTTCTTGCCGGCGTCATCCAGATAGTACCAGCTCTCTCTGGTCGCCACGGTCTGCCTGGCGCAGTCGTACATCGCAATCGTGCGCGAACTACGCAGATCTCCCAACGCGTGCTTCAACGGAGGTTGCAAGCGCACCCGCACGGTGGCTGTGGTGATGCCGTTGTTGCGCGTGACCGACTTCGCTTCGAGAAATACCGGCGTGCCGACCGAGGTCTTGCCGATCTCCACGAGCCTCTGCGCGGTGGCAGACGACGCCGAAAGCAGCGAGCCTACGAGCACGATGGCGCAGCGTATGGTGATGGCTATCGGTGCATGCATAAGGTCAGCGGCGGCGACGGGCGGTGGAGTCGGGGAGGAACGTGAACGGCAGCTGCATGACCTGTTGGACGACGAGACCCTTACGCATCGCCGGCACAAAGCGCTGCTCGCGCACAGCACGTCGCACCGGCTCCACGAGCGCACGGTGCGTGGTCGTCATCGCGTTGAATGTCTCCATGACCGCTTCCCCGTTGGTGCCGACCACGAACTCGGCGAGCAATTCGCCGGCGATCTGCGCATAGAACAGGGAGTCGGGGTAGAACGGTCGCACGATCATCGAGGAATCCACGCGCGCGCCTACGTCGACGTCGGCGGCGGTGAAGATTGTCAATGCCTCGAGCAGTTGCGCGATGCGGGCGGCGGGTGTGAGTTCGCCCTTCTTCGGCTTCTTCTCGCGGAACTCGCCGCGGCGCGACCAGAGGATAATCGTGCCGCAGCTGCTGCTCATCCGCTGATTCCCCTGAAACTCCATCGGCACGGTCGCGGGTCCGCTGTACACTTCGATCCCTTCGAACGTGCGCGGGTTCACCGCGTTGAGATCGAACTCGGCGGCAAACAACCCTTGACCATCCAGCCACACCAAGGGCGAACACCGACTGCCGCGGATGCGCACCTTGTTCTCGAAGCCGCGCGTCTCGATGCGCAGGCCCGGCACCGCACGGAGGAGATCCGTCATGTTGTTGGGGTTTCGCTGTTCGATGTCGGCCTGCGTGAAGTACCGTCCCCCCCCGGCCTGCATGCGCTTGTAGAACCCCGCCATCGGGCCGATCACGTCGCGTCGGCCGACCACTTTCACCGCCGCGATGTTCTGCGCAATCTGGGTCATGACCACCGTCGGCTCGATGGACTGGCCGGCCAGTACGGTGACCAGCAGTGACTCCGGCCGGTAACCGATGCGCCGCACGCGCAGCCACAGCGAGCCGGTATTCACGCGGACGGCGGTGAACTGACCGGCGTCATCGGATTCGCCCAGCTCGGTGGCGCTCCCGAATCGGATCTGCGCCCCGACCAGCGGGATCCGCGCCGCGGTCACCACGCGGCCTTTCACGCTCCCCGTAAGGACCGGCGTGGCGACCTGCGCCGACAACTCCGCGTTCGGCACCAGTGAGAGTCCCGACACGAACCCCGCCCATGTCAGCGCGACGGAAATCGCCGCACGGCCTGAGGGTCGCTTCCAGTACGAACTGAGCGGGAGGGACGAGCAGAGCGGCATAAGAGACCGAGCGGTGGGCTTGTGTGGTCCAGCCGTCAGGCTAGCATGTGAAGCATGCACCGCGCCATCTGGCTCATCAAGATAAGCGTGTTTCACCTGTTGTTGATCCCGCTGGCCCTCGGCTGTGTTCCGTGGCGACGGAACCCGCCGCTCGTGCCGCCAACGGCTACCAGACTCGTCCTCGCTCTCGACGGCGTGGATTACCGGGATATCGTCGACGCGCGGACCAGGGGGCTGTTCGCCGACTTCCGGGAGCCTAGCCGCCTGATCTCGACCTTTCCGTCGATCAGCGACGTGGCCTGGCACGATATCATGGGTGTGCAGCCACCGCCGGGCTACCAGCGGATCTACTACAGTGTGCGACAGAACGACGTGGTCGGCGAGCTGCTCGATGCCATCAGACCGATCGAGTACGAACGGCGCATGGACTTCGCGTTCGGGACGAAGTTCCATCACCTCGCTGCCTACCTGATGTCGAATCAGGTGGCACGAAAGGAAGTGGATGTCGATGTGAAGGAGTTTCTCCGCCGCGGCGGTCGCCCCACGATCTACGCGTACAACGTGGGTCCCGACGCGCTGCAGCACACTCGCGGTGACCTCGACAAGTATCTATCGCATCTCGACGCGAAGCTCGCGGAGTTGCAGCGGACGTATCGTGCACGCACGGGTCGCGACGTCGAGATTCTGATTATCTCCGATCACGGGCACAACCGCGCGATCTCCGCCGATTTCCTGCCGGTCGTCGAGGCACTGGAAAGCCAAGGATTTCGCACGGTTCGTTCATTGACCAGCGCTGCCGACGTGGCGTTCAGTGTGGACGGGGTCACGACTGGCTTCGGCGTGTTCGCGCACCCCGACTCGGTCCAGCGGCTGGCATCGATACTGGTGGCTCTCGACGGCGTCGCGACGGTGACCACGCGCGATACGACGGGGCGGTATCTCGTGCGGAGCGACAGCGCGCTGGCGGAGATCACCACACGCGGCAGCGGCGACTCCGCCACGTATCGGTACCACGCGTTGCGCGGGGACCCGCTGCGATATACTGACGTGCTGTCGCGCATGGCGCATGATCGAGCGGTGTCGCCCGATGGTTTCGCGTCGGCCGCTACATGGCTGCGCTACACCGCCGGCGAGCTGTTCCCGGCCGCGCCGCCGCGTATCGTGCGTGGACACACGGAGATTACACGCAATCCGGCACCGATTCTCGTCTCGCTCGACGACAAGATGCGCGTGGGCCTCGGGGCCGTGTCGGTGGCGAACCGCATGCGACCGCTGGGTGGCACACACGGCGCGTTGAGCGCGACGAACTCGCTCGGCGTATTGATGTCGAACTTTGCGGATACACGCGACGATCTCACCCAGTCGGTGCGCCGACAGTTCGGCGGGTTCGACGATCTGCACGATCCCGCCACCAACGAATCGTCGCTGCGGCTCGGCACCCCCGCGATGTGCGAGCGGATCGCTGGAGCAGCTTCAGCGGCACGACGGCACCTACGGCGCTGGCGGCACTCCCCGACAGCGAGCCGCTCCTTGTGCTGTCACTCTCCGACAAGGATCGGCGATGGGCTGGCTCCGCCGCTCGTGTGCTGGTGGAGATTCGCCAAAAAGACGGCGGGTCGAACGGTAGCGCAGTCGTGTCCAACAGTTACTGGCCACTGTCGCAGTGGACGGCCTCGACCGATGGGCGGGCGTTTACCATGACCGCGTTACAAGTGAACGTTTCGCAGTTTGCACCGTCGTCGGAGGTGGTGGTTCGCGCCGTGATCGATCGCATCCGAGTGCCGGGCGTGGAGACGCGACGAGCCGCGTCGAAGGTGGTGGCCTCGCTGGTCGTGCGCACCGATGCACGCGGGGCCGTGGTGATCTACTGAGCCCTCGCTCCAGGGCTAACTCAGGGGCTGTCCGTCAGGTAACATTCCGTGCATCTGTTCGGCGTGTTCCCTCCCGATCTCGCGGCCCCCTCCGGCGTCCCTATGTCACGATTGATCGCCCGCTCGCGGGTAGCGCTTCCCGCGCTCGCCCTGCTTGCCATCTCGGCAGTTCCCGCCCGTGCGCAGTCCGGCACGCGCCTGCTGCGCACCCCCAGTGTCAGCGCGCAGCACATCGCGTTCGCCTACGCCAACAACATCTGG
>NZ_JBDNFF010000426.1:0-5496 GCF_041689975.1 Gemmatimonas sp.
CCGTGGACCTGGACCTACAAGACCTCCAAAAACAATTCTCCGTCGGAGGTGAAACCATCGTGGCGCTCAACGGCGTCAACCTAGAGGTGCCGGATGGTCAGTTCGTCACCGTGATGGGAAGCAACGGGGCCGGGAAGTCGACCGTTCTCAACACGGTTGCGGGAGCACTCGTAGTGGACTCCGGGAAGGTCACGCTCGGAGGCCGGGACATCACACGCATGTCTGAGCATCGTCGTGCACGAATGATCGGCCGGGTGTTCCAAGATCCACGTATCGGAACAGCACCCGCCTTGACCGTGGCCGAGAACATTGCTTTGGCCGCACTTCGGCCAAAGCGACGAACACTTCGACGCGGGGTGCCGAGTGTGCTGCGAGCTGAGGTGATCGAACGGTTCGAGCGATGTGGGCTCGACGACCTCTGCGATCGACTCGACCAGCAGGTGGGCACATTGTCAGGCGGTCAGCGTCAAGCCGTGTCACTCTTGATGGCAACCTGGGAACATCCAGCCCTCCTCCTCCTCGACGAACATACGGCAGCCTTGGATCCGAAACGTGCAAGTGAGATCATGGCGCTCACGGCACGAATCCAGGCCGAGTCTGAACTCACCGTGTTGATGGTGACCCATGATGTAGATCAAGCAATTGCTTTCGGTGATCGCTTGATCATGATGGACAGAGGCAGGATCATCGACGATATTGCTGGCGCCGACAAGTCGGCGCTGACGTTCGAGAGCGTTATCGAGCTCTTCCACAAGAAAGGAATGTCCATGGACGACCGTACAGTCCTTCGAAACGAAGGGGGCCCGGATGCCTCGTAGCAGCTCCCACTCCGAAGCAATCGCCCTCGTTGAGACGAGAGGTGTCGTCGCACTCGCTTGTGCTCTGGAAGCGATGGAGAAAGCGACGGGGGTCGAGCTTCTCGCCATCGACCGCGTCGGCGGTGGCGTAGCGTTCGCTGCCGTGACCGGATCGACGGCTGCAATTCGAAACGCAATCGAGATCGCCGAAGAGGCGGCACGCCCCCATACCGAACGAGTGGGGGTCCGGATGTACGTGCGACCGACCACACCCGGTGCTCAGCTGCTCAGCGCCGGGCACCTTCCGATTAGGTCTGTTGCATCGCAGCGCCGATGACGCTCTCCTTCGTTGAGGGAGGCACCGCCATCACGGTCGATGCTGACCGACGAGTCCTTCCGAATACGACCGTTGCGATCCGCAACGGAACAATTGTCGGCATTGGCGACGGGGATGCCATGCGGCGGGAACACGGCGAACCAGATGACCTCATCGACGCCGCTGGCGCCGCGGTCCTCCCCGGTTTCGTCAATGGCCACACCCACGGCTGCATGCTCTACGGACGAACACTCGGCGCCGACCGTGAGTTCACGGACTGGTTCGCTCGAACCCAACTTCCCATCATGTCGGCGATGGAACGAGAAGACTTTTTCCTCGCGGAACTGCTCACAATGGTTGAAAATCTGCTCGAGGGAAACACCACGGTCCTCGAAAATTCCTTCTTTCCACGAGACGTCAGGAGGTCGGGCACCTCGATCGTTGTGGATGCGGCGCGAGCCTCTGGCATTCGAGCGGTGATTGCCGACGCGTATCTGACTTCCAACAGCGCAGCGAACTTCCTCGAAACGCCAGACGAAGTCATTGATCGGCATACCGATCTGATCAACAACCATCACCGATCCGGACTCCTCAGTGTCGCGCTCTCCCCGTTGCTCCCATGGGCCACGACGCCCGCGGACCTACAGAATTCGATGCGGCTCTGCCGCGACAGCGGCGTGATGCTGCATGCGCACTGCGCGGAGACGCCCCACTACAACGAGAGGTCCGTCGCCGTCCACGGAGCCCGTAGCAACGTGGACTTCCTTTTGTCATCCGGTGCTCTTGGGCCAAACGTGCAACTCGTCGGGTGCAGCGAAGCCGACGCCGAGGATCTGATCGTCATAGCCCAGACCGGCACGAGGGTGATTTCGGTACCTACGTCAGATCTCTATCAATCGCATCGACTGACCTCGCTCGCTGACCTACGTTCCCGAGGAATTCCCATATCTGTGGCATCCAACGGCTGCGCCGGAAATGGAGGACAGAGCATGTTCGATGCGATGAGGGACGGCGTCGGCATCGCCAAGGCGTTGGCGGTTGAACCTGTCATGGGAGTGAACGACGCTCTCGAACTTGCAACTATTGACGCAGCGAGGAACCTGGGAATCGACGATCTCGTCGGTTCCCTTGAGATCGGAAAGCGCGGGGACGTCATCGTCATCGATCTCCACCGGCCCCACGTCGCTCCGGCGTTGAACGTGCCGGCAGCAGTGGCCTACTCGTGCAGAGGTAGCGATGTTCGCCACGTCTTGGTCGACGGAAACGTCGTCGTCCGAGGAGGGCAATGCATGACGGTTGATGTCCCTGCGCTCGTTGGAGAAGTCTTGCGACGCGCGAGTGGTATCGCAGCATCAGAACCCGATATCGGCGCCCTCGCATGCGGGTTGTCGTGAGCAGCGTTTTCCGGATTCCATCGGCCATGCCCTTGGCCCAGCCGCCCGTCGACGACTCCGCTCGTTTGACCTGGACACCATCTAGCACGAGCCACGGCTTCGAGGGCATGGTTGCCGCGCCGCATCACCTCGCTTCCCAGGCTGGGCTTCGCATGCTGCAGTCGGGAGGCTCTGCTGTGGACGCGGCGATAGCAGCCAACCTCGTCCTGAGCGTCGTTTACCCCGACATGTGTGGAGCCGGAGGCGACCTCTTCGCGCTTGTTTGGATCCCTGGCGAAGAGGCGCCGTACTGCCTTGACGCAGCGGGCACAGGTGGCCAGGGACACGACCTCCCCTCGTACATGCTGCGATACCCAAACGGACCCCCGCTGTATGGGCCGGCTTCCGTGACGATCCCTGGCGCCCCCGCTGGCTGGATTGAACTGCACCGCCGATTCGGCAAGCTGCCCCTGGCGGAAGTGTTCAGCGAGGCGATCCACTACGCCCGCTATGGAGTGGCCTGTCCCGATCGGCTCACCGCCAGCATGGAGCATTGGGCGCCGCCGCTCACGACGGTCCAGTTCGAAGGCGGCCGGGCTGCGGCCGGGGTCCGTATGCGGATGAGAGCGTACGCGCAGTCGTTGGAGCTTCTGGTCGCCGAAGGACCGACGGGAGTCTGGACTCACGGCCTCGGTCGAGCGATCGAGACTGTGACCAGCGGGCTCGTCACCGAAGGCGACCTCGTCGGCTATCAGCCACGTTGGGTGGAGCCGCTCCACAAGCAAGTATTCGGACGAGATTGGTGGACAGTTCCGCCCCCGTCGCAGGGCTACATAGCGTTGCTCGCTGCTGATGTACTCGAACGGCTTCGTAGCACGTGGGACCTCGATGATCCTGGCCTCTGGCATCACATGATCGAGTCGATCAAGGTAGCTGCGAACGACCGCGACCTTGTGCTCGGCGACGGCTCGGTTCCAGCCGCCTTCTCAGAGGCCTCAGAACGTGCTCGAAAAATTCAGGCGCAGGCTGCACCTTTCGCCGGTCCGGCAGAGACGGGCGACACCGTCTATCTAAACACCGTCGACAAGTCGGGAATGGGCGTCTCGCTTGTGCAGTCGTTGTTCCACCCTTGGGGCAGTCGGGTTCAACTGAGCGAGCACGGAATCATCCTGCAGAACCGCGGCAGTTCATTCGACATACGACCCGGTAATCCGAATCTGATGGGTGTGGGACGGCGCCCACGGTCGACACTGAGCCCATCCGTCGTCACCAGCTCCGGACACCTGCGTGCTCTGATCGGGACGATGGGAGGAGACGTTCAACCGCAAGTCTTGCTCCAGTTGCTCGTTGGCACTCAACTCGCAGGGCTCGAACCTGGACATGCACTTGCCCATCCACGGTTCTACATCCACCGCGGCCTCGCCCCGAGCATCTGGTCGGGGCCCCAGCCGGTGCTGGGCCTCGAGGACCGCTTCCACCCGTCAATTGTCAAAGACCTGACGCAACGTGGTCATCCCGTCCGCGTCGGAGCGCCATTCGTCGAACTCGCTGGCCACGCCCAGATAATCCAGACTCAGGGCGCAGGCACGCTGTTGTCCGGAGCCGCTGACCCACGGTCTGGAGCGAGCGGAGTGGCCGCGTGGTGACGACCCGCTGGCGAGTTCTGAAGCCGATCAACCACAACGCCCCCGACAACGACCAGTGACGCTGTTTGAGGCTCTGCTGCTGGTCGGTGGCGGCCTCGCCGCAGGCTGGATCAATGCCGTCGCTGGCGGTGGGTCGATTCTCACTGTTCCACTACTGGTTCTGGCGGGCGTACCCGGGAATGATGCAAACGGGTCGAACAGGATTGGCATTCTGACCTCGAACATGGCTGCAGCCATCTCCTTCCGACGCCTCGGCGTTGGCGGGCTGTCTCATGCCTCGACAGTGATTGCTCCGGTGGTGGTCGGCTCCCTCATCGGTTCCACCGCCATCAGCAGATTGACCGACGAAACATTCGAAACGGTGTTCGGGCTCCTCATGGTGCCACTGATCATTCTCTCGGTCAGAAAGCCGAAGATCAAGGAGGGTGGGCCCACATGGAGTCGATCGACAATCGTGGTCGTGTTCTTCTTCATTGGCCTTTACGGAGGCGCAATCCAGGCAGGGGTCGGGCTCGTGCTCCTCGCAGCGCTCACTCGCGCCGGCTTCGATCTGATCACCGCCAACAACATCAAGGTGGTGGTCACGTTGGTTGTCACTGCTGTGGCGTTGCCGGTGTTCATTCTGAATGGTCAAATTGCGTGGCTACCCGCATTGGTGCTTGCGGTCGGCTTTACGGGAGGCGGCTGGCTTGGAGCTCGCTCGGCGGTGCGAGGCGGCGAACGACTAATCCGGATCGTCATGTTGATTGCGACCGCAGTCCTAGCCGGGCGGCTCATCGGTCTGTACTAGGCCGCAGAACGGAGCGCCCGTGCGCAGGCGTCGCGCCAACTCGACAATATTCCGCGAGGCAGGACCCAGGGAACCAGACCGGGTTGCGTCGAGCACCAACATTGCCTATCGGTCGTCTACAGATGCATTCCGATGCCTTTTGAGCGATGACTGGCGAGGCCCCTAGGCGCTGGCCGGAACGGCTCCCATGGCAGACGATTAATCTCCCCCATCTCCCGCTTGGCGACCTCGACAGCGATCACTACACGAAGGGAGTCTGCGGTTGCCTCGGGGTCCATGTTCGTGAGCAACACCGAAAGTTGTCCGACTCCGGGATCGCCTGCCGCAAGTGCAACGTGGGCGAGGTGGTTTGTTCGACGGTCGATGGCGGCGGCGAGCTCGGGATCGGTGCGGTGGTTCCATCCGTGCAGCGTCGCTTGGGTTTCGGCTCTGGCGATTTCGGTCTCGATGGCTTGTGCTCGTTCGCGTAGACGTTGGACGTGCGCGTAAGGGAGCGCCTCGTGCTGGTTGCTCTCAACCGGGAATGCATCGAATTGGCGGATCTGCTGGCGGAGGGGTTTGAGGTCTCGTTCGA
>NZ_JBDNFF010000427.1:0-57803 GCF_041689975.1 Gemmatimonas sp.
CGAATCACCGTTTGAACTCATTCAACGCGAAAATATCGAGCATTTCGCTCGCAGATCAGCGTTTTTCATCACCCTGCTAGGTGTCCGCTACCACTGCTTTTTCCAAGCGATGACGATTGGGAAAGGGGCTCCCGATTCTGGGACCAAACGGATTACGCGTCGCTGACGCATGGTTACGATTCAAGCCTACGCGAACGATTGGCGCTCGTGCACAACTTCTTTCTTGGGTAAATCGATTATTCGGTTCAAAAGTCGTGCCGTCGGCTGCATTCTCGCGATAGGTGCATTGGCGCTGTCTGCCTGTGAACCGACGCGCGTCTTGGAAAACGAATCGGGAGCAGTTGCTCCGGTCGTGCAGTCTGTCAGACTCGCCAGCGGCACGCTCGAATTCACCGCTAACGAGTTTGTGATGCAGGGCAGCGGCAAGGCGAAAAAGATCACGCCGTCGCTGCGGAAGATGCTTGCAGACGTTGCGGCGAGCTCTGCTTTCGTCGACAACCTCGAAGAGCGTGTCAAGGCTTCTCCTACGGGGAAACTGCGCGGTCAGCGCCCCAGTGGTCTGATTCATGCAGCGGGCCAACGCGAATCAGCTCTGGGCTTGTATCGGGGACGCGATGCCGGTTCCGTCGGTCCGATGGCGCCGTCCGCAGCGGCGATGTACGCTCGCACTGATCTTTAAATTGCGATCTATGAGCACACGAATCTGTATTACGCCGCTCAGGACAGTTTCTACGAAGAGCTCGCGAACATTACAATCGACGCGATCGTCGATTGGGACATTCCAGGCAGGTCGGCCGTAAGCAACTTGGGTTCGGCGGCGTACGACGTTTGGATGTGGCATTCTTCACTTACGATTCTCGCGACCGTTTACGGCGCGAACGACTGCTGGTAACCATGCTCAGACTGCTGTGCTTCTCAATCGCGCTCGTGCAGACGCCGGTTCGTCCGGTTGCCGATACGCTAGTTACGAAGAATGGCATTGTGTACATCCTCACTGCGGATACGCTGTACATGTCTCGGCCGACTTCGGCGGGCCACCGCGCTGGTAAGGCTCGGTTTCTGCTGCAGAAGGATGTAGTTATCCGCCTTGAGCCGTTGCCACTCGATACTGTGCCGTCAGTGCTGGCAAACCAGCTGAGATTTGCTGCGAAGGCTCTGATCGACGGTCGGGCCTTTCGCAGGCGTAAATCGGGGAATGGTTGATTGAGTGACTCCTAACGCGCTGCGTTCTGCAGCAGCGGCTTTCATGAAATTGCGGCCGCAGGCCACATTCCACCATCGCCGCTGTCTGCAGCATCGCGACGTTAGACTGCGCGCTGCGATCTCGCGGGGCGACCCGTCGGCGCCACCTGTTCCACATAGCTGCGGAGCACGGCATTGATGCGGGACTGGTAGCGGGGGCCGCTGGCGCGAAAGAACGCGATGACATCCTGATCGAGCCGAATGGAGATCGCCTCCTTGGCGACTGGCGTGACCACGCGGGCGCCGTGCCAGAAGTCCTCCGGAATGTCGCGTAATTCCGAGGGAGCGGTGCGGGCGATCTCCGCCTCGGTCGTACGACGCAATCGCGCGAGATCGACACGCCCTTCGGTCGGGGACGCGCCGCGCTTATGCCCGGTCGTCGTCCGGGGCACTGACTTCGAGGCTTTCGGCATAGCGGCGACGGTCCTTGCGGTTGCTGAGACGAGCACTGATCACCCGGCGTAGGACGGCACCAGTCGGCGCAAAGCGGTCCGTGAACACCACCGTGAGCGGGATCTCGCCCGCGCGGCCGAGCGCCACGATCCGCCGTTCGCCCTAGTCGTAGCGCCCATCGTCGAACTCGACATACGGCGCCGCAAAGACCAAGGTCGCGAACGGGAAGTCGAACCCGCGCTTCTCCAGATTCTGGTCGCTTTTGGCGTGATCCGAGTCGAAGATCACCCATGAAAAATACAGACGTATATACGCGTGCGGAAGAGTGTCGTTCCGGCACTGGTGGCGAGCGCCGCGCGTTTGGACCTGGTGAAGCCCCACGATCGCACGGTGCGCAAGGCTGGTTCTAGCGGTCTTACGCCTGTTAGATCGCCGACCTATCGCCGGAGAACCAACCTATTCACAGCGCTCCCGCCAACTGCCTTCTCGGTCTGCCACTCCGCAAGTCGTTCGAAAGGCGCAATACTCACGCTTCGTCTCAGCCGCCGCCACATGCTGCGGTGTCAACTCGAACGATCTAACGCGCAGCGCCGAGGTGCCGCCGCGACGCATAACGACGCGGCTAAACTCGGCCCGCCCCGTAGGTCTGGTGCGCACGAGCTGCTTCGCGGACGCTTTGCAGGGCAGGGCAGGGTAGGGCGCGGAGCTGCCTAAGGCTCGCGATGACCGCAGCACGCGCTCCCCATCGCCGGGCTCGTTCCCGCATAGTCCTGTCACCCGTCCCAGCCTGCCGTCGCTCCCCCCTTGCCAACCCGCGCCACCCCCCGCATTGATCAAGCAGGTCCCGATCTTCCTTCCGTCGTCTCGCGCCCTCAGGGTAGCGACATGCCAAAAGCCAAGGTTCGTCTCACGCTGATCGAGTCCACTCGTCGGCCCTCGCTACATGCGGTGGGCGCCGAGCTGTTCGGCATCGGCACGTACGCCGCAATTGTCGCCGTGTCTATCATCGGCGCCCGTGTGTTGAATCGCATCGCCCCCACGCCGTTGGTCGACACGGCGGTCAGTTTTCTCGCACCGCTGCGCCGATCGGCGCCGCCTCCGGTGCAAGAGTCGATTCAGTTCATCGGGCTCGGTGGTGTGAACGCTCCGTCGATCCCGGTGATCGAAACGTCGGAGTACGGCCGAACGCCGGTGCCGCGCGGCAACCTCGGTGAGGTGGGCGGTGAGGTGCTCGATCTGCCCGAGGCGTCGAGTGATTCGGAGAAGGCGTACAGTGAAATCGAGGTCGACTCCACGGTCACGCTCGACCCCTCGGCCGAAGGACCGCAGTATCCGCTGGCGCTGCTCAAGGCGGGCATTCAGGGTGTGGTCTACGCGCGCTTCGTCGTCGACACAATTGGCCATGTGGACACCGCGTCGATGTTCGTCCTCGATAAGCCGCATCCGGAGTTCGTAGCGGCCGTGCGCACGGCGCTCGTGAGGATGACCTATCGACCGGCTATCCTTCACGGGCGCGCGGTGTCGCAGCTGGTGGAACAGCCGTTCGTGTTCCGTATTCAGCACTGACAGGGAACGCGCAGGGCGATGCGTGGCTTCGGGTGAGCTCAACGAAGCTCGCCCCCGTGCGTACCGGGTGAGATATTCGGGATGAGCTGTGTTGGTCCCGTTCCGTTGTCTCTCTCTGTTGGAGCCCCTGCGTGAATACCCCTCTGGATTTTCTGGAACAGGCCGAGGCCGAACTGGCGGCCGTTGACCACGATGCATCGGCTACCGGTGTTGACCGTCGTCAGTTCATGTTCTACTCGCTGGTCGCGGCGGCGGCGAGCACGTTCGGTGCGCAGGCGGCGGGTGCACAGGGAGCCGTGGCGCGAGCCGGCGGAGCAGGTGGCCAGCCGAGTGGCGCCGCGCAGCCGCCGCCGGTGCCCGCCGTGCCACTTGGCAACGGCGAAGCGCCCGCGCTGCAGTTCATGCCATATCCGGGAGGCACGGGCGCGCTGATGGAAAAGGTGTTGCGCGAGAAGGGCGCGGCCGCCTTTGCACGCACGCCGCACGCCGTCGAAAAGTGGAGTGGTGTCGTGCCGACCAATCCCGACGATCTCGCGTTCTTGCCGGCGCATCGTATCTCGGCGCTGATCAAGGCGCGCAAGATCACGTCGCGGCAGATCACCGATATTTATCTCGCGCGTATCGAGCAGCTCAACCCGACACTCAACTTCGTGGTCACGCTGCTGGCCTCACAGGCGCGCGCGGAAGCCGACGCGGCCGACGCGGAGATTGCGGCGGGGAAGTATCGCGGACCCCTGCATGGTGTGCCGTACGGCATCAAAGATCTGTTTGCTGTGAAGGGCGTGCCCAGCACGTGGGGTTCGGCCGACTTCAAAGATCAGATTCCCGACTACGATGCCGAGGTCGTGGTGCGCTTGCGAGACGCGGGCGCGGTGTTGCTGGCGAAGCTGGCCACGGGGTTGTTCGCGCAGAACGATTGGTGGTATGGCGGACGGACGAACAATCCGTGGAACACGAACATCGGATCGAGTGGCAGCTCCACGGGGCCGGGATCGGCTACCGCTGCCGGCTGCGTGGCGTTCTCGATCGGCACGGAAACGCAGGGCTCGATCGTATCGCCGGCCATTCGCAATGGTATCAGTGCACTGCGTCCCACGTTCGGTCGCGTGAGCCGCCACGGCGGTATGGTGTTGTCGTGGTCGATGGATCGCGTGGGACCGATGTGTCGCACCGCAGAAGATTGCGCCCTGGTGTTCAGCGTGCTGCATGGCGTGGACGAGAAGGATGCCAGCACGGTGACCATGCCGTTCCAGTTCGACCGCAAGCTCGAGCTGGCGTCACTGCGCATTGGTGTCGACGCGGCCGCACCGAAGGAGCTCGTCGACACGTTGCGCGAGCTCGGCATGAATCCGAAAACCATCGGCGCACGACCCACGGTGGCGGGCATGCAGGGCGGTGGACTGAACGTGGAGTCGGCGGCGGCGTTCGACTTCTACGTACAACGCAAAGCCAAGGAGATCGGCCTCGACCTCACGAAGCTCTTCGACGCGCCGCGCACCGGCAACGCGCCGTTCGGTAACAACGTGGCGGCGTTGCCGAAGGGTGTGGAACCGGGCGCCACCAACCCGATGGCTGCGGCCGACTGGAATCCGCGCATGTTGAGCGGCCGCGCCGCGCGTGGCTTCGAGGTCGTGCAGAATCAGCGGCGTCGTATGTTACTGGTGGCGAAGTGGGGCGAGTTCATGAAGGATCTCGACCTGTTCATCGCCGGCCCCAATGCCGATGTGGGACCTAATGCACAGACCGGACACCCGTGCGCTGTGTTGCCGTACAAGTTCGATGTGCCGCAGTTCGGTGGCGGCGGTGCGAACGCGGCAGCGCCCGCTCCGGTGTACCGGGCGCAGCCGATTTGTGGTGTGATCACGGGCAACCTGTACCACGACGATCTGATTCTGTCGGTCGCCCATCAGTTCCAGAAGGCGACGGATATTCACACCAAACGTCCCGCACTGTGATGATGCTATGACCGGACATCCGTACGCACCCGTTGCACTGTCCGATGTGCAGCGGGACTATGTCGTGCAGGTGCTGTCGGGCGCGTTCGCGACCGACCGCCTGTCGACGGAGCAGCTCGACGAGCGACTGACGTTGGTGTATCGCGCGCGGTCGCTTGGCGAGCTGGAAGTACTTCTGGCAGATCCAGCCGAACCGAATCGCTCGTTGGCCGACGCGGCGTCGGTCAATCGCGTGGCCGCCGAGCCCGTGGTGCCAGCGCGGGGCGCGGCGTTAGCGCTCATGGGAGGCTTCGACCGCAGTGGCAGCTGGATCGTTCCACGGCATTTGCGCGTGGTCGCCGTTATGGGCGGTGGTCAGCTCGACTTGCGCGAGGCGAAGCTCGGAGCCGGGGTCACGGAAATCGAGATCTTCACGTTCTGGGGTGGTGTCGAGATCTTCGTGCCGACCGGTGTGCGCGTCGAGGTGACGGGCATGGCCGTCATGGGCGGCTTCTCCGTGCGCGGCGCCGAAGCCACCGAAGATCCCAACGCGCCGGTGCTGCGCATCAGCGGGCTCGCGATCATGGCCGGCGTCGACGTGAAACACAAAGGCCGCGACAAGCACAGCGAGAAGCGATACCTCCAGGCGCTCGAGCGGGCGCAGAAACTGCGGCTCCGCTCGGGCGGCTGAAGCGATCATCCAATCGGTTTCTTAGGAGCCACGAACACGTTGGGAACTCCCAGTCGCGTGAGCAGCGCGTTGAACTGCTGCAGGTCATTCTCTTCCAGCTTCTGCAGGGTGTTCAGCTGTACGTTCAGCTTCGTGGAGAGATCGGTGAGAATTTCGCCGTGCTGGCGGGTGGGCGGATTGGTGCCTTCGTTCACCTGACTGTTCAGCGTCACGAACATCTGGTACAACTTGATCGGATAGTTGAGCGTGGCCTGATCGGCCTTGGTGTACACCTCGTACACTTCGGCACGTACCTCTTCCAGCTTCTTGCGCAGCGCGGTGGCCATCGTCTTCACCGAGTCGGCATACGCCTGCGAACTGGACTGACGCGAACGCTGATCGAGCTGCTGCTGCAGGTCCTGCATACGCGCGACCGCTTCGGTAATGCTGGTGATGCGCGCACCCACCGCCGTGGCCGCGTCGAACTGCGCTGTGTATTCGGCCGCCGCGAGTTGCACACGCGGATCGGCGCGCACGGTGAAGCCACGGGACAGGGTATCCTTGCCTACGATCAGTCGCACCGTATAGTCACCCGGCACCGTCATCGGGCCTTCGTACGAGCCGTCATCGTTGATCGAGCCCGGGATGCGCTTCGGGCCCGTGTACATGAGATTCCATACGAAGCGGTTCGCGCCGGCGCGCGCGTGTACCACGGAGTCGGCTGGTGCGTACGCGAGCTGCATCACGTTCTGCAATGCACGCGCGGCGTTCGCGGCCGAATCGGCCTGCACGTTGCCGGTGCTGTCCTTCTTGCCCGGGGCATCGCTGGCGAAGGTGCGGATTACGGCGCCGTTCGACTCGAGAAATTGCACGGTGATCGGTGACGCTGGCTTGGTCTCGAGCCAGTAGTCCACCGTGAGGCCGAACGACGGATTGGCGCCGGCGCCGGCGCCACGTCCGCCACCGCTTGCCCAGCGGATCGCCGGAGCCGGCGTGAACAGATGCGTGGCCTTCGTGGTGATCGAGTCGCCCAGTGCGCGCAGGGGAGAAATGTCATCGATCGACCAGAAGGCGCGACCGTGCGTGGCGACAATGAGATCGTTGTCATGCACACGCACGTCGCGAATACTCACGCGCGGCAGATTGAGCTGCAGCGGCTCCCAGTTCACGCCGTCGTTGAACGACGTGTAGATACCGGTTTCTGTGCCGGCGAAGAGCAGCCCTTTACGCTTCACGTCGCTGCGGATGGCACGCGTATACGCACCCACGGGAATGCCGGCGTCGATCCGCGCCCACGTCGCGCCGTAGTCGGTGGTCTTGAAGAGGTACGGCGTGAAGTCGTCCTGCTGATAGCGGTTGGCTGCGAGATATGCGGTACCGGCATCGAACGGCGAGGCCTCGATGATGGATACGCGCGTGAACTTTCCGAAGGCCTTGGGCGACACGTTCTTCCAGGTCGTACCATTGTCGGTGGAGATGTGCACAAGGCCGTCGTCGCTGCCGGTCCAGAGCACGCCGGCCTTCACCGGCGATTCCGCAAGAGCGAAGATCGTGGCATACCACTCGGTACCGGTCATGTCACCACTCACCGGACCTCCGCTGCGTCCCATGGTATTGGTGTCGGCGAGCGTGAGGTCACCGGAGATCTTGTCCCACGACGCCCCCTGATTCTTCGAGCGCCATACGTACTGTGACGCGGTGTAGAGCGTGGTCGGATCGTGCGGGGAGAAATGGATCGGGAAGGTCCATTGGAATCGCTGCGGCACATCTTTCACGGCGATGCCATCGTAGTTGCCAAGCCACACCGACACGTCGCGACGGGTATTGGTCTTCTTGTCGTGGCGCGTAAGCTGGCCCATGTAGCAGCCGCCGAACGTGACGTCGGTATTCTTCGGATCGATCGCGATGTATGCATTCTCGCAACCGGCCACGGGGAACCAGTCACGCTCACCGATGAATCCGTTGTCGGAGCGGCTGGCGATCGACACCGTACTGTTGTCCTGCTGCGCCCCATAAATGCGATACGGCTGCTGATTGTCGGTGGTCACATGATAGAACTGCGACGTGGGCTGATTGCCCTGTGTGCTCCACGTGCGGCCGCCGTCCAACGAGATCGTGGCGCCGCCATCGTTGCCGTTGATGAGACGATTCGGATCCTTCGGATCGACCCACATGATGTGTGTGTCGCCATGCGGCACGCGGATCGGCGTGAACGTGCGTCCGCCGTCGATGGAGCGATGTACCGTGAGATTCATGACATACACGGTGTTTTCGTTCACCGGATCAGCCGTGACGCTCATGTAGTAGAATGGCCGCACCACGAATTTCTGATCGCCGCTGGTGCGCGACCAGGTGGCGCCGGCGTCGTCGGAGCGAAACACACCGCCCAGTGAGTCCTGCGCTTCGACGTTGGCGTACACGCGCTGCGAATTCGCGGGAGAGACGGCCACACCGATCTTTCCGATCAACCCCTTCGGCATACCCGGATTGAAGGTGAGTTCGGTCCACGTGTCACCGCCGTCGGTGCTCTTCCAGAGGCCGCTGCGACCGGCGCCGGCGTCCATGCCCCACGGCGAGCGCTGGAACTTCCACATGGAGGCATACACGATGCGCGGGTTGTTCACGTCGATCGACAGATCGGCGGCGCCGGTGCTGTCGTTCAGGAACAGCACTTTCTTCCACGTGGCGCCACCGTCGGTGGTGCGGAACACCCCGCGATCCGGCGACGGGCCGAACGCGTGACCGAGCGACGTCACGAACGCGACATCGGGATTGGTGGGGTGGACACGCAGCGACGTGATCTGCTGGGCATTGGCGAGACCGCGCGACGTCCAGGTCTGCCCACCGTCGGTGGAGCGATACACGCCCGTTCCGTAGGTGAGGTCTTCACGCGGCTTGCCTTCGCCGGTGCCGACCCAGATCACGTTGGCGTCGCTCGGGGCCACGGTGATCGCCCCCACCGACGAGATGTCGGATTTGCCATCGGTAATGTTGTCCCACGACTGGCCGGCGTTGGTCGTTTTCCAGACACCGCCGTTGGCGGCGCCGAAATAGAAGACCAGTGGCTTGGTGGGATCGGCCGTCACGGCCGTCGCGCGGCCGCCGCGCGAAGGGCCCACGTTACGCCAGCGCAGCGACTTGAAGGCGCGATTCGTTTTCGACCCGTCGCTGAACAGGGTGGGGTCGTAAGCGGGGCGCTGCGCGAGAGCGCTTTGCCCGACAGCGCGCTGCGCCGAAGCGCTTGGTGCGGCGGCCGGCATCGCGTTGAGCAGCAGGAGTGCAGCGGTGGTACCGCTGCGACGTATTAGGGATGATGAACTCATCCGAGGACGTTGCTAGTCTGCGGCCCCGGGTGCAAGATCCGCCGACTCCCGGTGTTTCCCTTCCGTTCCGAGGCTGCCCATGCGTCCCGTGCCCTACCGATCGCTCGTCCCCTCTGCCGCGCGGCTGGCGGCAGGCGGCATCCTGCTGGTTTTGTCTGCCTCCCCGCTTTGGGCACAGGCGAAACGGCCGATGGCCTGGGTGGACGCGCAGCGCCTTCGCTCAGTGGCCGGTTCGGCCATCTCGCCCGATGGCAACCAGATGCTGTACGCGCTCACGACGCCCGACTGGAAAGAGGCGACGACCCAGAGCGACATCTACCTGGTGCGCACCGACCGCGGTCTCGAAAGCACCCGGCAGCTCACCTTCACCAAGGACAAGAACGAATCCTCGCCGCGCTGGGCGCCCGCCGGCGGCTGGTTCGTGTTCTCGTCGAACCGCGAAGGCGCGGCGGGCGAAGCAAAGCAACAGCTCTTCCTCATGCGCGCCGATGGTGGCGAAGCGCGTCGCATCACGAATGCGAAGGAAGGCGTGAGCACCTTCGCCTTCAGCAAGGACGGTCAGTGGCTGGTGTATCGAAGCGGCAAGGCCAGCGAGGAGCAGCTCCATGCCCTCGCCATGGCATCGCTCGACCGCGGAACGTCGCTCGATTCACTCACGGCCACGCAGCTCACGAAACACCCCACCGGTGTGGGCAGCTGGGAGCTGGCTCCCGATTCCCGTCGCCTGTATTTCATCACGGCCGACACCGTCGACGCCGACGAGAAGGCGCGGGTGGAGAAGAAGTTCACAGTGGCGGTCCGCAACGCGGCGACGTCGGTCAACTCGCTCTGGATGGTCGACCTCGCGTCGGCATCGCGCGCGACCACGCGCGTTACGCGCGACACGTCGCTGGCCGTCACCGCCTTCGTGATCGCGCCCAATAGCAAGTGGGTAGGCTTCACCGCCGTGCCCAACGACCGTTACAAGCGCAATATCACCGAGCAGGGGATCTACGCCGATCAGTTCCTCCTCGATACGCGCGATGGCAGCATCGAGCGCCTCACGAAGAACGAAGAGTCGTCGGAGTCGGGCCTGTCCTTCTCACCCGACTCGCGCACGATCGCGTTCTCGGCGTCCAACGACATGACGGCGTACAACATGAAGAACCGTCGCGTGTACGTGCGCGCGACCGACGCCAAGGGCGCGGCCCTCCGGAAGATCGGTGATCTCGACGGCGACGTGAGTGCCGACTGGTGGTCGGCCGACGGCCGGACGATCTATTTCAACGAGGGCTTCAAGGCCACGCAGCAGCTGTTCGCGCTCGACGTGGCGTCGGGCACGGTGAAAGCGGTCACCGACGTGAAGGGCGTGATCTCGGTGACGCAGGATGAGGCCACCAAGCGGCTGATGGTGTCGTATCAGGATCCGACCACGCCGCCGACCATGTTCACGGTCGCGTCGCTGTCGGCGTTGGCGTCACGCAGCTCGTGGACGCAGCTCACCGATCCTAACCCCTGGGTGCGCGACCAGCTCGCGCTCGGCGAGGAGACCGAAGTCACTTGGACGTCCAAGGACGGCAAGAAGGTGGGAGGCGTGCTGCTCAAGCCGGTCGGCTACCAGCCCGGCAAGAAGTATCCGCTCATCGTCGCCATTCACGGCGGCCCGGCGGCGGCCGATCAGCTGTCGTTCAACGGCGGCTACGGTGCGCAGGTGTATGCGGGGCAGGGCTGGGCGGTGCTGATGCCCAACTACCGCGGCTCCACGAACTACGGCGAGGCGCACAAGAACGGCATCGTCGGCAACTACTTCGAGCCGGGCTACAACGACATCATGACCGGCGTCGATGCCCTCATCGCGCAGGGCCTCGTGGACGAGACCAAAATGGGTGTGCTGGGCTGGAGCGCCGGTGGCCACTGGAGCAACTGGATCCTGACGCATACCGATCGTTTCAAGGGCATCTCGAGCGGCGCCGGCACGTCGAACTGGATCTCGATGTACGCGCAGAGCGACGTGCAGCGGAACCGTCAGTACTACCTCGGCAACAAGTTGCCCTATGACGACTTCGACGCATACTGGAAGCAGTCGCCGATCAAGTACATCCGCAACGCCAAGACTCCCACCATGATTCACGTGGTAGAGGGCGATCCGCGCGTGCCGAGCCCGCAGAGCGTGGAGCTGCACATGGGCCTCAAGCGCGTGGGCGTGCCGACGGAGCTGTTCATGTACCCCGGCGCCTCACATGGCATTCCCGATGCGCGCAACCGGCTCGTGAAGAGCACGGCCGAGATGGCGTGGATGAACTACTGGGTCCTCGGCAACGGCAAGAAGTTCTCGTGGCGTGAAGTGCTGGAAACGCTCGAGGATCCGAAGGCCGAGAAGAAAGTCGAGGTGAAGGGGATCAACTGATCGGCGGCGACACATCGGCCGCAGAACAGATGACACAGAGAGAAAGAGAGAAAGAGAGAAAGAGAAAGAGAAAAGGAGAAAAGGAGAAAAGGAGAAAGTCCTTCACTCTTTTTTCTTTTTCTCTTTCTCTCTGTGCGATCTGTTCCTACGATGCCAGCCGACTACGGGCACCCCTTGGCCACGATTGGAACAGGACACGCACTGCCATCGGCGGCGCACAACGCGGCTCGCATTACCAGTCGATCGGCGAAGCGGGTGATCGGGAAGCCGTCGTCGGGGAGCACGTCGAGCGTGGGCCAGGCTTTCACGAGGCTGCCCATGATGCGGGCGTGCTCCCGCGGCGAGTGAATCGACGGACTTTTGGCGGTCCGTCGCAGCTGCGCGAGGTCGAACATCAGCCAGGCGTTTTCGTCGGTGATCTCGCCGACGGCATGTTTGCTTCGATCCTTCACGTCGCCTTCATGCAGGCGGACCGCGATGGCGAGGGCAGAGGTCAGCGTAGCCAGCGTGGCAGCTTCTTGGCCGCCGGCCAGTTCCACACTGGCCATACCTTGCAGGAACGTGACACTCTCTCGGGTGATGCTGCTGCCGACCGCCGGGACGTCTCTGTAGGCCTTCACCAACACGCTGCGGGCCTCCGCGACCGCCTTCCGGGACGCCAGCAGACGCACCAGGGCGTCGGCGCTGGACCGATCGCCCGGAGGTGCGTCGCTGACGGCCTCGCGGAGAATCCGGGTGGCGCTGTCGGCGCAGCCGCGCAGCATCCAGAGATTGGCGCGGCCGCGCCTGGTGGCTTGCTCGGTGGCGAGGTCCCCGGAGGAACGTGCGGAGGAGCTCGCTTGCTCGAGCGAGCGAAGAGCGGAATCGACTTTTCCGTGCAGGGCGAGGGCGCGACCGGCGCGAAAGAGCACAACGGCTCCTCCAGACTGCGCTTGGAGGTCGTGCGTGTTGGCGACCGTGACCAATACCGCCGCGGCGACGAGCGCGCGCAGCGGGAACGTCGTCACCCGATCACCAGCCCCGGCAGGGGCGAGGGAGCCAAAAGCGCGTCTTGAGCGGCCATGAGGACGGAGGCGGGAAGTGGTGAACTGCCGGCCCGCTTGGCGGCTTCGACGACCATCGAAAGCGCGCGGGCCTGCGCCGCATAAGCCGCAAGAAGGGCACCACCGGCCCCCGGGATGGCCACGATGTCGTGCGCGAGGTCATCGAGATGACGAACCAAGGCGCCACCGTGGGCGGGGGTCGAGCTCAGCGGTACTTGCCGATCCTGGCTCGATTCCTGGTGACACGAGCTACCCCAGAACCCCGGAAAAGCTGACGCTGAGAGCGCTTCTTGCACGCGCCCGTTGCTCGACGCCAGAGCGGCCAAACGGCGCCGCGCCACCTGCGATGACTCAAAACCCACGTAAAATCTCCGGAAAGTGCCTTCTGTCAGTAGTTTGCGCGGGTTTCACCCGAGTTTGCTCTTGACAGAGACAGAGCTGTTACATAAATGCGACAGTGATGACGATGCGGTGCAGGCGGGGTCAACCGCATGCTATGGCGTTGCTTACTGCAGATGCTTCGTGGTTCGGCCTTATCCCGATGCCGAACAGGCGCCTAAAGCGTCGTCGGCGCGGAGCACAACGGTCTTGATCGGTGACCCGGTCGTCGCCGACGGGTGCTTCGATCAGATGTCTGAGGCCTGTTCCAACACCACGTCGGGTGTCGGACAGGGTACGGTTCGAGCTCTCCCCTGCAGGAGGATGGATGCACGTCCTCACCCCGGTAGCTGAACGAGACGTTACGGCGAGGGATCTGGCGGAGCTCGCCAGAATCACCCTCGACGATCACTGGGCCGTCGCCGCGATTCCGAGCGAGCGGCGTGCGCTGCTGCTGGAGCGGGCTGACGCGGCCGCCCTGCGCCCGGGTGATGGACTGGGCGAACCGATTGCCGACGGACTCGCGCTTCTCGGCACGGCGTACGAGCTGGCGGCCCTCAGCCAGCTGGACGCGGCGCTGCAGCCGGCCCCTGGTGCCGGTCGCGATCTCGCCCAAGCCGTGTTGGCCCTTGGCGCGGCTCGGGCCTTCCGCTGCTCCGCGGCGCTCCGGCCGCCCACCGACGATGGCGAATCGGCGGTCAAGTGGGCGCTCAAGATTGGCGCCCTGGCTCTCGTGTCGCGACAGACCGAGGCGTATATGCGCTGGTGGGAGGTCCGCAATCACGTCACCGAGACCGTGCACCAGGCGGCGCTCCGCCTCGAACACGAGCCATGGGAGGCATACGCCCGCGGCACGCTCTGGATCGCCTGGTTGGGTCTGATGGGTGCCCCCGTGGCCGCGCACGCCGATCACGCCGCCGAGGAGTTGCCAAGGCTGTCCGCCACGCGGAGTCGCCTGGCGGCCTTCCGTGAGCGTCGGGCCGATCATGAAGTACCGGGCGAAGGCCCGCTCCTCAACACGGCGGCGCTGCGCGCCCGTATGACGGAGTTCGCGATCCGTCATCTCGCCGACGCGACCGAGCTCCTCACCGTGGCCGTGCTGCGGCGCACTCTGCCCGATGTCTCGGGCGAGTTCAAGCTGCACCTGAGCGCGGCGCGCTCCGCCATGGCTGGCGATCATGGACAGGACGTATTGCTGGCGTGGCTTCAAGCTGCCGGCGCTACGCTGGCAGGCGGCGTGACCGCCCAGCTAGAACTCCCAGGATTCTAGTCCGTCCGCCCTTCGCTGCGCCCTCGGAGGCGCTTTTGGAGGCGCGCCACACGCGATACACACGACGTCCGCTGCTGCCCACTGGGAAGGCGATCCGCCCCGCCCCAAGTGGGAGGATGTCGGACATCATGGCCCCAATGGCGAGACGCGTCGCCTCGTCCGACGCTGGCTCGGCAACTTCCGTCTCGATGCGGTACCAGGTGGTACCGGCAGCGCTCTCGACGCAGACCAGGTACTGGTCGTCGCTGCTCCAAAACGCGGTGATCCGGTCACTTTCCATCCCATTGTGGATAGGCAGGGATGTGACGGGAGCCGGATAGATGGTGCCGAGTGGGGCGCTGCAGGAGACAACGTGCATGAGCGTTTTCCAAGAAAGGCAGAAACGTGAGCACCGCATTTTGGACATGCGTCGGATCAGCGGTGAGCGGTGATGTTATGACGATCCGCGTGCCCGCGCAATACGACTGGAAGTTGCTAAGTTGTTGATCTAGTTGTGGATACACGTTGAAAGGTGTGTGGATAACCCGGTAAGTCCTCATTGGACCGAAAGATCGCCCCGCCGATCTTGTGGAAAAGTAGTCCTGTGATCCCATGCCGCTTTGCGGCTGCATGAGGGTGTTTATCCACACATCGCCTTGTCACAAAGCTGCTTTTTTGTTGTTTGCTAACACATATGCTTGGTTGGTTTTCGTGCTCAATCGGCGAGCCCGGCCGTGCAGAGTACGAAACACACGGGGCCATGGCGTATCCGCTCGCGTTGGCGCATTCTCCCGTGATTACGCGCACCGTGATCACGCGCACCTTATCAGGAGTACAGACGTGTCGATGGAACCACGGATCGGATTGCTGGTCGGTCGGGAATGGTCGTTTCCTCCCGCCTTTCTCGACGCAGTGGCGCGCCGGCAGTCCGGTGTCAGTGCGGACTACATCAAGCTCGATGCGACCCGGATGGGGCAGGACGTCCCGTATACGCTGATCATCGACCGTATCTCGCATGAGGTCGGGTTTTACCGCACCTTCCTCAAGCACGCGACCCGCATGGGGACGACGGTCGTCAACAACCCGTTCATGTGGTCGGCCGACGACAAGTTCTACGACGCCACCGTGGCCATCCAGAACGGCGTTGTGCACCCGAAAACGATGGTCCTGGCAAATCGGGACTACATCCCCGGCATCTCCCACACCGAGTCGTTGCGCAATCTGGCCCATCCCCTCGACTGGAAGGGGGTTGCCGAGTACATCGGGTTTCCGTGTGTGCTCAAGGACGCGCACGGTGGCGGCTGGCGCGATGTGTATATCTGCGAGTCCATGGAGGAGCTGATCCACCACTACAACAACAGTGGATTGCTCACGATGGTGGTGCAGGAGTTCATCAAATGGGACGCCTACGTGCGCTGCATGGCACTGGGCCGCGAGGAAGTCCTGCCGATGCCCTACGACCCCGGCGAACGCCGCTATATCCCCGACCCGGGCTATCTGGGTAAGGAGCTCGAGGCGCGCTGCATCAAGGACTCGCTCACGCTCTGCAACGCACTCGGCTACGACATGAACACGGTCGAGTTTGCCGTGAAGGATGGAATTCCATACGCCATCGACTTCATGAACCCGGCTCCGGACATGGATATCCATTCGCTCACGCCGACCTACTTCGAGTGGGTGGTGGAGCATATGGCGGACTTGGCGATCAAGCTGGCGACGGAGCCAAGGGTGAGGCCGACGGGTGTCGCGATTGGAGAGAAGTAGGGGGTAGGGAGTCGGGAGTAGGGAGAGGGGTGTACACGCGGGCTCCGTCTTTAGTCACAAATTTTACTCATGCTTTATGTCCACATCGGCGATTGCGCGGTACCACGACGTGTTGCAGGAACCCGGTATCGCGCAGGCGAGCGCGGAGGTGCTGGACCGGCAGCTGCGGCACGACGGGCTCTTCTTTGGGGAGCGCCCGCTGTGTAGCGTGTTGCGTCCGCGGTTCCTTAGTGTCGGGCAGTACAAGCAGCTCGCCCGCGCCTGCGCCTTGGTGGGCTCCGCCCTCGAAAAGGTCCGCGTGGCCGCGATGGCGAACTCGGCCTTACGCGCACAGTTCGGCCTGACGGCGTGGGAAGAGCAGTTGATCCACGCCGACCCGGGCTTCGGTGTCGCCAGTCCGACCTCCCGTCTCGATGCATTCTTTGCGGAAGGGGAGGGCGGGCTCAAGTTCACCGAGTACAACGCGGAGACTCCGGCGGGTGCGGCCTACAATGACGCCTTGTCGCGTGCTTTCCTGGCGTTGCCGGTCATGCACGAGTTCAGCCGTACGCATATCGCGGTGCCGCTGCCGGCCGCGCCGTCGGTCGTGCACTCGCTGCTCAACGCCTTTTACCGTTGGCGCGGCGTGCGCGAGGCGCCCACGATCGTCATTCTCGATTGGAAGGAAGTGCCCACGCGCAGCGAGTTCGTGCTCTTCGCGCGCGAGTTCAAGGCCATGGGGATCGACGCGTTCATCGGCGATCCGCGCGATGCCGAGTACACGAACGGCAGGCTGACGATCGGCGGAAAGCACGTCACGCTGATTTACAAGCGCGTCCTGATCGACGAGCTGGTTACCCGGGAAGGGCTCAATTCACCGGTGATTCAAGCTGTACGAGAGGGTGCGGTGTGCATGGTGAACCCGTTCCGCTGTAAGGTTTTACATAAGAAGGCCTCACTTGCCGTGTTAAGTGACGAACGGCAGGCGGTGCTGCTGACCAGCGACGAACGGGCGGCCGTCGCGGCGCATATTCCGTGGACACGTGTGGTGGAGGCGCGACACACGCAGTATGGCGCCAGTCAGGTCGATCTCCTCGAATTCACCGCCGCCAACCGCTCCACACTCGTGCTCAAGCCGAACGACGAGTACGGCGGTAAAGGGATTGTGCTGGGGTGGACGGTGAACGATGCCGAGTGGGAAGTGGCCATTCGGACAGCCCTTGCCGAGCCGTATATCGTGCAGGAGCGGGTGGAGGTACCCAGCGAATTGTGGCCGGATTGGACCGACGGCTCGCTCCATCTTGGCGACCGTATGCTCGACACTGCTCCTTTTCTGGCTGACGGCGTTACAATGTCCGGTTGTCTCACCCGCATTGCGACCGATCCTCTGCTCAATGTCACCGCCGGCGGTGGCTCGAACGTTCCTACTTTTCTCGTCGAACAACGCTGATGTCGTCATTCAAGCGCCCGGTTATCGGGCTCACCACGCAAACGCTGCACTCGATCGATGGCATCCCACCGGGGCTGCCCTCGTCGTGGGTGATGAATCAGCGCTACTTCTTGGCCGCCACTCTGGTCGGTGCCGTGCCCTGGATGATCCCGCTGCTCGACGACGATCTGCTCACCGTGCGCGAGATCTATGAACGACTCGACGGCCTGCTGATTCCCGGCGGCGTCGATATCAGTCCCGCCGAATACGGCGAATCGATCCGCAAGGAATGCGGCAATCTCGACCCGGCGCGTGACCGCGTGGAGCTGCAGCTGGTCCGCTGGGCGATCGAAGACGGCAAGCCGGTGCTCGGCCTGTGCCGTGGCCTGCAGGTCATCAACGTGGCGTCGGGCGGTACACTCTGGCAGGACCTCGCATCACAAAATCCTGCTTTCCACAAGCATGACTTTTTTCCGACCGCCGGCTTCGAACGGGATCACCTCGCGCACGAGGTCGTCGTCGTCGCGGACACAAAGTTGTCACGCTTGCTTGAATCCACACGGTCGCCGGTGAACAGCATGCATCATCAGGGGATCAAGCAGCTGGGGCAGAACCTGATGGTGTCGGCCACCGCCGACGATGGTTTGATCGAGGCCATCGAAGGCGACAACGAGGCGTTCCTGGTCGGGGTGCAATGGCATCCGGAAGTTCTCGAGATGGCGGATCCGCATTCCCGACATCTGTTCGGCGGCTTCATACTGGCCGCTATGGATTGGTCCACCGCGAACAGTACGTCCCGTGTGGGCGTGGGGGGTTGAATGCGAGCACCGAGCCTGACCGTCGGAATCGAGGAAGAGTATCAGATCATCGACCCTGTCACGCGTGACCTCACGCCGGGGTTCGATGCGCTGGTGTCGAGTAATGACGCGCAGCTGGCAGACGTCAAAGCGGAACTCCACCAGTGTCAGGTGGAGATCGGCACAAAGGTGTGTTCCTCGATCGCGGAACTGCGCTCGGAGCTGGTGAACCTGCGTCGACTGGTGATCAACGCGGCCGGCCAGCATGGTCTGACCATCGCCTCGGCCGGCACGCACCCCTTCTCCAACTGGATGAACCAGGAGATGACGCCCAAGGAGCGATACCTCGGCGTGAAGGCGGAGCTGCAGGACTTGGCGCACCGCCTGCTCATCTTCGGAACGCATGTGCATGTGGGCATTGAAGATCCGGAATTCCGCATCGACTGCCTCAATGCCGCGCGTTATATCCTGCCTCACATTTTGTGCTTGTCCACATCGTCGCCCTTCTGGTTTGGGCGCAACACGGGTCTGCATTCCTACCGCAGCATCGTGTTCAAGAATTTCCCGCGTACCGGTGTCCCGCGCATCCTGAATGGATGGGGGGACTACGCCGATCTCGTGGACACGCTCGTAAAGACCCGCAGTATCCCCGACGGATCGAAGATCTGGTGGGATGTGCGTCCGCACCACATCTACCCGACGCTCGAGTTCCGCGCCTGCGATGTGAACACGAAGGTGGACGAGGCCGTGTGTATCGCCGCCATCCTGCAGGCCGTCGTGGCCAAGATGTGGAAGCTGCGTCGCGACAACATGACGTTCCGCGTGTATGCCCAGGATCTCATCGAAGAAAACAAGTGGCGTGCGGTACGCTGGGGTCTCGGCGGCAAGCTGATCGACTTCGGCAAGAAAGAAGAGCTGCCGGCGCCGGTGCTCATTCGCGAGCTGGTGGAGTGGTTCCTCGACGACGTGCTCGACGAGCTCGGCACCCGGAAGGAAGTCGAGTACGCGTTCCGCATCCTCGACGAAGGGTCGAGTGCGCAGCGGCAGCTGGCGACGTACGCCAAAACGGGTGATCTCCGCGCCGTGGTCGATCAGCTCATCCGCGAGACCGCCGAAGGGGTGTGCGAGCCGTTCCTCGGTCCGCCGCTCGACTCGGCGCACTCGCGTGAAGCCGCGGTGCCCGGGTCGATGCTTACCCCGACCGCGCCGCTGTCCGCCGTGCGCGGGCAGTCGGTCCCATAGCAGAGGGATTCCCCTACGCTCGCCTTGATAGAAATACGAATGCAGCGGTGAAGTGCAGGTGGGTACTCTCCACGTTCGCGCACGGGCGAGCGGTATCCGCCGGTGCTGCCTACTCCATAAAATCTCTGCTGCGCTCACTATATGAAGTCGATCATGATGCGGTCGCTGTTGTCCGTCGCTTCCCTCGCCGTGCTTGGCGCCTGCGAAGGCGAGTCGGCTGCCACGGGTCCCGGTACCGGCACGCCGGAGCCGGCCATCAACCAAGTGGTCTCGTTCGGCCCGCTCAATGCGAGCAGCACGGACACGCTCGTGTACTTCAGCTTTGCGTCGGGGGCGCTGGTGCCGCGCACTGGCGATTGGGATCTGGCCTTCCGCCGCTTCGAAGTGCGCCTGAACTCGCCGGCCGTTGGTGGCGCCACCAGCAAGAACGTTCTCGGCTTCGCGGTCGACAACAACAAGACGGCCAGCGACGCGCAGGTGCTGGCGTTTACGCCGGCCGCCACGCTCGCCGCTTTCGACGCCGTTCGGGCGGCGCAGATTCCCGTCGACGATCAGTTCCAGACCGATCGGCTGACCGAGAACAAGCAGGGCTATCTGAACCTGAGCGGTATTCCCACGGCCAACCCGGCAAACTATTGGAAGCTCCGTCTGTCGAACGGGAGCTTCGCCGTGTTCCGCGCCACGCGCATCAAGTTTACGCCCATGTTTGCCGTCGACACGCTGTATCTCGAGTCGCGCTTGCAGACCGGCAGCACGCTCGGCGCGGTGCGGACGCTGGCAATCGCTCCGGCAAATGGCGTGCGTCAAATCAGCCTCGCCACGAACGCGGTCGTGACCGGCGCTGGCTGCAACTGGGACTTCGAGTTCAGTCCGGCGGCGGATCAGCTGTCGCTCGTGCCAAACGTGGCATGTAATGCGGGCACGTATCCGGGCCCCGCGTCACCGGCATTCGCCAACGCCACGATCGCCAGCGACGCGCCACAGTTCGCGACGTTCCTGTCCACGCTGGTGGGTGTGATCCCGAACTCGGTGCTCGACAAGAGCGCGCCGTTCCGCTACAACCTGCAGGGCAATGAACGACTGCATGCCGCGTTCAATACGTACCTCGTGAGGTCCGGAACGCGCGTGTACAAGCTTCAGATCACCGATTACTACAGCAACACCGGTGTGGCGGGCTTCCCGACGATTCGATACGCGCGTATTCGATGACGGAAGGCTGGCGCTCTACGATGTCTGGTCGATCGATGCCCCTGTTGTTCGCGCTGATGCTGGCCGTCGTGTCTGGCGGACCGGCTCGCGCGCAGACCGCGATCGCCGTGCAGGGCACCGTGTCGGGTACCGTCATCGGCAAGGCGGATGGCGCGCCGGTGTTGTCGGCCGAGGTGCGCGTGTTGCGTACGGGTATCCGTGTTCGCACGGATGAACGCGGCGGCTTTCGCATAGCCGCCGTTGTGGGCGATTCGATGGTGGTGCGTGCGTTGGGCTTCGCCGCGTTGCGCACCGTGGTGGCCGGCACCACGCCCGTCGTGCGACTGGTGGCGCTCGCCACCGTGCTGCCGGTGTTCACCACCACCATGGGGCAGCGCGTGATCCGCGCCAGCGAATCACCACGCAGTGTCACGGTGATCGGCCGAGAGGAAATCGACGCCGTCGCGGCGGTATCGGCGAATCAGCTGCTGCGTCAGCTGCCGGGATTGCAGGAGCTTCCCGCGCCTCCATCGAAAACGTCCATCTCCATTCGCGGCTTCGACGACTCGCGCGTGCTGGTGCTGGTGGATGGTGAACCGGTGGCGGGCGCCCTCATCCAAAGCCGGGATATCGGACGTCTGAGCACGATCGCCACCGAGCGCATCGAGGTCACGAAGGGGCCGGCGAGCGTGGAGTTCGGCAGCGATGCGTTGGGTGGCGTGATCAACATCGTGCAAGCGGCACCCACCGAGCTGCTCACGATCGATGCGCTCGCCCGTGAAGGCGGACTCGGACGTCAGGAGTCGTCACTTGGCGTGAGTCAGACGGTGGGAAAGCTTGGCTACCGGGTGAATGGCGGATGGCGTCAGTCCGACCGCGTGACCGGATACAACGCGATCGGGTCGACGTTCAATCGCATCTATGATGTGCGCTCCGACTTTCGGTATGCGCTGACCGACAAATGGGCGCTGCGACTCGACATGCAGGGCTCGCAGGAGCGTCAGCGTTTTCCGGTGGATGCCGCGTTCAACGGCTTCATCGACAATCGGGGCGGGCAGGGGTTTGCCGAAGTGCGCGGTCCGCTGCTGGGTGGCAACATCCGCGCGCGCGCCTTCGAGCAGCGCTTCGTGTATCAGTACCGGCAATCGCGTGGACTGCTGCCCATCAAAGGCTCGGCCGATTCACTTGAACAGCGTGAGCGTCAAGGACGCTACCTGTTGTCGTACACGCGCGTGGTCGGCGCGCACGCGATCGACGTGGGCGCGCAGCGCTCGAATCGCTCGCTGGTGGCGCCCAGGAAAGTGACCGGCGACAGCGCCGACGAGCAGGTCACCGAAGTGTTTGCTCGTGATTCGTGGACACTCGGCAACGTACTGATGACGGCCGGGGCGCGACACACCAGTAGCACGCTCTGGGGCAGCAGCACCAATCCGTCGTTCGGCTTGGCTTGGCAGACATCGTCGCGCGTACGACTGCGCAGCAACGTGGCACGTGGATTCCGCGCGCCGGGCTTCAAGGAAATTCGGTACACGTTCACGAATCCGGCCGGTGGATACACGCTCGCGGGAAACCCCGATCTGCTTCCGGAGTCGTCGTGGAGCACCAGCGTGGGTGGCACGTGGGCGCCGCGTACGTCGCTCTCGTTCGACGTGGAGGGCTACCGCAACGATGTGTCCGGCCTCGTGGACTGGCGCTACGAGGGCGACAACGCCGCGGGATTTCAGGCGTACCGTTACGTGAACGTGTCGCGCGCCCGCACGCAGGGCGTGGAAGCCAATGCGCGCGTGAACGCCGGTGGCACCGAGGTCACGGTGGGATACGACTTCCTCCGTGCCCGCGATCTCAACTCGGGACTCCCTCTCAGTCGGCGTGCGTCGCACACAGCGCGACTTCGCGTGGCGCGCGAGTGGGCGGTTCGCGAGGGATTCTCGACCGACGCCTCGGTGCGCTATACCGGCAACGCGCCGCTGGTCGGTATTCCGAGTGGTGCACCGATCACGGGGCCGTTCTCCACCGAGAGCGGTGTAATCGGACGCCAGGGCGCGCTGCTGTCGGTGGATGCGCAACTTCGGCTGGCGGTCACACGCGAACTCGAAGTGTCGGGGGGAGTGAATAATCTGCTCGATCAGCAGCCGAACCTGTGGACGCCTGCGTTTGCGCGGCAGTTCTACGCAGGTCTACGGTGGCGTTGGAGCGTGGCGCCGTAAACGACCGCGCCAAGATCAAGATCGAGATCTCGATCAGGCAGAACGCGTCGGGGTGGCCTCGTCGCACAGCGCTTCGTCGGAGAGCGCCATCGGGCGAAGCAGCAGCCGCGCGACCGATTCCGGAAACTCGTGCACGTGCACGTCGTGTGTGCCCCCGATTTCGGCCTCGGCTGCGGAGAGGGTGACCGTGAGGCCGGGGCCGGTGCCGTGCACATGCCCCACAAACGAGCGCGCGGCGCCCGTGCGTCGATGCGCGAGGGTGACGTTCCACGGAGCACCCGGTGCCTCGGCAAGCGGCCTCACGGTGACATCAAACGTGGCGACGCGCGGCGTGGCGATACCGTGAGCGGCACAGGCGATGACGCCTGCCGCCGCGCAGATGGTCGCATCGCGGTGCGGCATGGCTTCGCGCACGAACAGCTCGCTGGCGCTGCCGGCATTCGGCGCGCCGCTGGTGGCGGGTGCCAACCACTGCACGAACTCCGGCATCAGCCGTGACGCGTGACCGGACAGTTCGATCGACCGCGCCGCATAGCGCAAGACTTGCCGCACTTCGATGCGATCGACTTCGTCGAAGAACCACGCGCATGAGGTGAACGTCCGCATCGCAGCCCGCGCGAGCTCGAGCAATTCGCGCGCCCGTTGCACGTGGTGCGCAGACGCATCGGCACGCAGTTCGCGCTTCACAAACTGCTCGAGCACGTCCCCGTCCTGAGCCACGACATCGCCGTAGCGATCGCGCACCTCCCACGGATCGTCCCGGAAAAGCGTAAGCCCTTCGCGCTCGAACACCTCGTGCGAGTGGTTCGAGAGCCGCTCGATCGCGGTGCGCAACGGTCCGCGCCATTGCTGCGCCGGCGGCTTGCTGTCATCGAGACGGCAACCGCAGTTGCTGCGCCACCGCTCCACGCCGTGCGCGCAACTCCACGCGCTCGGCGACACCAGTTGCACGTCGGTGGTGGGCGGATTCATCGCGACCAACGACGCGCTGTTCGTCACGCGGGAGCTCGTCTGCTGCACCACCATCGACAACGCTTCGGTGAGCGTCGAGTCGCCGCTCTTGTGGTGATGTCCGAACGTCTCGCCATCGGTGGCCAGTGTGGTGCACCGATCGGTGTGCTGGTCGCTCGCGTGGCGATAGGGCGTGAGCCGCTGCGCCAGCGCCGGGGCGTCTCGCAACAATCCGCCAAAGGCCACGTCACCGGCGAGCGAGCCGTCGTAGGGCACGATGGTGAGCGTGCGACCCGACGCGCCGCGCCAACGCACCGGCATGCCGCTGCCATCGTGCCCGCGCACTTGATACGGCGCCAGAATTGTATAGGCGATTCCTTCCTTGGCGACGGCATCGAGCGTGTCTTCATCGGCGGCGCATTCCGGCAACCAGATCCCTTCCGGCTCCCGATGGAACCGACGGCGGAAATCGCGAATGCCCCAGCGGATCTCCGTCGTGCGCTCGCGCGGTGACGCCAACGGGAGGATCACGTGATGATACGGGGCGGCAATGGCGTTGCCGTGTCCCCACCGACGCACGCTGGCCGCGTCGCCTTCCTGCATCGCCCGCATCGTGTCGGGCGCCTCGGCGTCGAGCCACTCGCAGAGCGTTGCGCCGACATCGAATGAACACCACGCGTAGAGATTCACCACGCGCGCAATACCGGCGCGCGCATCGGGATCACGAGCAGCGGCGCGCCGGTCGCACAAATGTGCTTCGGCCATCGCGAGTCGCGCGTAGCACTCGCGATTGATGCGCGCGTTCCAATCGTGGTCGGGTGCCGCCGACGGTTCGGTCGGTACCACTTCGAGCCAAGGATCTTCGCGCGGCGGCTGGTACAGATGATGGTGAATGATGACCGAGTGCATCAGCGTCGACTGTCGGCGATCTCGATCGCCCGCTGATACACTTGCGCGTAGCGCTCGGCCGAGCGCTCCCATCCGAAATCCTGTTTCATCGCGGCGCTCATGCGGGGCGCCCATGCGCTCCGGTCGGCGAAGCGGGCCAGCGCACGCGAAATCGCCCGATCGAGCGCTGCCGGCTGAAATTCGTCGAAGAGGAAGCCGGTGATATCGTCCTGCACCGTGTCGGCGATGCCACCCACGCGACGCCCGATCGGCAGCGAGCCGTAGCGCTGCGCGCGCATCTGTGTGAGTCCGCACGGTTCGTACTGCGACGGCATGAGGAACATGTCGGCACCCGCCATCAGGCGGTGCTCCAGACGGTCCGTGAAGTCGAGCTGCACGCCCACGTGCTCCGGACGCGCCCGCGCGAGCGCCAGGAGGGCGCGCTCATACTTTGCTTCGCCGGCGCCCAGAAAGACGAATTGCGCGTCGAGATTCCAGATCAGCTGGGAATTCAGAATGAGGTCGAGCCCTTTTTGTATCACCATGCGACCGGTGAGCCCGAACAGCGGTGTGCGCTTGCGTTGCGGCAGGCCGAACGAACGCTGTAGCGCCGATTTACACTTGATCTTGTTCGACGTATCGGCACGCGTGTAGTTCGACGTGATCTGAGCGTCGGTAGCCGGATTCCACAACACTTGATCGATGCCGTTCGTGACGCCGGTGAAGCGGCTGCCAAGCCACTGAAATACTTCCTGCAGTCCGAAGCCACCGCCGGGCGTACGCAGCTCCTGCGCGTGTGTGGGGCTCACGGTGACGACCATGTCGGCGAAGGTGAGTCCGCCCTTCAGGAAGTTGATGCGGTCGTACCACTCGAGATGCCGGAAGTTGTACACCTCGGGCGGGATACCGCAGTCGTTCAGCATCGACGCCGGGAAGTGCCCTTGATAGCCGGCATTGTGCACCGACAGCACGGTTGGCGTGGTGGCGTAGCGCTCCCTGAGCCCGCCGTACGTGCGCATGTACATCAGCGCCAGCGACGTGTGCCAATCGTGTCCATGTACGAGCACGGGACCGGCAATCAGACGCGGAATGCCATCGAGCACGGCACGCGAGAACATCGCGAAGCGCCGCGCATTGTCGGCATAGTCGCGGCCGCCCTCGCCATACAACCCGGCGCGGCTAAACGCCGACGGGATGTCCACGAACACTACCTTCGGGCCAGTTGGCGGCTGCACTTCACGAAAGAAGCGGACTTCCTCACTGCGGAACCCCAGTTCGACCTGGATGGGACGGCCGAGCGGCGCGAGATCCGGGGCGTGGTCGCGCACCGAGCGATAGAGTGGCACGAACACGACCACGTTCGCACCACCCTTCACCTGATAGTTGGCCAACCCCATCACGGCCTCGGCCAGCCCACCCGTGCGAGCGAACGGACTGTACTCCGACGTGAGATGCACAATTGTCGGCGCCCCGCCCTCGGGTGCCCGGATCAGGGGCGACCCGAAGCTGGGTGTGGGCATGGCGGCGGCGGTCATTGTCCAGGCGTCACGCGATTGGTGGATCGTCGGGCAGTGCGTCGCCCAGGATTGCCGGTGCATAATAGGCACGTGCGTATTGCTCTACCATGCGACGCGCCGTGAACTGCTGGCCCGCGACACGAATGGAGTGCTTCATCGTGGCCAGCCACCGACGTGGCAAGTCGTTCTGGTCCACGTCGTAGTAGCGCGGCACGACTTCCTGTTCGAGCAGCTCGTACAGTCGGTTCGACGTGCTCACGCCCGCCTCGTCGTCTTCTTCCGGCGTGATCGCCCAGCCGTTGTTGCCTTCGTAGCCCTCTTCCCACCAGCCATCGATCGTGGAGATCTGCGGCACGCCGTTGAGCGCCGCCTTCATGCCACTGGTGCCCGACGCTTCCAGCGGCACGCGCGGAAGATTCATCCACAGGTCGACGCCTTGTACGAGCAGGTGCGCGAGGTGCATACCGTAGTCTTCCACGAACGCCACGCGCCCTTCGAACCGCGGATCGCGTGTGAAGTGATACACGTTCTGGAGAATCTGCTTGCCCGGATTGTCGGCCGGGTGCGCCTTGCCGGCGAACACGATCTGCACCGGACGTTGCACATTGGTGACGAGCTTCCGCAGGCGTTCGACATCGCGGAAGATGAGGTCGGCGCGCTTGTAGGTGGCGAAGCGACGCGCGAAGCCGATGGTGAGCGTCTTCGGGTCGAGCAGCGTGCCGGCGCCGACGAGCTGCGTGGCCTCGAGCTGCCGCCGCGCAAACGCGTTGCGCGCGTCCTCGCGCACGAGGCGCATGAGCGTGTGCTTGAGGCGCATATGCGTGAACCACAGCGCTTCGTCATCGAGCGTGAGCACCTGTTCCCAGAGCGCCGGGTCACCGCTGTGCCCCCACGCCGGTCCGAAGTGGTCATCCAGCAGCTTCATGACGGGATTGGCCATCCACGTCGCGAGATGCACGCCGTTGGTGACGTGACCGACAGGGATGTTCTCGGCCTCGCGCCCGTTCCAAAGCGAGCGGCTCATATTGCGCGTCACGATGCCATGGCGTCGCGACACGGCATTCACGCGCCGCGAGAGACGCACCGAGGCGGCCGTCATGTGATAGACGTCGCCACCCGATTCCGGCATGTACCCGATGCGCAGGAAAGTCTCGGCGTCGATGCCCATATCGTTCCAGTATCCATTGGCACACTGACGCACTTCGTTCACGCCGAAGTGATCGTGACCCGCCGGCACCGGCGTATGCGTGGTGAATACGCTCCGGTCGCGCACCTGTTTCACCGCTTCCGCATACGTCACGCCCTGCTGGCACAGCTCGCGTACGCGCTCCACCATCATGAACGCGGCATGCCCTTCATTGGCATGCCAGGCGGCCGGCGCGATGCCGAGCGCCCGCAGCGCCCGGACACCGCCAACGCCCAGCAACCATTCCTGACGGAGGCGCATGGCCGGGCCACCCGAGTACAGCTTCGAGAGCAACGGCCGGTCGTCGGGATGGTTTTCGGGGAGATCGGAATCGAGCAGATACACGGGCACGCGACCTACCTGCATCTTCCACACGCGGATGTTGATGTCGCGACCGAACGTGTTCACGGTGACGAGATGCCGCTCGCCATCCTTGCCCGGCAGCGGCACGATCGGTACCACATTGAAGTCGATGGCATCGTTCGAGTCTTCCTGCCAGCCGTCCACGCGGATGTGCTGATCGAAGTACCCCTGCCGATACAGGATGCCGACCGCTACGAGCGGGATACCGAGATCGGACGCCGTCTTCAGATGGTCTCCGGCCAGCACGCCGAGGCCGCCGGAATAGATCGGCACCGAATTGTGCACACCGAACTCGGCGCAGAAGTACGCGACCGGCTGGCCGCGAAGCTCGGGGAAGGCGCGGGCGTACCACGTGTGCTCATCCGACCGCTCGGAGGCCAGCCACTGCATCGCGCGGTCGTAACGCGTGCAGAAGACTGCGTCTTCGGAGAGCTGCACGAGACGCGCCGGTTCGACGAGCTGGAGCAGCCGGATCGGATTGTGGCGCAGCCGATGCCAGAGGCTCTCGTCGATCTCCTTGAAGATCATCCGCGCGTCGCGATTCCAGCTCCACGCCAGATTGTTCGCGAGCTGAGCGAGACCGGCGAGCCGTTGCGGCAGTGGGGCAGGCTCGGGGGCAAGCGGGGCGGGTAGCGCTTCGACAGGTGCGGTCATATCCACGGGAACACGGGACGTAAGCGCGACCCGGAATGGTCGCGCAGGACGAGCCTGGGAAAGGTATGCAAGCGCGCGCCGGTGTGGACAGGTGAACCGGCCCGGAGTAGTGTGCGGATGTGCCCCGAATGGCCGTGAAAACGTAGGACCGGGGCGTCCGATCGGTCTCATTTTCCAGCTGCGACATGCCGCCACTGCGTCCCCGCTCTGCCTCGCGATCTCCTGCGATTGATGTCTTCAAGTTCGGCGGGGCCTCGCTGGCCGATGCAGCGGCGGTTCGCCACGCCATCGAGCTGATCCTCGAACCGCGCCCTGGCCGCGTGGTTACCGTGGTCTCGGCGCTGGCCGGCGTGACCGACGCGCTGTTGGCTGTCGCCGAGGCGGCCCGCACGGGTGATGTCGCCGCGGTCGACGAACAGGTCACGAAGCTGCACAAGCGACACGCGGCGGTGGCCGCTGGCATCGTCGGCAACGCCCGGGTGCGGGCGCGCCTGCTCCGCGAACTGGAAAAGGCGTTCGGGGAGCTGCGCACGCTCGGCCACGGCGTGGCCAGCCTGCGCGAACTTACGCCGCGCACGAAAGATTTCCTGTTGGTGCGTGGCGAGCAGCTCTCGGCGCGTCTGGTCGTGGCCGGCCTCCTCGCGCGCGGCGCGAAGGCCGAGTACGTCGAAGCCGCGACGCTCATTCGAACCGACGGTGTGTTCGGCGGGGCCTTCCCGGACCTCGTGGCCACCGATCGTGAAGTGCGCGCGCAGTTGCGCCCGCTGTTGAAGAAGCGTGTACTGCCCGTGGTTCCCGGTTTTGTCGGAGGTACGGCAAGCGGCGCCTTGGTTACGCTGGGGCGCGGCGGGAGCGATCTCACCGCCACGGTGTTGGGCCGTTCGCTGCGCGCCCAGCGCATTACGCTCTGGAAAGACGTGCCGGGGCTGATGACGACGGATCCGCGTCTGGTGCCCACCGCGCGCATCGTACCGCAGCTGAACGTGCGCGAAGCGGCGGAGCTCGCGTATTACGGCGCGAAGGTGCTGCATCCGCGTGCGCTCATTCCGCTGGCGCGGGTGCGCGTACCGGTGTTCGTGCGACCGTTCGCCGATCCCACCGCCGCGGGCACCGAGATCTCGGTGCGCCACACGCTCACGCGATATCCCGTCAAGGCCCTCTCCGTCGTGCGCAGTCAGGCACTGGTCACGGTCACGGGCAACGGCATGCTTGGCGTGCCCGGCATCGCTGCCCGCACGTTCGCCGCGCTGCAGCAGGCCGGCATTTCGGTCACGCTGATCTCGCAGGCCTCGTCGGAACACTCCATCTGTCTGTGCGTGCCGGCGGAACGTGGCGCCGACGCACGGGCGGCGCTGGAGAAGGCCTTCGCACTCGAACTCTCGCGTCGCGAATTGGAAGGGATGGATGTGCAGCGCGGCATGGCCACGCTGGCCGTGGTCGGACTCGGCATGGCTGGTTCGCCCGGGATTGCGTCACGGATGTTCACGTCGCTGTCGAAGGCGGGCGTGAACATCGTGGCGATCGCGCAAGGCTCGAGTGAGCTGAATATCTCCGTGGTGATTGCCGAGCCCGATGCAGAAGTGGCGGCGCAAGCCGTTCATGACGAATTCCAGCTCGACAAGATCGGCGGCGGTGGATTGCGCGAGGAAGATCGGCTCGACGTGGTGCTGTTGGGCGTGGGTCTGATCGGTCGCGAATTGCTGCGCATGCTGCCGCGCGTGCGGCGTCGCGTAAAGCCTACGATCGTGGGGCTGGTGGATCGCAGCGGATTCGTGTTCGAACCTGAAGGATTCACGGCGCGTCAGCTGGCCACGTATGCGAAGGCCAAGGAGTCGGGCAGCGCGTTGGCCGCGATGAGCGGCGGGCACAAGGGGACGGCGGCCGAAGCGGTGGCGTACATCGGTTCGCACGCGTTGGCGCGTCCGGTGCTGGTGGACGTCACGGCACACGAAACGCTACCGGCCATCCGTGCCGCGATCGTGGCCAACATGGACATCGTGATGGCCAACAAACGACCGTTGTCGGCACCGCGCGCCGAGGTGGCGTCGTTGCGCGCACTCGCGGCTAGGCATGGATCGCGGCTGCTGCACGAGACCACCGTGGGCGCGGGACTCCCGGTGATGGACAGCTACGCGAAGCTCGTGGAAACCGGTGACAAGGTGCTCCGCATCGAGGGATGCACGTCGGGCACGCTGGGCTTTTTGCTGACCGAGATCGGGAAGGGACGGCCGTTCAGCAACGCGTTGCGTGACGCGATGTCGCGAGGCTTTACCGAGCCCGATCCGCGCGATGACTTGTCGGGTATGGACGTGGCGCGTAAAGCGCTGATCCTGGCGCGCATGATGGGCTTTGTCGGTGATCTGAAAGACGTGACCGTGGAGTCGCTGGTGCCGACGGCCTATCGCGGCATGCCACTGCCGAAATTCCTGGCGTCGTTGTCACAGCAAGACGTGGTATGGGCAGCGCGTTTCGCCGCGGCCACGAAGCAAGGGCGCGTGCTGCGCTACGTGCTGAACGCATCGCCCAAAAAAGTGGAAGTGAGGCTGCGCGCCGTGCCGCTCACGCATCCGCTGGCGGGACTGCGCGGGACGGACAATCAGATCGTGTTCACCACCATGCGCTATCGTGAGCATCCGCTGGTGATCACCGGCCCCGGCGCTGGTCCGGCCGTCACGGCTGCCGGTGTGCTCAACGACATCCTTCAGCTCACGCCGTCATGACCACGCCGATGTCTCACCCGTTGCCTGCCAATGCGGTGTTTCTGCCTGCGGGTGTAACAGGACTGCCGGATGGCGCCGTGCAGAGTGTGCAGCGATGCGCCGCCTGCGGCCAGTTGCTATCGCCGCTGGATGCGGCGCCCGATTGTCCGACGTGCGGTGGACTGCTCGAGATCATTCACCGGGCGCCGGTCGATGAGTTCGATGCGCCTCTCTCCGCCAACGCCATCAAGCACCGCTTTTCGCAGCATTGCTGCGCGCTGCCGATGGGGCACGCCTCGGGCGTCTGGCGCTTCGAGTCGATCGTGATGCCCGGTGCCGGTGATGCCATCGTGAGTCACCCCGAGGGGAACACGCCGCTGTTGTCGCGCCCGGCGATCTCGCGGTACACCGGCTGCGACGGCTTGCTGATCAAGCATGAGGGGCACAATCCTACCGGTTCGTTCAAAGATCGCGGCATGACCGTAGGGACCACGCAAGCCGTACGTATCGGGGCCAGTGCGGTGGCGTGTGCGAGTACAGGCAACACGTCGGCGGCGTTGGCGTCGTATGCGGCACAGGCGGGCATTCCCGGACTCGTGTTCGTGCCGGCGGGAAAAATCGCGCTTGGCAAGCTGGCGCAGACGTTGTCGTACGGCGCGCGTACGCTGTTGGTAAAGGGTGACTTCGACGAGTGCCTGCGACTGGTGCAGCAGGCCGCGCGTGAGTTGGGGATTTATCTGCTCAACTCGATCAACCCGTGGCGTGTCGAAGGGCAGAAGACGATCGTGTTCGAGCTACTGCAGCAGCTGGGATGGAACGCGCCCGACTTCATCGTGCTGCCTGCCGGCAATTTGGGGAACACGGCAGCCTTCGGGAAGGCGCTGCGTGAAGCGAAGGAGCTGGGGCTGATCACGAAGGTGCCTCGCCTCGTGAGCGTGCAGGCGGCCGGAGCGGCGCCGTTCGCGCGCGCGTTCCGCGAGGATTTCGCGACGCGCTACACGGTGCAAGCGGAAACGATTGCGACGGCCATTCGTATCGGCGATCCGGCCTCCTGGGATCGCGCCGTGCGGGCGATTCGTGAAACGGATGGCGTGGTGATATCGGCCACCGACGACGAGATCATCGACGCCAAGGTGACGATCGATGGGGCCGGTGTCGGCTGCGAGCCGGCCAGCGCGGCCAGTGTTGCCGGCGTTCGACAGCTTGTGCGTGAGGGTATTATCAGAGCGAGCGACACCGTCGTTGCCGTGCTCACCGGACATGTACTCAAGGATCCTGGAATGCTTGTAGAATTACATCAGCGTGCAGACTACGCGCGCGCCAATCGACCCATCGAGATCGAAGCGACCGTGAGCGCGGTGGAAGGCGTGCTGCGTGCGACGCGCGGGAGCGCGTCGTGACCGGTGCCGGGATGCACGCGATGGCGTCGCCGCGTCGCACGCTGATCACCAGCGCGGCGCGTCCACTCGGTGTGGAGCTGGTGCGGCAGTGTCTCATTCGCGGCGACAAAGTGTACGCTGCGGCGCGAAATCCGGCGCGGGTACCGGTGTTGGCGGATTTGCGCGCCGAATACGGGGGATTGGAGCTGATCGCACTCGATCCCGCCGATCCGTCGTTGGTGGCCGATGCGGTTCCGGTGCTGGAGCGTCTCACCGACACGCTCGATCAATTGATCATCGCGCCGGCCGAGCCGGGGCAGCATGAGAAGCTGGTGGACAGCGAACGCGATCAACTACTGTCGACGCTGTCGGGTACGGGGCTCACCGAGCATTACCGGCGACATGCCGTGGCGCCGCTGTTGCTGGTGCGCACGCTGCTGCCATTCCTGGCCAATCGCGATGGCGCGCGGGTGTTGGTGGTGAGCAGCTGGCTTGGCTCACTCTCCGGCAAGTCACAGGGCGGCGACTACGCCACGTGCGCCAGCGGTGCGGCGTTGCACATGCACATGCGCGCGCTGGCACATGATCTGAGTGCCGAGCGCATTGTGCTGATGCTGGGCAATCCCGGGCACTTCGCCACCACACCGGACGGTCCGGCGTTCCGGGTGCCGATCGATGAAGCGGCGCTCGGATTGCTGAGTCAGATGGAGCGGTTACCGCGCGAGAAGACGGGGAGCTTTCTGGATTGGACGGGGGCAGAGCGGGCGTGGTGAGCGAGTGCGACGCTGGCTACCGCGCCAAGCTCGCTTCGAGAAAGCTCTGCGCGTCGGCCTCGCTCATCTGACGATACCCCGGCGTCACGTTGTCTAGTTTGCCGGCCCTCATCCACGCTTCGAGCTGTCCGACCAATTCATACAGATGGTCGAAGTCGTTCACGATGAACAACAACGGCTGATAGTGATCGATTTCGAAGTGCTGGTTGATCACCCATTCCAATTGGAGCGGGTGCCGTTGCGTCGTCGCGCTGTCCACGCAATGCACAATCTCGCCGTATGACGACAACAATCCTGAGCCGTACACCTTGAGTTCCTCGGCGCGTTGTCCGCGCATCAGGCCAAACTCCACAGTGAACCAGAAGAAGCGCTGTAGCGCATTCTGAATACTGGTGAGCCGGCGCAGCTTCTCCGAACGGTCGGGCACGGTGCTCACCAACTCGGCGGCGAGGTGTGCGCAGGCCCCGAATCGTACGAGCGTTTCGGCGAATGCCGGGTCGGTGTGCATCGGCACGTGCCCGGCAATGTCGTGAAAGATGTCGGGCTCAGGCAGGTAGTCGAGCGATGCCCCGTCACGGATGGTGATGGTGGTCGGAAATTCGCGCCGACTCAGGCAGTCGAAAAAATTGAAGGCCGGCACGAACCCGCTCACCGCTTTGGCGCGGAACCCGGTGCGCGGCGCCATGAACTTGTTCACGTCTTCCAGTCGCGGCACCTGCGTGGCATCGAAGCAGAGGGTGTCCAAGCCGTCGAGGAAGCGCACATTGGCGTAGCGCGCCCATCGTTCCTGCATGCGCGCATACAGTCGCCGCCACGCGTCATGGTTGTCCGCCGAGTACAGCTCGTATGGTTGCGTGATATACATCTCGCCATTGGCGACGGCGTTTTCAATGTACGGCGCTTTGGTCGTCGTGAGCCCCTGTCCTGCCACCAACACGTACGGCGAAACCATGCGCTATGCCTCGAGAGATATTCAGCGTCCGGGAACCGCTGGTCGCGGCCACAGGGTGCAAGCTAACGTGGCAGGCGACCAACTATGCGCGCGTGCCCTGCGTCCCGAACCCGGGATTGCTTCGATGCGAGAAGATCAGCGATGTCTCCAGATGGCCCACCTCGGCGCGCGCGGCGAACGCACCGAGCACGAACTCGCGCAGATGTTCAGCGTCACGCACCGCCACGTGCACGAGATAGTCGTTCGCGCCCGTGAGATGAAACACGCCGCGCACTTCGGGTAGCGTGACGACATGCTGCTCGAAGCGACCGATTGCGGTGCGCGTATGCTGGGCGAGTCGCACCGCCACCAGGGCTTCCAACGTCACCCCATGCACGCGCGGGTCGACATCGGCATGATAGCCGAGAATTGCGCCTGTCTCCTCCAAGCGTCGCACCCGAGCGAGGCAACTCGACGGCGCAAGCCCGACGCGCGCCGCGAGGACCTTATTCGAGATCCGTGCATCGTGCTGGAGATGCGCCAGAATCTCGCGGTCGATTCGGTCAGCGGACATGACTGGTGAAGATTTCCGAATAGAATTCGGTATAGGTGTCTCCTGAACGTGGAAATGGATAATTTACAGGATCCCTCCCGCACCTGGAGTATCCGATGGAACATCCGATGGAGCCGCACTTCGCCACCCGCGCTGTCCATGTCGGCCGCGAAGACTTCGCGTCGTTGGGCGTGCACGCCCCGCCGATCGATTTGAGTTCCACGTATCCCACGCCGGACCTTGATGCCGCAGCGCGCTCCTTCGACTCCTTGGTGGTAGGTGACCAGCCGCAGGGGAGTTTCGTGTACCAGCGGCTGTTCAATCCCACGACGGATCGCTTCGAGCGCGGACTGGCGGCCTTGGAAGGCGCGGAGGACGCCGCTGCCTTCGGCTCCGGGATGGCGGCGCTCACCGCCACGCTGCTCGCCGCCAAGTCGCGCGGCGCGCACGTCGTGGCGGTGCGCCCGATGTACGGGACGGCCGATCACCTGCTCACGTCGGGGCTGCTCGGTATGACGGTCACCTGGACCACGCAGGATGCGGTGGGCACGGCGATACAGGCCGATACCGGACTGGTGATCATCGAGACGCCCGCCAACCCCACGATTGCCTTGGTCGACATCGCCCACGTGGTGCGTCAGGCCGGCGCCGTGCCTGTGCTTGTGGACTCCACCTTCGCCACGCCGGTGCTTCAGCGACCGATGGAGCAGGGGGCCGCGCTCGTCATCCACAGTGCCACCAAGTTTCTCGGGGGGCACGGCGATGTGCTGGCCGGAGTGGTGGCCGGCGCTCATGCGCTGGTGCGAGATATCAAGCACGTACGCGCTGCCACTGGTGGCCTGCTGCATCCCATGGGCAGCTACCTGCTGCATCGTGGCTTGCCCACGCTGTCCGTACGTATCGAACGGGCCCAGGCCACGGCGGGCGTGCTGGCGCAGCAGCTTGTCGGTGACGATCGCATTGCGGAGGTGCGCTATCCCTCGTTGCCCGGACAGGACCCGCGTGGACTGTTGGGTACGCAGATGCACGGAGCCGGCAGCGTGTTGAGCTTCCAACTCGCCGATCGTGACCCGGCCAAGCTGCGCGCGTTCGTGGCGGCGCTGCGGCTCATCACGCCGGCGGTCAGCCTCGGCTCCACCGATACGCTCATTCAACCACCGGCACTCCTGACGCACCGGGTGGTGAACGAAGACGCGCGTCGTGCTGCCGGCATCGCCAGCGGGTTGCTGCGGCTCAGCGTAGGCCTGGAAGATTCGCGCGACTTGTGGCGCGACCTCGAGCAGGCGCTCGAGGTTGTCGGCGCTCACTGATTGCGTAAATCTGCTGGCGCTTTCCTGTGCGATACCACCTGATTATTCGCTCGCGGTCGGTGCTGCGCTCCCATGACGTTCTTCCGTCACACCAGAGCCGAGTGTGCGTTCAGCACAGAGGCGAGGGGCTCAGTTCGCACCACGCAGGTTGCTTCGAAGCTACCGGAAAACCGCGCTGTGAAGGTGTAGTCGCGAGGTGGCGACTCGGCGGCCCACGTGGCTGTGGCCACGCACTACGCCGCGGTCACCGTGGTTGGGGCGGACAGCGTGCCGAGCCCCAAGGCGCCGTCTGTGAATCAACGCCTGCTGCCACGGTCAACGAGGGCACCAGCGGCTCCTCCTCAGTGGACGATTCGCCGCCGACGCAAGCGGGAACGACAACAGCATCGACTGCGGCAATCGCGAGGGTGAGGCGTTGCGTATGGTGCACTGAAGGGCTTAGCATGGGCTGACGATACTTGGAAAGCAGCGGGAAACAGCCTGCGTCCTGCTTCACCTTGTCTCCTCGCAAGTCATCGTTCCTTTTCATGCTTTTCAGGGGTACGGCCGCCAAGCCGAGCCCCACCATATCCGCCCGCGCGCCGCGCCGCCCGGACGAGATTCTCCAGGCGCACGAATCTGCCATCGAGGAAACGAAGGGCCGTGGTCTGGTGTGGCTTGCCAGGGACTCGAACTTCTGGGTAGAGCGAACGGAACAGGTGTTGGCGCGTCTCGAAGACGAGTGGGCTCGAAATCCTGAGGCGGCACAGTGAGATGATTCGCCAGCGACCGGCGGCAGCTCGCGATGCGATGGCGTTGTGCGAGCAGGAGCACTTTCCGCGGGCACGGCTGGTGGATCGTCTCAGCAACGATCCGTCGTTGGTGCAGGGACTGCTGCGTCAGGCCAACAGCGCGTCGAATGGCGCCGGCCTCGCGCCCATCCTGCGCGTCGACGCGGCCATCGACCGCATCGGCCTTGCCGGAACGCGCGCCGTCGTCGTCGCGGCGTCGGTTGACGGGCTTCTCAGCAAGCCGGGCGGAACGTACGAAGCGTTGCTCGGCACGGCCTGGCAGCGTATGGTGACCACCGGTCCCTTGGCACGGGCGCTCGCACCGGCATTCAACGCCGACGGTGAAGAAGCATTCGCGATTGCGCTCCTGCACGATGTCGGTCTCTTGATCATTTTCGACATGCTCTCGACGCTGCGCACCGTCAATCGTCGCGCCGTTGCTCTGCCGGATGTGTGGTTCGAGTTGCTTGTTCGCGAACTGCACGAGCCGCTGGGGGCCGTCGCCGCGCACCGATGGGGACTTGGCATCGATGCGGCCGACGCGATCGGCACGCGCCATCGTCGCGATCGCCCTTCCGAGCGGCATCCGCTGGCCGAGACGTTGTTTGTGGCCGAACAGCTGGCCGGTGCCGTGAGCCGTGGTGAACCGCTCGATCTCTTTGGCCTCTGGGATCTGGGCGAGTTGACCGGCGATCCGGCACACGCGCGCGGCATCATCGACCGGCAACTCGTGCGGGTCTGACGCGGGCGCGCCCCGTGTGCCCCGACGCGTACGTCGCCGCACGGAGGCGTCAGTCGGAAGCCGCCGTGTTGCGGTTGTCCAGCACGTGCGGTGCGCGAGGTTCGATCACGCGTAGGGCGCATGATCTCAGCACGCGCCGTGCGCTGTATTCGCCGTCGGTGAACGACCGCAGGAACTGCCGTTGCGCTGCCGGCTCCCACAGTGCGATCATCGGGTCGATTTCGTTCGTCTCGTGGTTGAGATACGCCACCGCGTCGATGCCCGCCGAGCGTGCGTTGACGAGCTGCCGTAGGTCCTCCGCTTCTAGCCTCGGATAGTCGCAGCCGATCACGAGCCACGCCGCCGCATGACCGCGTGAAAAGGCGGCGTGCAATCCGCTGGCGGGACCATGTCCCGGTACCAGGTCGAGAACCGCGCGATCGCCCAGCTTCCACTCGTCCGCCTGCACTGCGCTGCACGACCAGAACGGTTCGGCGCCGCACGCGCGCAGCAGCGCTGCGGCAGCCTGCCATTGCGGCGCACCATGATACACGATGCTGGCCTTGTCACGGCCCATCCGCGAACTCGCCCCGCCGGTAAGCACCAGCCCGTGCAGCGAAACGGGCTGGTGCTCAGGCATGTCCGAGCGCCGGCTCGAGGGCACGTTCCAGCGAAATGATCACCGACTTCGACGTGGGTGTCCGACTGCCGGCTGCCACGCTGTCGATCGGCACAAGCACATTCGTTTCGGGGAAGTACGTGGCCGCACATCCACGTGGGATCGCGTAGGTGACGATGCGGAAATTCTGCGCACGACGTTGCACGCCGCGAAAGTGACTCACGATGTCGACCGCTTCGCCTTCCGAGAATCCCTGCGCCGCGATGTCGTCAGCATTGAGCAACACCACACGACGACCGTTGCTGATACCGCGATACCGGTCGTCGAGGCCATAGATCGTGGTGTTGAACTGATCGTGGGACCGGATCGTCATCATCATCAATTGACCCGACTCCAGCGCCCACTGGGGAATGGGATGCACGGTGAGCTGCGCCCGGCCGTTCGTGGTGGCAAACTCGCGGCGATCGCGCACGCCGTGCGGCAGCGCGAACCCTCCCGGTTCGCGCACGCGTGCATTCATGTTGTCGAAGCCCGGAATCACGCGCGCAATCCGGTCACGAATGGTATCGTAGTCGGCAATAAAACCGCTCCAGTCAACGCCAAGGGTGGCGCGCGCCATGCCGGCTACGATGGCCGGTTCACTGCGCAGCTGTTCCGATGCCGGTGCGAGATGTCCATGCGATCCGTGCACGATTCCCATGGAGTTTTCCACCGTGACTACTTGCGCGCCTCCGGCCTGTAGGTCGCGTTCGGTGCGGCCGAGGCAGGGAAGGATCAACGCGCGCTCCCCGGTGAGCAGATGCGATCGATTCAGCTTGGTAGACACCTGCACGGTGAGTCGGCATTGGCGCAGCGCCTGCGCCGTGTAGGCGGTGTCGGGTGCGGCCGACAGGAAGTTGCCGCCGAGTGCGATGAACACGTGTGCACGCCGCTGGTGCATGGCTTCAATGGCGTGGACCACGTCGAATCCGTGCGCGGACGGCGGCGTGAAGTCGAACTCGGCGCCAAGCTGGTCCAGAAAAGTCTGCGTGGGACGTTCCCAGATCCCCATGGTACGGTCGCCCTGCACATTGCTGTGCCCCCGCACAGGGCAGGCACCAGCTCCCGGTTTGCCCACGTGACCGCCCAGCAAAAGCAGATTCACGATCTCCTTGACGTTCGCCACTGCATTCTCGTGCTGGGTGACGCCCATCGCCCAGCAACAGATCATCGTCTTCGACGATGCGATCACTGCCGCGATCTCGCGAATGCGTGACTCGGCAATGCCAGAGCTGGCGGCGATCGCACCCCACGACTCGGCGGCCAGGTCATCGCAGTAGCGCACGAAGCCATCGGTGTACTCGCCGATGAACGCATGATCGATGCACTCCGCGTGTGACTCGATCATCGCCTTCTGGATTCCCTTCAGCAGCGCCACATCGCCGTTGATGCGCACCGGTAGATAGTCCGTGGCGAGCGCCGTACCGGAACCCAGTACACCGGTTACTTCCTGCGGATGCTTGAAGCGTTTGAGTCCGGATTCCTCGAGCGGATTGATGCTCACGATGCGGCAACCGCGTCGCGCGGCCCGCTGCAGCGTGGAAAGCATCCGCGGATGATTCGTGCCGGGATTCTGGCCGATCACGAGGATGCAGTCGGCAAGCTCGAAATCGGCGAGTGAGACGGAGCCTTTGCCGGTACCGAGTGTTTCGAGCATGCCGACGCCGCTCGATTCGTGACACATGTTCGAGCAGTCGGGGAGGTTGTTGGTGCCGAACTGCCGCACGAACAGCTGATAGAGAAACGCGGCTTCGTTGCTGGTGCGTCCCGACGTGTAGAACACGGCCTCATGCGGCGACGCGAGCGCGTTGAGTTCGCGGCCGATGAGGTCGAACGCGGCGTCCCACGTGATGGGCTGGTAGTGCGTGCCGCCCTTCGGCAGATACATCGGCTCGGTAAGGCGACCGCGTTTGCCAAGCCAGTAGTCACTCCGTTCGGCCAAGGCCGCTACCGAGTGTTCAGCGAAGAACGCCGCCGTGACACGTTCGCGCGTGGCTTCCTCGGCCACGGCCTTGGCGCCGTTCTCACAGAACTCGAAACGGGACCGTTCGCCGTCTGGATCGGGCCACGCGCAACCGGGGCAGTCGAACCCCGCTTCCTGATTGAGGTCGAGCAGCGACGACATCGTGCGTGACACACCCATCTGTTTGATGGCCATGGTGAGCGCCACCGTCACGGCAGGCAGACCGCCAGAGGACGCCGAGGGAGTGCCTACGCGAATCGCCGCGTCGAGAACTTCGGGGCTCAGGAACGACGGGTTACCGTGATTGCCCCCGTAGTCACTTTTATGGTCGCTCATGTCGTGCCTCCATGCAGGCGCCAGGCGCCACTGTAGGCGTTGAATCGTTCATCGCGTACGAATCCGAGCAGTGTGAGGTCGAATCGTTGCGCGAGCTCTACGGCCAGACTCGAAGGCGCACCTACAGCGGCGATCATGGGGATGCCTGCGGCAAGTGCCTTCTGCACGAGTTCGAAGCTGGCGCGTCCGCTGAGAAACAGCAGACGAGTCGCGAGTGGCGTTTGGCCAAGCAGAAACTGCGCGCCGAGCAGCTTGTCGACGGCGTTGTGGCGCCCCACGTCTTCGCGAATGTCGACCAGCGCTCCATTGTCGTCGAACAGCGCGGCAGCGTGCAGGCCGCCGGTCTGATCGAATACCGCCTGTTGGGCGCGCAGCCGATCGGACAGCTGCGGGAGAATCTGCACGTTGAATGAGAATCCATCGCGCGCGATGCGCTGCAGGCCGGGCACTTCGAGCGCGTCGAGCGAGGACTTGCCGCACACGCCGCAGCTGGACGTGGCGTAGAAGTGTCGCTCCATCGTGGGCCACGCCACGCGCGTGTGATCGGCGAGGTGCACGGTGACGACGTTCTCGCTATCCTGCGTGATCGACGCGATCTCGTGCGCGTGATGGAGCAGACCTTCGGTCAGCAGGAAGCCGGCAGCGAGTTCGTGGTCATGCCCCGGCGTGCGCATGGTGATCGATAGACTGCGGATGCCGCGCACCGTACCGTCGGTTGCGTCGAGCCGGATTTCGAGCGGTTCCTCGAGAGCCACGCAATCGCGTGTCTCGCTCGACGTTGGCCCGTCGAACCGGGTGATCGCGATCTCGCGGCTCTGCGGCACTGGCTTCCTCCTACTTCAGCTCGCGGATCTTGATGTTCCGCATGGACAGTTCGCCGTTGTGATCACCCTGAACGGCGATGAACCCCGTCTTCGCCATGCCGAAATCCGCGTACGGCGCGAACTTGAGCGGCTTCCTGGCAGGGTCGTTCGGATCGCCACGCAGCTTGAGCAGCCACTCCGGCGACCATAGTTCGTACTGTGCAACGAGCTCGCCGTTGAGCCAGTGCTCCACGTGCGGGCCCTTGGCCACCAGGCGGGTGGTGTTCCACTCACCAGCGCGATGCACTACGCCGCGTTTCGACGGATAGAACCCGTACACGGCGGCTACCGACGTCATCAGGTTGCGGCTGTCCGGCGTGAGCGAATCCTCCGCGAGTTGATACTCCGGCGCGCTCCAGTACACTTTCGTTTCCTTCTCGGTGGCACGATAGAAGATGCCCGAATTGCCACGCATCGGCAGCTTCCAGTCGAGTACGAGTTCGAAGTCGCCGTACTGCTCGCGCGTCACGATGTCGTTGGTGGTCTTCACCTTGGTCATCGTTCCATCAATGGCCATCCACTCCGGCGGCAGGTCTGCCTGCTGATAACCGCGCCACGCCGCCAACGACGTCCCATCGAACAACAGCTTCCATCCGGCCTTCTTCTCGGCGGGGGAGAGCGTGTTCGCCGGTGCGGTAGCCCGCGTGGACTGCGCGAGGGCGACGGAGCTCGAGAACATCACGAGGGCGGCAAATGGCAGCAGGCGACGGGTCATGGCTGGTGGGCGGTGCGATGGAGGGAACTACCGGACTCCGAAAGATGGCTCCGACGCGGGCGCTTCCACCAGCAGCGGGCGGTTGGCCCGCCCTCGTTGCTCCCGCCGCTTCTCCCGCTCCTTTTCGAACTTCGCGCGCTCTTCCTCCAGGATCACCTGCTGCAGCGAATCGGCGCGCGTTTGTTGCACCGGATTGAGCTGCTCGCGTGCGCGGTCGCGGAAGCTGTCCTGCATGTCGGAGATCTTGGCGATCAACACGCGCACCGCGTCGGGCGCGCCGCCACTTGGTTCGCCACCATCCGGAGGCCCGCCGCCGCCACGACCGCCGCGCTGCGGCATGTCGCCGAACAGTTTGTCGAGATCCTTGAACAGCGGCTCCTGCGCGCGCTGCATCTCTTTCCGCAGCGACTTGAACGTGTCCTGCTGCTCCCTGGACAGCTCCAGCGGCTTCTTGCGATCGAGCAGGAACTCGATGGGGTCGGCCTTCTCCAGTCGTTCCCGCGCCATCGCGGCCGGCGACTTCATGCTGCCGCTGCCCATGCCGCCACCGCGTCCGCCCATGCCGTCGCCACGTGCACCGATGCCGCCACCCATACCGCCCGTCTGAGCGGACAGCGGCGTGGGCGTGAGCGCGGCCAGCGAGACGGCGACGGCCGCGGCGACTGCGAGGTGAAGTCCGAAGCGGAAGCGAAGAACGGTCATGGTCGTGTCTCGTGTTGGGGTCTTCACGGGTAACACCAAGTTAGCTGCACACCCCACGCCCCGTTTGGTGTGTTCGAGGTAGGTACCGCTAACCTTCAAGGGCGTCTGACCCACGCCACTTTCGGTGTGGGCGGACCGTTCTGAACGAGAGGGCGTCGGATGGCAGGGTTGTGGCGAGTGATGGTCTTGTGTGCGGTGCCGGCCGGCTGCGCCGTGCGACCTTCCAAAGTTCCGAGCGGGCCGACGCCGAGTGAGCCGACGTCGGTCTTACCCACTCCGGCTTCGTCGATAGTATCGACCGTGCCGGTGGGCGCGGCCGAGATGGCGGTGGTGCCGGTGCGCGTGACGTATGTGTTGAGCGCACTCACGCCCTCGCTCGACTCGCTGTTTCCGGTGAGCGACTCGCTCAGTGCCGCCCGCTGCGCCGCGATCGGCCTGGTGTGCCACCAGTATGTGTATCGTCGTGAGCCGTTGCGCGTGCGCGCGGAGGGGCCGCAGCTCTCTATCGAGACCAAGCTCGCGTATCGTGCGCGACTGGGCACGGTCGGCGGCAGTGCCCGCGTGGCCAGCTGCGGCTACGCGCCTGAAGCCATGCGACGTGCCACGACATCCATGCAGACGTCGCTGTACTGGCGGCGTGACTGGAAGATCGGGGTGCGCGACACCAAGCTTGCCGCCGCCCTCGTGGACCCGTGCACGGTCACGGCGCTCGGCTTGGACGCCACCAAGACGCTGCAAGGAGTGATCGACACGCAGTTGGCGCTCTTCGCCGCTGAAGCGGATACCACCATCCCCACCGCCGGCGATTTTAAACCGCTTGCCGACTCGCTGTGGAGGAGTTTTCTGGAGCCTACACCGCTCGACTCCACGAACTCGCTCTGGCTTGTGCTCGACCCGCAAGCCGTGCGCGTTACGCCATTCGCCGGCAACGGACCGAGCCTCATCACCACCATGGTGCTGTACGCGCGACCGCGCGTGATCGCCGGGGCGAAACCAGTGGTGCGCATGAAGCCGCTGCCCGTGCTGTCGCTGGGTACTGCGCCTGCGGAGTACACGGTGCCCGTGAGTGTGGAACTGCCCTTCGCCGAACTCGAACGTCGTGCCGCGCTGCTGCTGGCGCAGGAGACGGCCACCGGCAGTGTGCGCGTGGACAGCGTACACGTGCGAGGCATGCGCGACAGCGTGCGTATCGACCTCACGGTGTCGGGGTCACTTCGCGGACGCCTGTCGTTGACGTCACGGTTGCGATGGGATGCCGAGACGCGTGAGATCCGCCTCGACGATCTCGATTGGTCGCTGGAGAGCCGTGGGAGGCTCTCGCGGGTAAAAGCCACGTTGGGCGCGCCGCTGGTCGGGCGCGCGGTCCGACGCGCCACGAACGGTGGACGGGTTGCCCTCGGCGCGCAGCTCGACTCGGTGCGCGCGGAAATGATGCGCAAGCTGAACGGCTCGATGGCGCCCGGTGTGGTGATGGGCAGCAGCGTGCGCGACGTGCAGATTATCGACGTGATCGCAACGGCATCCGCCTTTGTGGTCAGAGCGCGACTTACCGGACAGTCAGGGGTGTGGTTTCAATGATCGGGTTCTCCAACAGGTGGGTACGACGCGGCGTTGCTGCCGCCGCCGTGGCGGTCGCGTCCGCGATGAGCGTGACAACGTCGATGCATGCGCAGAGCGTGGCAGCCTCCGATGCCACCACAGCGCGCATCATGCAGCGACTCGGTGCGTTGGCCGCCGACAGCATGGAAGGGCGTCGTGCGGGCACCGCCGGATCCGTGCGCGCGCGGGCGTGGATCGTGGCCGAGCTCACGGCCATGGGCGCGAAGTCGATCGGTTCGAGCTACGCCATGCCGATCACACTTCGCGCGCGGGCCGGCAGCGATACGTCGGGGGCGAACATCGTGGCGCGTATTCCCGGCAAGAATTCCAGCGGTCCGGTGCTGGTGCTCAGTGCGCATTACGATCACCTCGGCGTACGAAATGGCGAGATATTCAATGGCGCCGACGACGACGCCAGTGGCTGCGTAGCACTGCTCACCATTGCCGAACGATTGTTGCGCGAGCCGCCAGAGCACGACGTGATACTCGCGTTCTTCGACGCCGAGGAATCGGGCATGGTGGGATCGAAGGCCTTCGTGAACGCGCCGCCGGTGCCGATTGAGCGTATCGCTTTGAACATCAACCTCGACATGGTGGCGCGTCAGGACGGCAAGGCGCTCTGGGTGTCGGGCACGTCGCACACGCCGTCACTGAAGCCCATCGCGGAGGTCGCGGCGAAAACGTCGGCCGTGACCATTCGCTTCGGGCACGACACGAAGGACCTCAAGCCGGGAGACGACTGGACCGGGTCGTCGGACCATGCGGCGTTCCACAGCAAGGGCATCCCCTTCCTGTATCTCGGCGTCGAAGATCATGCGGACTACCACAAGTCGGGAGACGATGCCGACAAGGTGGACCCTGCGTTCTATCGGGGCACCGTGGAGTTTGCCTACGCGCTGGTGCGCGCGGCGGACGCCAAGCTGAGCACCGTCATGCGACAGGCGAAGTAACGGAAGAAGGGCCGCTTCGGAGTGATCCGTTGCGGCCCTTCTGACTCCTTGCCGATTCGAAACGATCCCGAACCGGTAAAACCCGTTACCGGGCGTCGATCAGGAGATCGGTTGCCCAGGACGAACCGGCAAAGGAAACTTGACTAGACAAATGATCACCTCCTCGAAATAGGGTGGGACTTCGGGCGTACGAATACCGAGATCCTACGGATGCTTTCCTGGCCGCTTGGAGACCCGGAAAGCGCGGCTGTTTTGCGCGGTCGCTCCTCCGCACAGCCACCATGCTAGGGCACTCGTGGCCGGTGTGCAAGCGAGAAATGCAGGCTCTATCACATTTCGGTACTTTTCAGGGTCGGAGTTCCGCTCTGGATTCCCCAGGTTTCCCACCTCGAGTACTGCTATGGTCAGACTGACCTTTTCCTGCCACCTGTCCCGCCCGTCGGCGACATTGGCGGCTCTTCTCGTGGGCGCGCCATCTGCGATGGTGGCGCAACAAGCGCCCGCCGCTCAGGCGCCCGCCGCTCAGGCCGCGACCAAGCTGCCGAAGGGCCCGCGCGCGATGATGCTGGCCGACTGGTATCGCGTCGTGAACGTGAGCAGTCCGGCCGTCTCGCCCGACGGAAAGCGCGTGGCGATGACCGTCACCAAGGCCGTCGAGGCTGAGAACAAACGGCACAGCGAGATCTGGGTCGTGAACACTGCGGGCGGCGAAGCGCAACGGTGGACGTCGCCGAGTACCGAAAGCAGCAATCCGCGCTGGTCACCCGACGGCAAGTATCTCTTCTTCACCTCGCCTCGCGCGGGCGGGCATGGCAGCACGTGGGCCATTCGCCTCGACCAGCCCAGCGGTGAAGCGACTCAGGTTAGTACGTATCCGAACGGTTCCATGCCACAGAGCGGGGCGTTTGCGGTGTTCACCGAGCCGGCCCGTCGCGATACGATGGCGCGGACGGGCGCTAATCCGTTCGCGCGCATGCAGCCGATGGCCAAGCCGACGTTCGACGCCATCACGCGTCCGGTCGAGCCGACGCGCTTCGATGGCCGTCATGTGACCGATATGTCGTACAAGGTGAATGGCGTCGGCTTCGTCCCCGGCCGCGCCGACGCACGCAGCTGGCGTCCCGCGCAGCTGTGGCGGCAGACGGTGGGTGACACCGCGAAGCAGCAGCTCACGACCACGCTCTACTCGCACCGCTCGCCCGAAGTCTCGCCCGATGGCAAGTGGATCGCGTTCGTCGCCGACGCGCGACTGCGCTCCGATTCCGCGATCGATCTCGAGCGCGACTCGCTGGCCAGGTTGCCCTACAACAGGGCTCGCGACGAAGTCGATCGCAACGACAACGATCTCTACGTCATGGCCAGCACTGGGGGCACGCCGCGCAAGGTGCGCGAGTGGATGGGCACCGAGTCCGACATCACGTGGTCGCCGGACAGCAAGCAGTTGGCGTTCGTGGGGCGTCCGTCGCGCACGAAGTCGGCGCGCATCTACGTGGTAAACGCCACCGGCGGTGCGCCGCGCAACCTGCTAGGCGATTGGCAGTTCGAGCCGGGCTCGCTCTCCTGGTTGACGACGGGCAACCTGCAGTTCGCTGCCGATATCGGTGGACGATCGGCGATCCTGCGCGCGGACATGTCGGGCAAGTCGGCGCCGCAGGAGTTGGTGGGCGGCCGCCGTCAGTTGCGCGGGGCGAGCTACGACGCGGCTGGCAAGCTGTTGGCGTATACGGCGACGTCGATGACGAAGCCGAGTGAGTTGTTCGTCGCCACGGCCGATGGCCTCGGCGAGCGTCAGCTCACGCACTTCAACGACGAGGTGAACCAGGACGTCGTGTGGAGCGACGCCGAGCGCTTCACGTACAAGAGCGTGGGCAACATGGAGATCGAAGGCTGGCTGATGAAGCCGTACGGCTACAGCCAAGGCAAGAAGTATCCGATGGTGATCTACATCCACGGTGGCCCGCACTCAGCGTACGGTGAAGGCTGGTTCGACGAGTTCCAGAATCTCGCGGCGCAGGGCATGTTCGTGCTCTTCACCAACCCGCGCGGCTCGAGCGGCTACGGTGCCGACTTCACGTACAGCACGCGCGGGCGTTGGGGCATGGAAGACTACGAAGATCTCATGAAGTCGGTGGACATCGTGGCCGCGCGCCCTGATGTGGACAGCACGAAAATGGGCGCGACCGGCGGCTCCTACGGCGGCTTCATGACCACGTGGATGGCCACCAAGACCGATCGGTTCAAAGCGATCCAGACCGACCGCACGATCACCGATTGGACCTACTGGTACGGCAGCAGCGACGCGCAGGGGCTCACGGAGTTTGAGTTCTACGGCAAGCCATGGGACAATCAGGCCTTGTACGACACGCTGTCGCCGATCCGCTACGTGCAGAAGGTGAAGACGCCGATGCTGCTGGTACAGAGCGAAGAGGATCACCGCACGCCGATGGGCAGTGCGGAGATCTGGTACATGTCGCTCAAGAAGCAGGGAGTGCCGGTGGAAATGGTGCGCTACCCGCGTTCGAATCACGACTTGTCGCGGACCGGTGAGCCGTGGTTGCTGGTGGACCGGCTGGGGCGGATTCGGCAGTGGTTCGCGTTCTGGTTGCAGGGCGTCAAGGCGGGGGCGGCGGCGAACTGATTGGCTGGCTGTGGGCTGGGGGCTGTGAGCTTGGAGTTTTGAGTTCAATTCTCGAGTGGTGAGTGGCGCTGGCGAAGTGACACTCACCACTCGCGGCGGGGGACCAAAAGTATACTGGACCGACCCCGATTGGATTTCCTATCGCGATTGCGCGTATTGGACGACACATGGACTCGCGCCGAACCACGCCCTAGCCGAATCCCAGTCGGCGGCGAAGACCCTGGAAATCAAATCGTTCCGCTTCCGGCAGCCGAGCTTCGCTGTGCTGAAGATCGGAGAGGAGCAGCTCGAGCTGCGCACGTGCCTTTCGTGATTTGCTCGCTTCCAGTGGCGACAGCCCGCCCAGAGCCGGAAGCGCGTGATTCACCCAGTCGCGGTAATGATCTTCCTTGAATTGTCGCAGCAGAGCCACCAATTCCGGTGGCTGAACTTCATCAACCCCGAACGGGCGTGACTTACCGGACTTGGCTGATGCATTTCGCGCCGCGCCCATGGCGGCTGGCATCGACGTCTGATCCCGCAACCGATGGACCACCCGCGTGCCCAATCCCTTTTGCACCACAGCGCGCAGCGAGTCGGCTCGACGCACCGAGTTCGTTTCGATCGTGAGCTCGAGTCCTGTGATTGCTACAGAACCAACGATGGTGTTGACCCATGTGGGATGCATGGGATTCCCTGGCCGGGTCACCACGAACGTGATATCGTCGGGTTCCACATCTTCATCGAAACCTGGTAACTCACCCAGCAAAGAGACCACGTCTTCGACGTGCGTGGCAGAAATCGCGAAGTGATCGGTCGTCATCTTGAACGGATCGCCATCGGTATTCTGCATGATTGGCATCGGCTTTGGCCGATCATGCCATTCCACCTCGCGGGCCCACAGGCCGATCATTGTGGTCGACAAGTCTGCATCCCGCAGTTTGTCTTTTGCGACAGGTCGGGTGCGCACCCGAAGCAGTTTGCGCATGGCGGCGACGACCGGTGCTGCTGCCATGGGTGGAAGCACCCGCGGGTACAGGCCGCCGAGGAAGGAAATATCGTTGCAGGTGACTACGCGTCCCAGCAACACGTCTCGCTCTACGATCGTTCGCGTCGCCAACTGCTCGTGCACGAAGCACTCGTGTCCGGTAAGCAGGTCTTTCAGTTCCATCCCCTCGCCGGGCCTTACCCGCTGCACGTCCCAAAGCGATACCCAGGCATCGAGTTGCGCATCGAGCAGGTCGCGCAGATCAGCCGAGAGCTTGCTGCCCTGTGCGTCGCGCAGGGAACGCGCGACGCTGCTATGGCCTGGCCCGCTCGCGAAGTGGTGGAGCGACCACGGGACTGCCAGCTGCAGTTCCCCTTCTCCGAGTTTTTCGTCGGGACCACCCAGATAGGCGGCGGCGGCTTGCGCCATCCATTGTGAGCCGAACCGCTTGTTGGCAAATCGCAACAACCGCTCATCCAGTTCGCGATCCAGCGTCTTCACGGCCGCCGCTTGCGCCTGTATCGGGTCCAGCGGCTGAAGTGACAAAGCAAATGCGCCGCAACATTTTTTGAATTTTTTGCCACTACCGCACGGGCAGGGGTCGTTTCGGCCAGGTAACATGGGCGGCATTTCCCGATTTCGGTCTTCGACCGGTTAGAAAGTGGGTTTACATCGCTGCTCGTTCAGCGGGCGTCGTGGCGGGTGAAGGACGAGCCGATCGTGGTCTACCGGCGATTCGCCCGGGTTGTCCACGCGCGAGTGTGCCGCTGGGGCGCCGCGAGGGCGTCTATCCGCCGGGTCCCGCGACACGGCCGCGACACCAGAGTCCATGCGATCCCCGCCTGATTCAGCATGCTTGCGTGAAGCGGCGTGTGGTGCACCGAGAGGCGTCGCCGCAGGCGATGGTCCTCGTGCTCCCTAAAGTAATCAGTCAGCGCCTTCTCTCGGTGCGTGTCGAGATGGTCGTCCCAGGTTACGCTCGACCACGCCGAAGATGTTCGCCGTTCCACCGCGTCGAGGTCAGCGATGTACCATACTGTGTTCCCGTCACGGCTTGATTCTCGGTGATGAACCGCACCGTACAGCGCGTGGTCGAGACCGGCCGCTCGATACCGCTGGGCGCTGTCGCGCACGGCGTGGGGAGGTCGTGGCCTCCATGCCCTGTGTTCGCGCGTCTGTGCCGGCGGCGAACGGATGGGTCTCCTGCTGGCTGTGGGCTGTGAGTTTCGAGTATTGGGTAAAGGTTTCGAGAGGCGGGTGACACTCGCGAGGTGCCACGCACCACTCGAAACTTCAACTCACAACTCCAGGCTCACCAGCACCGTCATCCCGCGATGACGTCAGACCGCAAAACAGTAGAACAGCCCCGCGCCGCCCGACGCCTTCAGGTTGTCCTGACTGCAGCCGCGCGACGGATGCGCGAAGTTCCACGACGTCGGATTGACACCGCCGCCTTGACGATCGTGATGACCCGCGAGCGCGGCGCCATCGCCACTGCTCGTCCAGTTTTTGCACGTGCTGTCGCCGGTATCGGTCGACACGCGGCCGTCGAGCCTGGAGCCGGTCAGAATGTCGTGCGTATTCGGTGTGTCGCCGCGACCGTTCACCGGCATGCCCTTCTCGGTGAGACTGTTCTCTTTCGACAACTTGTTGTTGTCGCTATGGAGATCATCGACGCTCGCGGCCACGACAACGCCCTTGGCGTTCTTCCACGGGCCCTTGCCGATGCGGTCGCGCGCATTCACCGCCGACTTGCCGTCGAGCGCCTGCTGGCTCAAGTAGGCATGCCACGTTTTGCCGCGTACGCCGGCAGCTTCGGCGAGCGTGGTGCAGTGCTTGTCGGCGCCCTCGAGGCCACCCAGTGCGGCACCGTTGCCGGGGCCCGCACTGGTGAGGAAGAACGACAGGTCCTGCTGCGGCGAGGATGCCGTGGGCGCGGTGGTGGTGAGAAAGGCCGTGGCGAGCGTGAGGGGCAGTCGGAAGGCGAGCATGGAGAGACTCCGGTTGGGGGAGGAGGGACATGCGTGAACTTGAAGATCGTTGGTGAGCTTGGCGTCTTGAGTTCAAGTCTCGAGTCGTGAGTCGAACCACTCACGACTCCGAACTTCAACTCACAACTGCAAGCTCACCCGTAGCGCTGTTACCGCAATCACGGTCGCAACACCACAATCTCCGCCGTTCGCGCTCTTACGGCGCCCGGCGAGTACGGCAGTGGTGCATACTCTCCGCGCACCCAGGGGGCGAAGAGATTGTTGTAGTACGGACTCCGCGGGTCGCCGCTCTGCCCGGGTGTGTTCGTCACCATGGCGCCGTCCCAGTTCGCGAGGTCCATCACCACGCGAAAGCTGGCGCCGGCGGTCTGGTTGTCGCTGTTCCCGGTGGCGTTGAGCGTGTTGCCATAGCCACCGCGGGCGAGTGGTCCGGGTGACAGGCGCGCGCGAATCGAGTCGGCGAGCACCACATCGAGTGGATGCGCGATGCGTACGTGGTGCATCTTCGCATCGCCGTAGCGCCAGTCGGCCACGTCCTTGCCGAAGCGCCGCGACAGATCCGAGACCGCTTCGTTGAACGACCGGAACAGAATGAAATCGCGGGCGACCGTCGGGTTCTCGCCCAGGAGCGAGTCGGGATTCGTGAGCCACTGGATAGTTTGAGACAACGACACGGTGCGCAGCAGTGGCCGCGCCTCCAGCGGCAACACCATGTCGGCCGTATGGGTGAGCAACTTGCGTTCCCATGCCGCGTAAATCGCCGCGCCACGGGAATTGGCTGATAGTACGCCGTTCCAGCGCAACAGCGTGTCACGCGCAGCTACCGACGCGGCACTCGTCAGCGCGACTTGCTTGATGAGCGGAACCAGCGCCCGCGCCGCCAGCGCTGTTTCGTCGTGCTGCAGCGCCATCATCTGTACCAGCGTCGCCTTTCGTGTGGTGTCGAGCACTTCCATGAGGCGATCGCGACGGAACGGCTCCGCCCACGTCCGCGCCAGCGCATTGGCGTTGGCGTACGACACTTCCACGTTGAGCGCGTTGGCCGTACCCACGTATCCGCGTGACGGCGACGTCTCATGCGGCAATGCCGGAATCGGCAGAAATCCGCTCCATTCGAAACGCCCGTCACCTGGTACCGGCACAAGGCCGTCCCAGTTCTTGCGGATCGGCGCGATCCCGGCGCTCTGCCAGCCGATCGCGCCGCTGGTGTCGGCCCAGATCCAATTCAGCGCCGGCATGCGCGCAAACGACAGCGCGGTGCGCGCTTCGCTCCAGGTGCGTGCCTGGTCGAGGCGCAAACTGGCGAGGTACGGCGCGCCACCGGGCTCGAGCCACGCCGCACGCAGCGCCACGGCGATGCGCTTCGCACTGTCCATCGAGAGTACGGGGCCATGTCGCGTGTACTGCAGTGTGACCACCACCGGTGCCGCGCCCTTCACGCGAATCGTGTCACGCACTTCGCGCATGCGCTCACTCGCGCCGCGATAGCGATACGCGCGCGCGTTTTTCGCGTCGAGCTCGTACGTGTACAAATCTTCGGCGTCGATCCCGAAAATCGTGAGTCCCCATGCTCCATGTTGATTGTGTCCGATGGCCACTCCCGGAATTGCCGGCTCGCCGCCACCGATCACATCCCACCCCGGTGCCTTCAGATGCACCATGTAGCGCAGCGACGGGGCCGCAATCGTGCGGTGCGGATCGTTCGCCACGATCGGCTTGCCGCTCGCGGTACGTGATCCGGCAATCACCCAGTTGTTGCTCTCCCAACGATCGAAACCCGGCGTTGTGGTATCGGCCGGCGGCGCCACACGACGCAGCGCCTCAGGGAGCTCGGACGTACGAAAGGTCGGGGCATTCTTGAAGTCGTTGTACGCGGCAAGCATGCTGGTACCGGGCGCAGCGTCGAGGGCGCGTGCCACGAGCGAATCGAGCCCGAGCCGTACGGGCGACAGTTCGTAACGCTTCCGGCGGGCCACGGCCGCTTCGCCGATCTCGCGCACCGCGCGCGCAGTAGTCGGCTCGTCGGCGGCATTCGATGCCAACGCGTTGTGCCGTGAAATCACCACCGCCGGCGTCCAGTGCTGCGGCGTGATGCCCAGCCAGGTGAGCTCCGGCGGCATGAGCGCCGGGTTCGCGCGCACCTGATCCACATAGGCGTTCACGCCGTCCACGAATGCGCCGATGATCGTGGCACCACGCGGATGATAGTGCGCCAACTCGGTCGTCATCGAGCCCCGGTATCGCAGCAATCGCGACGCGCGATCGCGCGCGACCCAACGCGGCCCAAGCACTTCGGCCATCGTCCCGGTGGCCTGGCGTCGCCACAGCTCGAGCTGAAAGAGCCGGTCGCGCGCCGCGCTGTATCCCTGCGCGAAGAACAGGTCATGCTCGTTGGCGGCTTCGATGTGTACGATGCCGGCGCTGTCGCGGGCGAGCGTGACGGGCGCGCGCAATCCTTTGGTGGTGATCTGCTGCATTGTCGTCTGCGCTTGCGCCTGCGTCTCGCGCGGGACGGCAAACAGCAGTGCCAGCAGCAACACCGCGTTCACGGCGGCACCGGTCAATGCACTCGCGAACTCACGCACGATATCTCCGGCTGGTTTGATCTCATGAATGGCATCCACACTGCGTCCGGCCTGCCAGTAGTCCTGCGTGGCACCGTCCACACTCGAGCGCTTGAGCTGACGGAGCGAACGCAGTGCATAGAAGGTGCGGATCCAGTGTTTGGTTTTTCGTCCTTTGAACATCCAGCGGGAAATCGGTCCGACTTTCGTGCCGAGCTTCTCCACGTAGGGTGTGCGGATCACCGACACCGGCACACCGGTCAGACGTTCGGTGAGCACGATATCGCGCGAAGTCGATTCCACGATGGCGTACTTGTACGCGTTGTCGGAGTTGCACTCGGGTGTCGCGATGAACCGCGTGCCCAGCTGCACGCCGGCGTAGCCCATGTCCAGCAGCGCCTTGAACTGCGCGGGCGCACCCACACCGCCCGCTGCGACCACCGGGAGTCCGAGCGAGCTGACTTCGTCGAGCAAGGCGCGTGGGTCACGCGAGCCGGTGTGGCCGCCCGCTTCACGGTTCACGGCCACGAGTCCGTCCACCCCACCGTCACGGCCTTTCTCGGCCCACTTCAACTCGGTGATGTCGTGGTACACCACGCCGCCCATGGCATGGACACGATCGCACACCCACTTGGGATTGCCCAGTGACGTGAGAAAGAATCGCACGCCTTCTTCGAGCGCGATCTCGACCCACTTCATCATGCGGTTGTGATATATCTTCGACGACGCTTCGATCAGCGCATTGAAGCCGATCGGGGCGCCGCCACTGAGCCGGTTGATAGTGCGTAGTCCGTCCCGGAAGTCGTAGCCGTGCACGTAGGTGAGCGCGATCGGCTGGACGATGCCGAGCGCACCGGCGGCACTCACGGCGGCCACCAACTCTGGATTGCTGCACGGATACATGGGCCCGCAGATCAGCGGCACGCGGATGTGAGCGTCGCGCGTGAGCGGCGTGTCGAACGCGGGCGCATTGACCAGCGGTGGTGCCACGTCGGTCATCGAGCGGTCTCTCGTGTGGGATCGGGAGGCGACAAGCGCCAATGCACGATGCAGCGCGCCACCACCTCGCCGGCGGTGTTGGCGATGTCCGCTTGCACATCATGCGTGATCGGTTCGAGCACGACGCTGGGCGGTTGCGCGGTCGTGGTACAGACCAGGGTGCCACGTGCCTTCTTGAGGTACTCGATAGAGAGGCCGGTCACGATACCGCGCACGCCGGTGGGCAAAGCCGTCATCAGCGCCACGCCACTCGTCATCTCGGCCAGATTCACCAAGGCCACCGCGTGTACCGAGGCGAGGTGATTCCGCACGGCTTTCCGATCGCGCAACTCGACGCGGGCGAAGCCGGGGCGAACTTCGGTATAGATGCCCCCTACGGAGCCGGTATACGGCGCAGTGCGCCCTACGGCCCAACTGAACAGGCGATTGCCGAAGGGAAGACCCGAGAGTCGCTCCCAGTTGCGCAGGAGGAGGTGTCCCGGGGATGGATTGGCGCGAGGCATGCGGATGGGAACGGCGAAGAGGGAAGTGACGTAACGTTAGGTAGCGTACGCGCCGATCACCGAACCCGCCACCGTGGCGGGGCGGCTGGTTGGCCGGCTTCCGTCCCCTCCGCATGACCGTGCTCGTTACCGGCGCCACAGGCTACATCGGCGGCCGCCTCACCTCGCGATTGGTGGAGCGGGGCGTTGCGGTGCGGCTGTTGGTTCGTGACCCGCGCCGTATCCACGGACGGTGGTGGGAGCGCGACGTCGAGGTCATGACGGGCGATCTGTTCAACGTGGCGTCGCTGGAGCGGGCGCTCGATGGGGTCGAGCAGGCGTATTACCTCGTGCACAGCATGACGGACGCCGTCAACTTCGCCGAGCGCGATCGGGTCGCCGCTCACAACTTTGTGCAGGCGGGGCGATCCCTGAAGCACTGCATTTACCTCGGGGGACTCGTCCCCGATGTGCACAATGCCAGTGAGCATCTCCAGAGTCGTGGGGAAACAGGGGCGATCCTGCGGGGCGGTTTGCCCGCCACTGAATTCCGCGCCGGGCCTATTGTGGGCTCGGGGTCGGCCTCGTTCGAGATGGTGCGCTACCTGGCCGAGCGGCTACCCTTCATGATCGCGCCCAAGTGGATCGCCAATCCGGTGCAGCCGATCGCCGTGCGCGACGTGCTCACCTACCTGGTCCGAGCGCGCGAGCACGGGCCGGCCGGTATCGTGGAGATCGGTGGTGCCGACGTGCTCTCGTTTCGCGATATGCTGCACGGGTACGCCGCAGTGCGCGGCCTTCGGCGCACCATTGTCGCCGTGCCCGTCATGACGCCGTGGCTGGCATCACGCTGGATCGACAAGATCACGCCGATCCCTGCGAGTCTGGCCACGCCGCTGATTGAAGGCATTGCCCATCCGGTGCTGGCCGACACGACCAAGGCGCGCGAGCTCTTTCCCGACGTGCGCCCGATGGCCTATCGCACCGCGGTCCAGCGCGCCTTGGCACGGCTGTCCGAGCACGCCGTCGAGTCGCGCTGGAGCGACGCATTGGGCGGTGGCGCGTCGTACGAGCTGCGGGACCGCGAGGGCGTGCTCGAGGAAACGCGCACGATTTATGTGGGCGCCAGCCCCGATCAGGTGTTCCGTGCGTTTTGCCGGCTGGGGGGAGACCAGGGGTGGCTCGCCTGGAACTGGCTGTGGAAGGTCCGGGGATTTCTCGATCGTTTGGTGGGGGGACCCGGACTCCGGCGGGGGCGACGCGACCCCTCGTGGTTGTATCTTGGAGAGGCGGTCGACTTCTGGCGGGTCGAGATGGTCGAGCGCCCGCGTTTGTTGCGGTTACGTGCGGAAATGCGGGTTCCCGGTCAGGCCTGGCTGCAATTCTCGGCCGTCCCGGAGGGTGAGGGCACGCGGCTCATTCAGACGGCGCTCTTCGCGCCGCGCGGTCTTTTCGGACTCCTTTACTGGTATGCGATGTATCCGGCACACCTCTTTATTTTTGGTGATATGGCAAAGGCAGTCGCGCAGCTCGCGCTCACGGAGCCGGTGGTGGCGCCGGCCTTCCGGGCGCGTGTGTCGAAGGAGCCGTTGCTATGAACAGCACAGGCTTGGTGGTTGACGTGGCGCATGGGGTCGGCCTCATGCTGCTCGTGGTGCAGGTGCCGATGCTGCTGTTGCTGCTCGCGCGCCTCATGCCGGGACGGACACGGCGTCCGCCGATCGCGCCCCGTCTCGCGCCGCGCACCGATACCACGGTGACCGTGATCGTGGCGACGTTGAATGAAGCGAAGCGGATCGGCCCTTGTCTCGAGGGACTCATGGCGCAAATGGCGCCGATGCTGGAAGTGCTCATCGTGGACAGCCGCTCCACCGACGGCACGCGTGAGCTGGTCGAGAAGGCCGCTGCCCGTGATCCGCGCATTCGGCTCGTCACCGACGAAGCCCTCCCCGCCGGCTGGGTGGGCAAGGTGTGGGCCCTGGAAACGGGTCTTCGACAAGCGAAGGGCGAGTGGGTGCTCGGCATCGACGCCGACACCGTGCCGGCGCGGGGACTGGTCGGTGCGGTGGTCGATGCGGTCGAGCAGGACGGCTACGACGTGGCGTCATTCTCGCCGCAGTTCCGCGATCAGACATCGGCCGAACGCTTCGTGCAGCCGGCGATGCTGGTCACACTGGTGTACCGGTGCGGCGCGGCCGGTGCCACCCAGCCGCCGCCCGATCGCGTGCTCGCCAACGGGCAATGCTTCGTGGCCCGTCGCGCACTGCTCGAACAGCACGGTGGTTACGCGCCGGCCCGCGCATCGTTTTGCGATGACGTCACGTTGGCGCGCCATCTCGCCTCGCAAGGCGCGCGCGTCGGCTTCCTCGATGGCTCACATATCATTCAAGTCAGCGCCTACGTGTCGCTGGCCGAAATGTGGCGCGAGTGGGGACGCAGCTTCGACCTGAAAGACGCGACCCCCACGTGGCGTCGCTGGGTCGACGTGGCTTTGGTCTGGAGCGCGCAAGCGTTGCCGCTGCCCGTGCTGCTCGTGCTCGCGGCGATCATCGGGTCGATGGGCACGCTTGCCCCCGAGAATCCGCAGACCATGCTGCTGCAGGCCTTGCTGCTCGTGAATGCCTCCGCCCTGTTGGTCCGGCTGATGATGCTGGTCGCATTGCGGAACAGCTACGCCGAGCGGGGCTGGCCATTCTGGCTGTCGTGGCTCTCCGACATCGCCGCCGCCTGGCGCCTCACGCTGAGCACCGCGCGCACCCCGACCCGTTGGCGCGGCCGGCAGTACGACACCCTCGTGACCGACGGCGTGAAGTAGGCTCGCACGAGGTAAAGCAACAGCGAAACGCAACAGCGAAACGCAACAGCGAAGCGCAACAGCGAAGCGCAACAGC
>NZ_JBDNFF010000428.1:0-10913 GCF_041689975.1 Gemmatimonas sp.
GCGCTCGAACAGCAGTTCGGCGCCGGCAACGTGGCGATCGTGCGCACCGAAGCGGTCGGACCGAAGGTCGGCAGTGAGCTCCGTTCGGGCGCGCTCACGGCCATGCTGCTCGCGTCGCTCATCACGCTCGCCTACCTCGCGATCCGCTTCGACTGGCGCTTCGGCGCGGCCGCCGTGCTCTCTACGTCGCACGATATCCTGGTCACCTTCGCGTTCATCAAGATGTTCGACATCGAGGTGTCGCTCACGGTCGTTGCGGCCATCTTGACGTTGCTCGGCTACTCGGCCAACGACACCATCATCATCTTCGATCGCGTTCGTGAAGACCTGAAAAAGCGCTTGAAGGGCGAAACCCTCGCGGGCGTCCTGGACCGCGCCATCAACGAAACGTTGCCGCGTTCTGTCATGACGCACGCCACTACGCTTGCGGCGACGCTGGCGCTGCTCTTCATCGCCGGTGAAGTCATCCGTCCGTTTGCCTGGGTGATGGCGTTCGGTGTCTTCGTGGCCACCTTCTCGTCGATCTACGTCGCCGGTCCATTGCTCATTTGGATCGAGTCGAAGTATCCGCGTACCACGTCCGACTCGACCAGCCGGGCGGTCAACGCGGGTAACGACAACTCGGGCGACACCCGTCCGCGGAAGTCGGAGCGCCTCGTCACGCGGTAAGGCTCGTGACCGTCTTCTCCGACAGTCATGTGCATTTGGCCGATCCCGCGTTCGCTGACGAAGCGGACGCGGTGATCGAGCGGGCCCGCGCAGCAGGTGCGCGGGCCCTTGTCTGTATCGGTGAATCGGCGGCCACGGCCCGCCGCGCTCAGTTGCTGGCCGCACGCCACGCCGGCTTCGTCTTCTTTACCGCCGGCGTCCATCCCCACGACGCGGCGTCATGGGATGAAGCAACCGACCCGCAGGCGATACGTGATGCCGTCGCCAATGGTGCCGTCGCGGTCGGCGAGTGCGGCCTCGACACGCATTACGATCACGCGCCGCGCGAACGCCAGCTGCACGCGCTCGATGCGCAACTCGCGCTTGCCCAGGAACTGCGGAAGCCGATCGTGTTGCATACCCGCGAGGCCGAAGCGGACACCTTCGAGTTCCTGAGGCGCGCCGAGATCGCCAACGTGCGTGGCGTCCTCCACTGCTTTACGGGTTCGATCGCGCTCGCCGAGGCGGCGCTGACCGTGGGCTGGTACGTCTCGTTCAGCGGGATCATCACGTTCAAAAGTTGGACCGATGAGGCGCTATTGCGAGCGGTGCCAGACGATCGCCTGCTCGCTGAATCCGACGCGCCGTATCTTGCCCCCGTGCCACACCGCGGCAAGCGTAACGAGTCGGCATTTGTCAGCCTCACGTTGGCACGATTGGCCGCCGTTCGGGGCCAACAGGTGGAGGCCCTTGGCTGGCAGACGCTCCGCAACACGAAGGAATTGTTCGACCTGCCCGACGCCGTGCTCATCGCGTAGATGGCGCCGCTTTTGCCGCCGTTCCTGATCACCATTCTGCGCCCTCACGACATGTCCATCGAGACGCTCCACACCGACCACGCACCGAAGGCTATCGGACCATATGCGCAGGCGGTTCGTGCCAACGGATTTTTGTTCACGGCGGGCCAGATCCCGCTCGATCCCACGTCCATGGAGATCGAGACAGGAGATGTGACGGCGCAGACTGAGCGAGTGCTCTCCAACCTCACGGCAGTGCTCGACGAAGCCGGCGTAACCTGGAAGGACGTCGTGAAGACGACGGTTTTTTTAAGGAGCATGGACGATTTCGTCGCGATGAATACCGTGTACGCGCGAGTGCTGGGTGACGCCCGTCCGGCTCGCTCCACCGTGGCGGTTGCCGGGCTGCCGCGGAATGTGAGCGTCGAGATCGAACTTGTCGCGGCTCTCCCTGCTCGTTGAGGAGTATCACAGGCATGCTTCGTCTGATTCCGTGCGCGCTGCTGGTGGTGACTCTGGTAGCGCCGATGGGCGCCCCGCTCGCTGCGCAGCAGCGCGACACGGTGATGGCGAAGCCCGTTCCACCGGTCACGGGAGCACCGCTCACGCAGCGCGGCCGATTCACGCCGCCGCTCACACCCAAGCGCGCCTTTCTTTACTCGTCGCTGCTTCCGGGATACGGGCAGTCACGTCTCGATCGTGGAACCTCTGGCGCACTCTTCGCGAGTATCGAGCTCGCCGCCATCGTCATGGTGCGACGCAGCCGGATGGACCTGCGTGAAGCGCGCCGCTATCAGATTGACACCTTACCCAATCAGTATCTCGTTGCCGGCGATTCGGTGATCAAGAACGGCAGCTTCACCAATCGCTTTACCCGCGATCTGGTGAGAACGCGGCGCTTGCACGTTGAAGACTGGCTTGCCGTCGTGGCGTTCAATCACCTGTTTGCTGGAGCTGATGCATTCGTGTCGGCGCAGCTATGGGACGTGCCTGTGGAGCTGTCGGCGTTCCCGCGCCCTTCGGGCGCGGTATTCGTCGTCACCATTCGCTATTGAACGGCATGCACGCGGCTCGCCGTGCGCCCATCGGGATGTTTGATTCGGGCCTCGGCGGCCTCACAGTCGCCAATGCCCTCATGCGTCGGCTGCCGTCGGAATCGCTGCTCTATTTCGGTGACACCGCGCGCGTCCCCTACGGCCCGAAGAGTCCGGAGACGGTGCGGCGTTATGCGCTGCAGATCGGCGAGTGGCTGGTGCAGGAGGGTGTGAAGTGCATCGTGGTCGCCTGCAACACGGCGACCGCGCACGCACTGGAGGCGCTCCAGTCGGCGCTTCCGGTGCCGGTAATCGGCGTGGTCGAGCCTGGTGCGCGGGCCGCAGTGCGCGCTAGCCGTTTCGGACCGATTGGTGTCATCGGCACCAGCGGAACGATTGGATCAGGGGCCTACGTCCGAGCCATTCAGCAGCAGTCGCCCACAGTGACAGTGCTGTCCGCGCCATGCCCGCTCTTCGTGCCGCTCGTTGAAGAGGGATGGGTCGACCACCCAGCCACTCGGCTCATCGCGCACGACTATCTGTCGGCAATGCGCGACGCACAGGTGGATACCCTGGTCCTCGGCTGCACGCACTATCCGCTGCTGGCAGCGGTGATTGCCGCCGAGATGGGACCCGACGTCCGGCTCATCGACAGCGCCGAGGAAACGGCAGCGGAAGTGGAGCGCGTGCTCAGCGACCGCGGACTGCTGCAAGATCCCGCCGGACAGCACGATGCAGGGCCCGTGCACCGCGTCGTCGCGTCAGATGCGCCGCAGCACTTCCTCACTCTCGGCGGGCGATTCCTCGACGTTCCGCTCACCGCTGTCGAGTACCACGTCTTCACCTGAGTCGCGCCACGCGCGCCGGGAAATGCGATCGCTCTCGATCAGCAAATACTGTTGATCGAGATACCAAGCCCCGGCGTTCGCATACCAGCCGCGTCCCGCGCGACGCAACATCGGCACATGAGAGTGGCCGTGAATGACCAGTGACGGACCGCCCGGCGCCGTCAACGACTGCGTACCTATCGCCAGCAATCCGCGGCCTTCGTCGCCCGCGCGCCGCGCACGGCTGGTATGCGAAGAGGCGAGCGCGACTCGCGACGCGAGATTGGGATGCAGCATGCCGAAGGCGCGGATCGCCAATGGATGGCGCAATACGCGACGGAGTCGGCGATATGGCGCGTCCTCTACGCCGCGAAGCCCGTCGCCGTGCGTCAGCTCGGTCCGCCAGGGCCCGATCGTGCCGGTCCACGGGTGCAACGTGTACTCCGCTCCCGTTTCGGCCATGAGCGCATCTCCGCCCCAGCAATCATGATTCCCACCGATCCACAGGACCGGGATCCCTGCGTCATGAAGGTCGGCGAGCGCGGCCAACACCCGAAATCCGGTGCGCGGCATGGCGTGTCGCCACGCAAACCAGAAATCGAAAAGGTCGCCCATGATCACCAGCGAACGGGCGCGCGCAGGCACGTCGCGCAGGAACCGTAGCAGGGCACGCTCAGCGTCCTGCGAAGCGACGCCGAGATGTGCGTCGCCGATGACCAGTGTCGGAGTGTGGAGCACGCTGGCAGTCTAACCGTTCGGCGACGGGGCCACAAACGCACGGGACCGCCGCTTGGCGACCGCGCCGGCAGAGGGCATCTTCCCAGTTCCCTATTCCACCGGCCAGAACCGGTGTCCCCAATGCCTGCCATGGCGTCCGAAACCATTTCTGAACTGCGCGTGCGTTATGCGGAGACCGACCAGATGGGCGTTGTGTACCACGCCAATTATCTGGTGTGGTGCGAGCTTGGTCGTACCGACTTCATTCGCGCACTGGGGAAGTCTTACGCCGAGCTCGAACGCGAAGGCGTGCTCCTTGCCGTCTCCGATGTCACCATGCGCTTTCACGCCTCGGCCCGATACGACGATCCCATCCGCGTGTACACGCGACTCACCACGGCAGGCTCACGCGGCCTCTCCTTCACCTATCGCGTGATGCGTGCTGATACCGATGCGCTGCTGGTATCGGCGACGACGGCGTTGGTGTCCATCGACAGGTCCGGCCGCTTGGCCGCGATGCCTCGCGACGTGCGAGCGTTACTCGAGGCGGCAGTCATGCCGGCTGACCATGGGCGTTGACCGCGCGACGGCGCGACGCATGGTGGCGATGATCATGATCGGCGGGAGTATCGCAGGGGCAGGCTGTGCCAGCGCGAACATCGGCGGTCGCCCGCGCGACAGTGCCACGCGCCCGTCAGCGCTCGACGTCCGACACGATGCACGTCTCATGGCGATGCTCGATGTGCGTCGGGCGGATACGCTGCTCGTCGACACCCTGCTCGCCGACGCCGATCCCGATCGCCGCGCCCGCACCGCGCTCGCGATTGGCCAATTGCGCATGCGTGCGCGGTTCCCCCAGCTGCGTCGACTGCTCACCGACGGCGATACCCTCATTGCGGCGAATGCGGCATACGCACTCGGCGTCGCGAAGGACACCCAAGCCGTCGTCTCGCTCGCGCGTGCGATTGGCGGCGCACCCGATGCCGTTGCCCGGGAAGCCGCGTGGGCACTGGGCGAAATCGGCGAGCCAGCGCGCACCGTGCTCTCGGTCGCGCTGGGCGATGGTCTCGACGCGCCACGGCGCGCGAGTTCCGCATCGCTACGCAACGCACCCGTTCGTGCCGCGCTCGTGCTGGCCACCGTGAAGTTGCGCCCGGCGCCGATTGCCCTGGTCGCGCCGTGGCTTGCCGATACCTCCGCCGAAGTCGTGCGCTCCGCCGCGTACGTCATCGGACGATTGCGCGCACCGGCCGGAGTGCGCGCGCTGCTCGCGATGCGTGCGCACGCCGACGATGAAGTGCGGCAGTCCGTCGCCCGTGCGCTGACACGCTCCACGGTGGGGGATTCCCTCGCCGTACCCGCGCGCGAGGCGTTGAACGCGTTCATGCGTGACGTAGACTGGCGAGTACGCGCGAATGCCGCCGGCAGCGTCTCCACGTACGGTGCGTCGGCCCTCGATGACGTGCAGATCGGACTCGCCGACTCGGTCGCGAACGTCCGCGTCGCCGCCGCCGACAGTTTGTCCGTCGTCTTCGGTCGCGACTCCCTGCGATGGCGTCGCGCGTGGGAGCGTGACACGCTGCTGGCCGTTCGTCGCCTGATGCTTGCCCATGTGCGTCGGCTTGCGCTGCCGATCTTTGATGCCGAAGTGGCCACTTGGCAGCAGCACGCCGATTGGCGCTATCGTCTGGCGGCACTCGAGCATCGCGCCCGTGCCAGTGACATCGATCGAGTGAGCTCGGCAGAGTCCTTTATCGCGGATGCCGATGCGCGGGTGCGCACGGCGGCGCTGCAACGAGTCGCGACCAACATCGATGGCAGACTCGCGCCGCGCGTGCGCGTCCTCGCTCAACGCGCCAGCGTCGATCGTGACTCGATCGTGCGCGCAGTCGGTCAGCGTTTGCTCACGCCCCGGGACACCGCGGCGCGTCCGCCGCGACGGCTGGCGCCGGACTCTCTGGTCGCGCGACCGCTAGCCGTCTACGAGCAGCTGGTGCGCCAGTGGGGCGCGGCCGGTAGCCGCCAGCCCGTCGCCATCATCGAGACCGATCATGGCGTGGTGATGCTGCAACTTTACGGGCGCGAAGCGCCGTTGGTGGTCGAGGCCTTCATCCGTCTCGCCAAGGACGGCTTCTACCGGAACACGGTCTTCCATCGCGTGGTACCCAACTTCGTTGTGCAGGATGGCGATCCCCGAGGCGATGGGAGCGGCGGCCCCGGGTTCTCGCTCCGCGAGAGCTTCTCTCGAAAACGCCACGAGCGGGGCTGCCTCGGACTCGCCACATCGGGACCGGATACCGGCGGGAGTCAGTATTACCTGTGCCATTCGAGTCAGCCGCATCTCGATGGCGCCTATACCGTCTTCGGACGCGTGTTGTCCGGATTCGAGGTCATGGACCGCATCGTGCAAGGTGACCGCATGGTGCGCATCCGCATTCAGTGATCTGGCCCACACCCCGACCCTCGCCCATTCATGTTCCACGAGCGTGTACCGTGACTCCACTCAGGACGCTCACCCCGCTGATGGCCTTGCTGGCGGCGCCGATGATCGCCTGCGCCCCCGCGGCGCGTCCGCTTTCGGGATCCCCGACACGCGCCGTGCTGCCGCCAACAGCGATGGCGGCCGGGTCGCAGATCTTGCGCTTCACCTGGACGTACCAAGACGAAACGTTCGAGGCGAACGGTGACGGGGCCGTGCGGGTGCAGTCGCCAGATCGAGCGCGCCTCGACTTCTTCCTGAAGAACGGCATGACGGGGGGGTATGCCATCCTGGTCGGCGATTCACTGACCGTGCCTGGGATCGATCTGGTGAAACGGCTGCTGCCGCCCGTCCCACTGCTGTGGTCCAGCTTGGGCCGTCTGGCTCTGCCGCCCACTCAGGATACGACTGCGCGGATCGACGGGGACACGCTGCGCGCCGATCTTGGCGTGCTGCGGGGGCGTGACGCGTCGCTGGCGGATGGGCGCGCGTGGCGACTGGCTTTTGGCGGAACCGCGCTGGCGAGGGTCGAGCGGATTGAAGACGGCAAGGTCATCGAATGGATGTCGAGGCGTCGTGGGGCCAACGGACAGTGGCAACTGCAGTATGTTCATGAGCGAGGCAAGCGGCGTCTGGCCATTGCCGTGACCGATACCACGACCGTCGAGGGATTCGATGACGCCATCTGGCGCCGTCCGTAGGATAGCGCTCGCCGCACGGAGCGTTCCCGCTCTGCTGCTTGGCGCGCTGCTGTGGTCAGGGTGCTACGGATTTTCTGGGGGCGGTGGACTGCCGAAGCAGCTCAAGACCGTCGCGATCGAACCGTTCGACAATCAGACGGCGGTGCCCGAGCTCCAGCGCGAGGTGTTCGAACAGCTTCGCGCGGCGCTGCGCGATCGCCTCAATCTGCGTGAGGCGCCGGCGGCGCGGGCCGATGTCGTGGTGCGTGGCACGCTCGTGAAGTACGACGTCGATCTGCCGTCCGGTGTCAGTGCGGACAGTCGTCAGACCACCTCGACGCGGAGACGGCTCCTGATTGTCATCGATGTCGAGATCATCGACCAAACCACGGGACGGACGTTGCTCAAGAAGAGCGGGCTGCAACGCGAAGGGCAGTACGCCGAGGGTGGTGAAGTGGTCGGACGCAAGAACGCGCTCGAAAGCTTGATCTCCGATCTCGTGGAAGGAGTGCAATCGCAATGGTGACGCGCGATGGCCCCCGATTCCCGTCGTCCAAAGTCATGACGTTGGAAGCGGCGGCCGCTTGGCGACGCTCGGTTCGCGGGGCGCTGGTGTTCACGAACGGTGTGTTCGATTTGTTGCATCCAGGCCATCTCGACATGCTCGACTGCGCGCGTCGCGAAGGCGCCGCGTTGCTCGTCGGCGTGAACAGCGATGCGTCGGTCAAGCGGCTCAAGGGGCCGGCGCGTCCTGTTCGCACGTCGGCCGAGCGCGCGATCGTCCTCGCGGGGCTCGAGGCCGTGGACGCCGTCGTCGTGTTCGACGAAGACACTCCGTTCAATCTCGTGAAGGCCATCGAGCCCGATGTCATCGTGAAGGGCGGCGACTATTCGCCAGATACAATCGTCGGCGCGGATCTCGTGACGGCACGCGGTGGACGCGTGGTGGTCATGCCGCTCGTCGACGGTCACTCCACTACTTCCACCATCGAGAAACTGCGTGGCTGACGCTGCCGTGAACGGATCTGACGGAACGAACGACGAGCGCCCGTTGCTCTCCTCGCGTGTGGGGCGCGCCACCGATGCGACGCGACCGGTGCAGCTCGAGCGCGGGGCGGTGCCGTATGCAGAAGGTTCCTGCCTGGTGTCGTTCGGCCAGACGCGCGTGCTCTGTGCCGCGTCAGTGGAGACGGGTGTTCCCGGTTGGCGCCGTGGCTCGGGCGAAGGCTGGGTGACGGCGGAGTACTCGATGCTGCCGCGCGCTACCAAAACGCGGTCGTCGCGTGAGCGTCAGCAGATCGGCGGGCGCACGCAGGAGATTCAGCGTCTGGTCGGCCGTAGTGTCCGTGCGATGCTCGACGACTTCCGCTTCGGCGAGTTCACCGTGAAGGTGGATTGCGATGTCTTGCAGGCCGATGGTGGCACGCGCACCGCCGCTATCACCGGTGCCTGCGTGGCGGTGCATGACGCGTTCACGTGGATGGTGCAGACTGGCCGCATTCCCGTCTCGCCGGTGCGTCGCCGCGTCGCCGCGATCAGCATCGGCCTCGTGGACGATCAGCCGCGTCTCGACCTGGACTACGAGGAAGATGTGCGTGCCGGCGTCGACATGAACGTCGTGATGAGCAGCGAAGGGCGATTCGTCGAGGTGCAGGGTACGGGTGAGCACGGCACGTTTGCGCGCGAGCAACTCGATGCGCTGTTGTCGATTGCCGTACGGGGCATTGAGACGCTCGACGCCATGCAGCTGCAGACGTTGAGCGGGCCGTTCCCCCAGCCGCGTTGAAGGCGCTGATGCCGTCGCGTGGACCCGGTCACGAGACGGCGACGGGAGTACGCGTCGTGCTCGCGACGCGGAACGAGGGAAAGGTGCAGGAACTCGTGCCGTTGATGACGTCGGTCGGCGTGCAGGTCGTGACGCTGGCCGACCTCGGTGTCACGGAATCGCCGGACGAAGACGCACTCGAGGTGTTCGACTCCTTCGAGGAGAATGCCCTCGCCAAGGCACGCTACTTTGCGCGACTGACCGGCGCGATCGTGCTGGCGGATGACTCCGGGCTGGCCGTCGACGCTCTGGGAGGTCGTCCTGGCGTGCACAGCAAGCGCTGGTCCGGTCGGACGGATCTGCACGGCGCGTCGCTCGATGCGGCGAACAATGCGTTCCTGCAGCACGCGCTGGCAGAGGCGGCCATCCACACCGTACCGATGTCGCGTCGCGCGCGGTATGTCTGCGCGGCGGCGTGTGTCTGGGGCGATGAGGATGCACTGCGCGAGGCGGTGGTTCGCGGAGAAACCACAGGCCAGTTGTTGGAGGGTGCACGCGGGACTGCCGGATTCGGATACGATCCCTATTTCCTCTCGGACGACCTTGGCGCCACGTTCGCTGAGGTGGAGCGCGAGGCGAAGGCGCGCGTGAGTCACCGCGGTCGTGCCTTCATCGCATTGCTGCAGCAGGATGCCGTGCGCGCGCGGTTCGCACGTGCGATCTGATCGCCGGGCATTGGTGTGGGTGGTGCGGGCGTGTACTGTGCTTTCATGGTGCGTTCAGCACGATGCAACGGATTTGCGAGCCCCCGTTGACCTCGGCGCACCAGCAGGCTAACATAAGCGGCCGCTGATCTGCGGGGCGTAGCGTAGCCCGGTATCGCGCCTGCTTTGGGAGCAGGAGGTCGCCGGTTCGAATCCGGCCGCCCCGATCTCGTGGTAGGAAGTGCTAAAACGTGGCGGATCCGCAAGGGATCCATGCTTGGGACCCCGCGTGGGGGACCAGCGGCAAAGCAGGCGCCAGTAGCTCAGGTGGATAGAGCGGCAGCCTTCTAAGCTGTTGGTCGGGGGTTCGAGTCCCTCCTGGCGCGTCACGGTGGTGTCGCACGCGAAGTGTCGTTCGGGATCGCATCCTTAGCTCAATGGTAGAGCAGCTGACTCTTAATCAGTAGGTTCTAGGTTCGAGTCCTAGAGGGTGCACTTTTGATGGTGCCGGTGTTAGAATGCCGGTGTGAGGTTGGGCGGAACGTTGCGGTCGTTTGATGCTCGAATCGAACGCGTTCCGAGGTTCGGCGCGGTAAAGCTCTCCGAGTTTTTCTGTCGTTGTCAGGCTGGTTGGTACTTGGTTTGTTGGTTGCTGGTGGTGTCGTCTGGCAGGCTCCCATGTGAGCCGTGCGGTACACGATCATCGTTGCATCGACCGAACACGAGTTCTCTTCTAGATGCTGCCGGGTTGTCGACCCGGACCTCCCCGATGCTGAAAGCATCGGACCGCGGCGGCCGCTCTGAGCTGCTGCTTTTTTGTTGCTCACTGACGATCGGCTGTGCGTACCGCCAGTAGGCGACCAGTTCGGTTGAGATAAGGAGAAACTGGGGGTTGCGGAACGCGCAGCAACACTGAAAATTTGCGACCCCGCAGTATGAACCGATTCAGTTCGTTGAACGCTGCTGCTGGAAGGGAAGTCGGGAGTTCTGCTGTCTTTAGCGCACACACATTGCGCGAAGCGGTCGAAGAATCGGGGTTGACTTTCTCCCTTCTTCTGGGTATTATTTGAGGCTGCCACCTAAACGGCGGCGAAAGACAAAAGAGTAACTAACGTAGCCGCAAGCGGTTACGAGGTGATAGTAGGGAAGCGGGACCGCTATTTGACAATCGAAGTTCGAGATCGTTGGATGTACAGGACGGTATCACTGACCTGCGGCTTCTTCAGGGCTGCAGCGAGATATCAAATCTGTTGAGTAGTTAA
>NZ_JBDNFF010000429.1:0-1223 GCF_041689975.1 Gemmatimonas sp.
CTTCACAAGACGCAGGACCGCCCGGTGGCGATCAACGGCAAGGTCGAGATCCGCCCCATGATGTACGTTGCGCTCTCGTACGATCACCGGATGATCGACGGCCAGCAGGCGGTGTTGTTCCTGGTGCGTTTCAAGGAACTGATAGAAGACCCGGCCGCGATGTTGCTGTAACGGAGGAGTACGGAGTCGGGGGTAGGGAAAGGGGCGTACCCCTTACTCCCTACCCCCGACTTCATACTTTGCCGTTATGAAAGCACCACGACGCCCCTAAGCGTTGCCGCCGGGACGTCGGGCTTCACCAGCAAGCGACTCAATGCGAGGATTGGAGTCGCCGCCAGCGATGAATGTGCTACACCGTTGAGTGGCTGTGCGAAATGCATGCCGTCGTGTGTAAAGACGCTTGGGGTGACGTGCGGTCACGCGGCGCGACAGGAATTATTGCTGGTCCCAATGTATGCGTGGTTCTGCTGGCGCCAATGGGAAAGTTGCGACGTTTTCCACAGCGTTACGTAGCTGGGCGCGGAGCTGGGGCTTTTCGTGAGCTTGGAGTGGTGAGTTCAAGCTTCGAGTTCTGGGTTGAACCCGCGACTCGAGACTTCAACCCAACACTCCGAACTCGCTTTTACGGTGCCCTGTTCAGACCTCGAGAGTGTCGAGTTCTCGCCCGCTTCAGTGCGGCATCACCTTGCCGTTCGTGCGCATCGATCCACCGCTCGGTGAGCTGGCGGTCAGATGGGTGCCGATTCCTGTTCTTCGCGTGTTGCTCAGCGTTCTCTGCGCCTCCTCGTCGTCTGCGTGATCGGTTCAGCGGCCTGCTCGTCGTCGCCCCTAAGGAGTCGTGCGCGGCGTACGAGGCGCACGGGGCAGTGAAACTGATCACGCAGAGGCGCAGAGAACGCAGAGGCGCTCCGCCAAACCCTGTCGGATTTTCTCGTGATCACGCGCGAAACCCATTCTCTCGCAAAATCCATCGTCGAACGACAGGATCAGACACCTTCGAGATGTTCCGCTTGGCTTCATCGCGCAAAAATCAGCGCAGACCTCGGCACTCTCGAGTTCAGAACGAGAACGCCAATGATGTGACGACCACACCATTCCGCCGCGAAAGTCCCGATACGTTTCGACTGGTGGGGAACACGGCGTCGGCGGCGGCGAAGCCGCGTAGCTCGGTGCGCCAGAGGACGCCCGGTTCTAATCGCACATCGACGCCGAGCGATGCGCCA
>NZ_JBDNFF010000430.1:0-8169 GCF_041689975.1 Gemmatimonas sp.
CCCGTGCTGCTCGGCGATTGCCATGATCTCCGGCATGCGCGCCGGCCTGGCCGCCAGATGCACCGGCACGATCGCTCGAGTCCGGGGTGTGATCGCCGCCTCGATCTGCGCAACGTCGATGTTGAGGTCGTCATCGACATCCACGAACACGGGTGTTGCGCCTGCCAGCGCGATCGTTGATGCAGACGCGATGAACGAGTTTGGTGCTGTGATGATTTCCGCCCCAGGCTCCAAATCGAGGCAGCGGAACGCGATGTGGAGTGAGCAGGTTCCATTCGACATGCCGGTCGCGAACGGAACATCTAAGTAGCGCGCAAACTCGTCCTCAAATGCGCGCACTTCCGGTCCGAGGATGTAGTGGCCGCTGTCAAGCACCTGCTCGAACGCCGCGATTAGCTCGTCGCGGATCGGCGCCATCTTGGTCGCGAAGTCGGTGTAAGGGACAGCGAATGTGCTCATGCTCCGGCGAGCCCCTCGGTGAGTGTGCGGTAAGCGAAGTCGGGGAACGCCCGGTGTGTCGCGCCCGGGTCGAACGGGCGGTAGCCACCGTGAGGCATCGGGCCGGAGCGAGGACGAGTATCGATCACAATCTCGGCGCTGCTGGCCGAGATGACCGTTTCCGCAGCCTCTCGAAATGAGACGACGTTGCCCGTCGCGGCATTCAGCACGCCAGTGCTCTGGTGGGAGACGATGCGTGCAACTAGATCAGCGACATCGTCGATGTGAACGTGGTCGCGCCGCTCCTCGCCCTCACCGAACAGTGTGATCGGCAAGCCCTGCTGAACGAGGTTGAGGAACTGGTTCGGCCCATAACCGTTGTGCGGGTCACCCGGCCCGTAGATCAAAGTCGGACGAACGATGCAAAACGCAGCCGGACCGGCGTTAGCGAGCATCACCTCGCGCGCTAGATGCATGACGCCGTGCAGCGAACTTGGCGATGTTGGCGACTCCTCGTCGAGGGGCAGCGGCGCATCGGCGTAGACGGCATCCGAGCTGATGTAGACCAAGTGCGCTACCGGCTGCTGCGAGAGCGCTGCGCAGACAGCCTCGGCCATCCGTAGGTTGTTGAGCAGCATCTTGTTGTTCTTGACAGGAGCGTCGGCCGCAGCGAAAACCAATGTATCGTCTGGCCGAAGCAGGCTAGCTAGGCGATCGCTGGCGTCGGCATCGCTCAGATCGAGGTCGGTGCGCGGCAGGCCAACGACGGTCACGCCAGCCGCTTCGAGATGGCGCAGCACGGATGAGCCGACGAAGCCAGCCGACCCAAGGATCAGCACCCGTGTGGGTCGGTACTGGCTGGATGCATGGACTAGCGCCACGTCAGGCTCCCCCTCCGGCGCCAAGCGTGGCGTAACGCAGGCCCGCAGCACGTATCGATGTGCCAGCAAGCACGGCAAACGGGTCGATCACTACGGCGCCGCTCGCGGCATCCGCGATCTGCGGCCCGGTGAGCGACGCATACTCGCGCCACGGCGTGGTGACGACGACTGCGTCGGCGCCAGCCAGCGCGTCGCCGATCGTGGCCGCACGTAACTGCTCAAGATCGGGAGGCGAAACCACAACAGGATCATGCCAGACTATCGTGGCACGATCGCCTTGCAGCGATCGCAGCAGCGCCAGCCCGGGCGAATTGCGCAAGGAATCCGTATCGGCCTTGTAGGCAAGTCCGAGAATCGCGACCCTTGTGCTTTGACCGAGCGCCCCGAGCTCAGCTCGCAGCTTCTTGTAAGGCCACTCGCGGCGCAGCGGCGACAGCGCCCGCCACGTGTCGACCAACGGCATCGTGACACCATTCGCAGCAGCGAGAGTTTGGAGCGTGACGAGGTCGCGCTCGAGGTTGCCGCCGCCGATGCCAAGACTCGGCGTCAAGTACGCAAACTCGCCAATGCGACGGTCGAGACGAAGGCTTGGCGCGATCTCACTCCAGTCAGCGCCAGCCAACTCGCAACTCTCGGCCAGCATGTCGGTCGCCTGGATCGAGGACACCAGCATCGTGTTGATCGCAATCTTCGCGAGTTCGGCGCTCTCGTAGCGCATCGGAAGGATTGGGCAATCGAAGCGCTCTAAGACCTCGCGCAGCGCGGTGGGTAGGGGCGTATCGCCCGCCGGCAGCCCGACGATGAACCGCTCCGGGCGCATCGCCCGCTCGACGGCGCTACCGAAGATCAGCGTCTCGACCTGGTAGACCATCGCACAGCCGCGCGCCTCTGCCTTAGCTTCGAAGCTGCGCGTCGTTCCCGGTGGCACTTGACTTAAAATAACGATGGTGGCCCCCGAAGAGGCATGGTCTAGGGCGATCTCGACTAGGTCGGCGACAGGTGCAAGGTCGCTGGTGCCCGCCTCCGATGTCGGAACATCGGCCGATATGTAAACGACCGAGCAGCGGGCGATGTCATCAGGCTGCGTTGACCATGAGATGCGCGGCATCGCTGATGCGAGAGATTCAGCGAGACCTGGCTCGCTGACGATCGGATCGCCGCCTGCCAGCGCCTTCACGACAAGTGGATTGCCGTCAAAGGCGAGCACGTCGAGCCCTTTGGCGGCCAACCCGACGCCCGAGACGATGCCAAGACGCGACAGTCCTAGAAAGCCGATCATGCTGCGCCGCCAATCTGGTGGGCGGCGGCTCGCAAAGCGTCGCTGATCACGAGGTCACGCCGAAGGCTGGCGCCGTCCCCGGCGAGGCAGAGCGCGGTGAAGTGCTGGTACTCCGCCTGCCATGTCGGGTCGGCTTGTTCGAGGACGAACTCCTCCTCCGCAGGCCTACCCGATGGCAGAACGCGATCTCGGATTGTGAGCGTACTCGGACCCCATTTACAGAGCCCTTCGACGTGGATGCTGCCAGCCTCACCGATGATGTCGAGTCGGAACGTGTTGCGCCACGACAGCAGCGTGCCCTCGAGTTGGGCGAAGGCGCCATCGAGCGGGACGCGCATTGCGTAGGCGTCGCAGGCCGCGTTCTCAAAACATTCCGACCAGAGGACCTCAGGCTTCAGCGCAAACGGCTCGGAGCTTGCTCCGAACCAGAAGTCGAGAAGGTCGAACTGGTGCGAGGCGAGGTCCGAGATAACGCCGTCGCCCTTATCGCGCCAGGGCGACCTGCGCACATCGCGAGCCGTTCCGTTGCCATAAAACATGCTGAGCATGAAAATGCGCCCGATGCGGTGCTCATTAAGGAGCTCGCGCACGCGAACCAGATGCGGTTCGAACCGATGGTTGTATGCGGTGTAGCAGGCCCCCCCAAAAGCACCTTGTAGCGCCTCCAACTCGGAGTGCTCGGCGACTGTCAGCACGAGCGGCTTCTCGACCAAGACATGCTTGCCATTCCCAAGCAGATGACGAATGATCTGCACCTTCATGGCGTCTGGGGTACAAACCAGCGCGGCATCGTAATCCGCTACGGGCACATGGCGGATATCGCCGAAGGTCGCATCGTCGACACTCGGGTCGACGGTAGCGACAACATCGTCGCCAGCGATACGGATCCGCTTGCGCCCCTGCGTGCCGAGGCCGATGACGACGGCCCTCACTTGTAGCTCAGGTGTCGCTCGATTGATTCGATCTTCTCGCGCACATGGTCGGGCGTGATCGGACGGTTGCCATCGCGCTCACACGCCGTACCGGCAGCCAAGGAACCGAGGATCGCTGCGACCACGGCGCTCTCCGTTGCCTTCAAGGCGACCGTGGCGTAAGCGAGTAGTGCGTCACCCGCCCCAACGGGATCAACCACGCCATCGGCAAACGAGTCGATCTGGAAGAAGTCACGCAGGCTGCCCGAATCGCCGCGGTGCACCATCACGCCACGAGCACCCATCTTCATGATCAGCACCTTGCAACCACTGCGCCGGTATAAATCGGAGGCCAAAGGACGCACGACCGAGTCTTGGTCGCCGATCGAGAAGCGTGCCTCCTTCTCGTTCGGTGTGATCAGATCGAACCCGGGGAAGTCGAGGATGTTGCCCCAGCGGCTCGCCACTTGGCTGTCGGCGACTCGGACGCAACCGGGTGGGATGGCGCCGGTAATTGTCGGAATTGTCTGCTTCGTGAAGATGCCGTGGCGGAAATCGCTGACAACGAAGACGCCCGCCGTCGAGCTCTGTAGTTGACGGACGATGTTGTCGAGCGTTGCAGTGTCGATTGGCCGGTTGTCGACCACGTCGACCTTCAGCAGTCGATAGCCGTCCGCGACGTAGACGAGCTTGTTCGTCGTCGGGCGGTTACCCTCGACAATCGCATCGACCTGTACGTCACCGGCCTCCAGCTCGCGTAGCGCGAAGTCGCGGTGGGCGTCGTCGCCGAGTACTGTCGTGAACGACACCTTCGCGCCGGTGGCGCGCACGTGTCGAGCGACCACGCCCGCGCCTCCGACGAAATCGATCTGCTCGTCGAACTTCAGACTGATCGTCGGCGTCTTGCTAGTGCTCGACCCGATCGGCGTGCAGTAGGCGTATGAGTCGATAATCGTGTCTCCGACAACATGGACGTGCGTGTCGGCGAGGGTGTCAAGCGCGGCAGTGAGATCGGCAAAGGACAGTCCTTCCGAAGACATCAGCGCCACAAGCTTCTCAGGTGCCAGGTTCGGAGGGGTCGTCTCGATGAAGCGCGATGACGAGTAGACGACATCGCCGGGCGTCAGGATTATCTCCCCTCCATACTCGTCGAGGACGTCGATCTCCTCTTGTGTCTTCGGATTGATGCCACTCGCCGCGTACTCGTAGCCCTTGGCATAGAAGTCGGGCTGCAGGAAGCGAAGATTCTCAAGCGGAACCGGGTCGTCGTCGATCAACACGTAGTCGACGACCTCCAGTGCAGCGAGGTTCAATGCGCGTAGGTCTTGAGGCACGTAGGGGCGGTAGTTCGCTTTTGGAATGTGCGCGTCCGAGGTGACGCTGACGACAAGGACGTCGGCCTGGCTGCGCGCATACATCAGATGCCGCAGATGACCCGGATGCACGAGGTCGAAGGTGCCGTGACAAAGGATCACCTTGCGCTCTCGTGGTCGCGGGCCGATCGCCTCGCGCAGCTCGTCGCGTGTGACGATCTTGCGCTTGTAACGCACGTCAGTGCCGTCGTCGTCTGAGATCATGGGGCGTCAGCCGCCAAGGCATCAAACCAGCTCTTCGTCGCCTGCTCGATCGTCGCGGGGTTCCAGACGGGGGCTTCGCGCCAGTCGTCGATCACGGCCAGCATCTGTGCCACGCCGGCCTCGAATGTCGTCTGCGGGGCCCACTGCAGCTCGGCCGTGATCCGAGCAGTGTCGGCCCATGTGCAGCGTGGCTCACCCGGGCGGTCGGGGATGTAGATCACTTCGCCGCCGAGCAATTCGATCAGGCGATTAACGCTCTGCGGGCTACTTGCGCCGAGGTTGTAGACACGACCGGCGTGCGTCGCCTCGGCCGCGGCGAGGAACGCCGCCGCGACATCGGTAACGAAGACGAAGTCGCGGCTCTGCTCGCCATCGCCGACGACAGTGAACGGCTGGTTGGCGAGCTTCTGGGCCAGAAACACACCGAAGACAGCCCCGTAGGCGCCCGTCGTGCGCGAGCGAGGTCCGTAGGCGTTAAAGATGCGGATTGAATTCGCCGGCAGCCCATAGACGGCTCCCCAGTGGTGCACTGCCTGCTCGCCGAGAAGCTTGCTCAGCGCGTAGGGATACTGTGGATCGATCGGTGCCAGTTCCGTCGTTGGCAGCTCCTTGGCAATCCCGTAGCACGACGATGATGCCGCGTAGACCAGCTTCTCGACCTTGGCGAAGCGCGCTGCTTCCAGAACCTTCACGGTACCTTGCACGTTGATATCCATGTAGTCGGCTGGTCGCTCAACAGACGGCACTATGTCGCCGATCCCCGCTAGGTGGAAGACGTAGCGGGCCCCTGCGAAGATCGTGGAAGCGGCATCCAGCCGCCTAACGTCTGCGCTGACGAATTCAACATCGGCGTTTCCCTCATGGTGCCGGATGTTCTTCTCATGCCCACCGCTGAGATCGTCAATGATGCGCACGCGATAGCCGCGCTCAACCAGCAGGTCGACGAGGTGGCTGCCAACGAAGCCAGCCCCGCCAGTAACCACCGCAGACGGTTTGGAGGTCACGATGCCTGCAGCCGCTGGAGCCGCTTGACGTTGAAGTATCGGTCGTCCGTCATGCTTTCCGGCAGCAACCCATCGCGGAACGCGGCACATAACTCGCGGACTGCGTCGTCGACAGCGAACTGCGGCTGAAAACCAAGCACTTTGCGGACCTTGTCGGAGTTGATGTGATAACTACGATTGTCATCCGACGGCGTTGTGACGATCGGGATGTCGGTCACCTCGGGGAACTCCTCCATCACGACGCGTTTGACGCGATCTGCGATCTCGCGGATCGAAAGGTTCTCGTAGCCGACGTTGAAGATCTCGTCACGAATCAGGTCGTCGGGTGCAGTGAGCATCAGCTCGAGCGCGTCGCAGTAGTCCTGCACGTGCAGGTTCGGGCGCAGTTGATCGCCACCGAAGACGGTGATCGCGCCATTTGTAACCGCGTGGTTGGTGAGGATATTTACAGACAGATCGAGGCGCTGGCGCGGCGCGTAGCCGCAGACCGTTGCCGGGCGCACGACCACGCCGACGAACGTGTCGTCCGTGTAGCGTGTGAGGATCGGCTCGCACTGGCCTTTATAATCGTTGTACAGGGTCAAAGGAACGAGCGGGTGGTCTTCCGTTACGTCCGGGGCATCCGACACGCCGTAGACGGAACTCGAGGACACGTAAACGAAGCGCTTGACGTCGGCTCCTTTCGCTGCGAGCACCATCGGCTCGAAGGCCTCGAGGTTGACGCTAGTCGAGAGCGCCTCGTCGAGCTCAAAGCTCGCATCGTTGGAGATGCAAGCAAGACTGATGAAGGCATCGTGCCCTGCAACACTCTGTGCGAGCAGCGCCATGTCACGGATATCACCCTCAACCACCGTCAAGTTAGGATCGTCGAGCGGCAAAAAATCCGAACCGAAGTAAAGGATGTCGTAGACCGTCACGCGATAGCCCTGCTCGAGTAGTTGCGGCACTAATCGGCTGCCACAGTAGCCGGCGCCGCCGGTCACAAACACGGAGGAGAACTGCGACTGCTCAGACACGGACGGCTCTTTTCTCAGACTTCATAGTCTGCCGCTTCGGCATCGTGGAAAAACATCTCGACCGTCTCACGAGAATACGTGTCGAGCGGCTTACCAATAATTGGAAATTTTGCGCGCAGATTACGCGTACAAGTGATGATTTCGCAGCCAACCTCGTCCGCTTGGAAGATGTTCAACGTTTCGCGCGGACTCGCCCACAAGATCGCTACGTCCGGATGCGACGACGCAATTTCGACTGCTTCGCGCATAATCGGCAGCGGGTCCACGCCGGTGTCGGCGATACGGCCAGCGAACAGCGAGAGAATCGCCGACGATTCCTTCGGCAAAGTCGCAACCGCCTCCTCCACCTGATCTATCGTGAACATCGCAGTGACATTGCAAACCACGCCTTGCGCCGTCAATCGCGCCACCAGCGGCAGTGCAGTCTCGCCCCTGACTGTTGTAATCGGGATCTTGACCTGAACGTGCTTACCCCACGTGGCGATCTCTAACGCCTGCCGCTCCATCTCTCGCAAATCATCCGCCAGCACTTCAAACGAGACTGGGCGGTCGCCGGTTACCGCGAGTACCTGTCGAGCGAAATCGCGATAGTTATCCACCCCAGCGGCGCGCATCAGCGTTGGGTTGGTCGTAAAGCCTGCGATAAGCGGGTCAGCGGCCGACTCTCGGATTTCGTCGACATCGGCGCCGTCTGCATAGATGCTGACGTTGAGGTTCTCGATTGTCATTCCCGCGTCTTCCAAGGCCGGGCAACCGTATCAACTGGAATAGTTGGGAGACTCTGTTAACGACAGAATCAGACGTGTGGCGGACGCTAAGGAGGTCGCCATCTGATCCGGATAGCCTGGGCGCGGCTCGCTATACCTGCGGTCAATGAAAACCGTATGGCATCCGGCCGTGTTGCCCGCTTCGATATCACTGGCCCGATCGCCAACCAGAAAGCTTGCGTTGAGATCGATCGCCAGTCGGCTAGCCGCTTCGACCAGCATCCCAGTCTTGGGCTTGCGGCAATCGCAGCCGTCGCTGCGCATGTGCGGGCAGGTCATGACCGCGTCGACATCCA
>NZ_JBDNFF010000431.1:0-3727 GCF_041689975.1 Gemmatimonas sp.
CACCCCCCAGCTGCCCTGGGCCACCGCCTCATAACCCACGACACCGACAGTTGTCCCGGAAAAAGTAGCATCCTGCCCAGGCGAGCATGCGCGTCGCCTTCACTGCTGCGATGGCGACAAGCAGACCGGCGCAGACGGCGGCCGTGGAAGCCATGCTGGCGTCAGAGCCCAGCGCAAGCGCCGCAGCGATGCCGAGGGCTGCGGGGAACAGGATGAGTCGTTCACCGGAGACGCAGCAGGCAAAGAGATTGATCGCGATCGTGAGACATAGGGTTCCCCAGCCGGACACGGTCGGCTAACGACTTGCTGTCTTTCCTCGGGCGTGATCATGAGCGGGGTTGATAGCGCGTTTCGGCCTGACTGCCTTCACTGGCACCCGATCGGATGCTATGTAACGAGAACGAGCGAAGTGTCCCCGCGCGGACGTTCGGGACGCTCGGTCAAGGCCGAAGGGAGAAGCTGCCAGTCTTCATCCAGGGACATGCGAATGTCGCCCACAGTCCTCGTCACGCATCACCCAAGAGCGGCTTCACCGACCTCGTGCTACGACCAGTTGGCCACCCTTGCCGGACCGAAGCGTCGAAGATCGTCCTGGAACTTCTGTTGGAGGTAGCCGGTACGACCGCTTGGATCGCCGGTCATTTGGGCCAGGTCCGCAGGTCCGACGAACGTGCAACCAAGATTCTTGCCATCGTTGTCCATGAGCGTCACCTTGTAACCATCACACGGGCGCTGCTCAGTGGTTTGGAGCCACTCGGTGACGTAGACCGATGGTGCCCAAGCAACCAACATCCCCACTCCGGGAGTCGTTGTGGACATCGAAATGACGATCGAGCCACCCGGATAGTCCGTGTCAACCCTGACAACCGCATTGGGATCGCGCGCAGCGCCGAGAAGAGCACTCACAGTCTCAGGTGCCGCCCGATCCTGCATCATCGTCTTGATCGAGCGGTGCTGACCTCCCGTCAGCCCGGGCGCTACTGCCCTGCTCGGACGGTGGCGGTCGTCTACCCGCCGATCGTCTGTGTGCTCAGTTGGCGACCCGGCTTGTCGTGGCGTATCGGCGCTTGGCGGGGTCCCCTCAGCCAACTGGCTGCGCAACCGATCCCTTACGAGCTTCGTTACGTATCCAGGTGCGCTGATCGGCCCAGGTGCTGCGCCGATTATGCGAGCGACTCCACCCAGCAGCCTTCCAGCGACCGACTTCGGTGGCTTGAATAACACTCGATCACCTTCAGTGGTCCGCGTAAACAAGTCGAACCTGTCCATCTCGAAGATCAGTAAGCCTGTCTCTGCTGAACCATCATCCGTCTCATCCCACAATACGAATGCGAGGAAGACGCTTTCGTCGGAACAAGGTCCGTTCCAAACGATCCGACCGGTCGCACCAGGGGTTCTGACGGACCCCATGTGGTTAGGTCCTCTCAGTACTACGTCGAAGTTGTACAGCGAGTCCTCGATCCAATACCTGACAGGGCCTCCCTTGGACCATTGGCCTCCGTCCCAGTACTCGATATTCAAGGGTTGACCCGGCTTTGGATGCCACCCCGGCTCAGGCCAGGCCGCTCGTTGGTGCATGGTCCGTCACTGTACGGCAGGCTGCGGGACTGAGCCCTCGTTGGTGCCTCACAGCTGGCCCGAATCGGCATGTGCCCGAAGCCTGTGATGGGCTGCGATGGGTTTCGGGTTGGTTCTCCCGGCGGCTGGGATTGTCTTGGTACTGATTGGCGGCACGAGTACTCGGTCGCTGGTCCGGTCCAAGTAAGGCACCGTGGATGAACTCAGTATGAAGCGTGCTCAAGGTGCCGGTGACGTCCTTCGATGGACGTCCGTGTTGACTTTGAGGGGCTGGGCTGGGCTGGGCTGTCCTAGGCGGAGTCGTGACCCTGACCTCGCTGCTGTAGCGACCCAAACGTGACAAGTCCACGACATCCAGCTTTCGGCGACGGTGATTGGCGACCGGTTGTGGATCCCTTGTAGGGGCGTCACCGGAGAAGCATGAGTGGCCACACCGGCGAGACTTGCGAAGGTTGGTCGCTTCTGGTTGATGTGCCAACGCGTTTTGGTTGGCGGTCATCTGTGGCGAGGCACTCGCGACGTGCAATCAGATGAAGTGCGACGACCGGTCAGAGCGCCGGCGACCATCACCGCTCACCAGCGACGCCGTCGCGCCCGACAGAACCACCTGGCCCCATGCGCGTAGTCGATACTGTATGCCCCACAATGCGGATCGACTCTGGACACGTTCGTGGATTGCTACCGAGGACCGCGTCATGACTGACGGTGCGAGAGCAGACGTCGTACGCAAGGTCCGAGGCATCTGGATAGGGGTCGTCGTTGCACTTTTCATCGGCCTCGCAGGGACCAGTAGTGGTCAGCTAGAGGTCAAGGAGAACGGACAACAGCTTGCTGTGTCGAAGGTGATGGAGCTCGGCACTCTGGTTGCGTTAGTGCTCGCCGTTTGGGCGATTGCCCGGATGATCGGCAACCGCAAACGGACGCCATTGGCCACAGTCGATGCATCGGCGCAGGCTGCAGGCGCAGGGTGGTTTCCTGACACTGAAAAGTCTGGCAGGCTTCGCTACTGGGATGGGCAGCGCTGGACTGACCACTTCTCCGATCCAGACGAGTCACCGGGCGCAGAGCCGGTGTCAGGAGTGGTTGACCAAGTCAGCGAGGTTGGTGAGACTGATGTTGCTGGAGCGCTTCGTCAGCTCAAGGCTCTGCATGCTGAAGGCCTACTCACTTCCGAGGAATACGAGGCGAAGCGACAAAGACTCGCAGAGCAGCTCTAGCGGTAGTTTCCTGGCTAGCTGTGTAGGTTGTCGGGTTGTGCCTGTTGAGAGGGTGTTTTTTGGCAGGGGAGGTGTAGTACCTAAGTCTTGTTCGGGTCCTATTCGAGGCGAGTGCGCATACGTCGGCATCGTTGGTGGGTCATCTGTCCACGGACTCGTTGGTGGAGCGGATTGAGACACTTCGTCAAGAACTCCAACCGAGGCAGGGCCAAAAATGAAGGTCAGCGACTGGTCAGCAGTTTTCCTTCGCCAGTCTCAATAAGGCTTCAATGTCGGATGCCGCAACCCGGTCAGCAATGATCTGGCGGAACGCCTCAAGCGAGACCGCTCGGTAGCCCTCGCAGAATGTCGCCCGGCTGTTGGGGTCGATGTCGTCCCAGCTGAGAGTGTCGGTCTCGATATCGACTACTCCGTCGTTGACCTTTGCACGATTGGTGCCACCGTCCGACGAGCATGCTGCGACCACTATCATTGAGAGGCTGGCGGCGACAGTGCAGCGCATCAATCTGGATTTGGTGATGCGTGGACCTCGCGTCTGGCTTACCAGCTTCCACATCTACATGATCCTACTTGGCTGCAATGAGTGGGAACAGCGTGCGGGCGCCTCCGACCGGGAAGTGCTGGCCCCAGTTCCGATCGGCGAGACCAAGATCCGCCACGCCGTGATTCGGCCGATCTGATTCGTGTTCTCGTTGGCGTAGGCCGGATCCCTGTCAGGCCGATGTGAGACACCTGCGGTAATCCAAGATCCCCGTCAGGGCGAGAACCAGGAACCACCACACTGATGACTATGACCTCTTCCTCTTTGCTTGATCGCGCCCATGATGGTGCGGTGGGCGAACCCGACCAGACGGATCCGGCACCAAATTCGCAGCGTCGAACTTTCACTGCCAAGTGCAAGAACCGGATCGTTGACGAGTACGACGCCCTAC
>NZ_JBDNFF010000432.1:0-34817 GCF_041689975.1 Gemmatimonas sp.
CCACCACCACCACCAAAGCCACCACGCATACCGCCGCCGCCGAACTGGTTCCCACCGGCGGTACCCGAGCGCAAACCCTGTAACGTGCGCTTATCCAGGAAGCTCACCAACGACGTAGGCAGCACGCGGATCTGGACCGGCGTGAGCATGCGCTTGATGTCCGGCACGATCTTGATGAGCATGTCGACCGTCTGCTCGCGGGCATCTCTGTAGCGGCCGTACGCGTCGTCGTGGTTGTACTTGTCGGGCAGCTCAGACAGGAACTTGGTGACGGGGTTCCAGATGGTGTCTGAGCGGAGCACGAAGTAGCGGTTGAGCGTGGCCAGACTGTCGGCCTGCTTGCGCGTGAGCTTGAGCGTATCCGCCTGCTGCAGCAACTGCTGCATCGGGTTGATGATGCCGGAGGTCGCCGTACCACGCAGCTGTTGCAACGTCGGCTTGTTGCCGGCGCGTGAGCGGCCACGATCGAGCTGCTGCAACAGCTGCTGCTGCTCGCGCGTAGGGCCGACGTCGACGCGCATCGACATCGTGAAAGACGTCGCTTGTGCGCGCTGCGTAGTCTGCGCCGGGCGCGTGGAGCCGAAGCGCTCGTTTACTTCATACTTGAAGCTGTTCGAGGCGGCGTCGAAGCCGCGAACAAAGAGCAGCGGGCCGCTCGGGACCACGAAGGCGCCCCACCCCTTCAGTCCCGACTCCCCGTTCACGAGGCGATCGAGACCATTGAGTGGATTGGCGATCTGCAGGCTGAGGGTGGTGCGCTGCGGCAGGCCGACCTTGAGCGAGTTGAACGAGATGTTCAGGTTGCCCTGCATCGTCCACGGGCTTGTGCAGGAATTGCGCGCGGCGAATTGGCCCAGTTGGCTGCGCAGGCAGGACACGGCTTCCCTCGTGCCGGTCGCCAGCAGGTTCTCGAGACCGGCCTTGAGCGCCGGATCGGTGACGGTGGCCGGATCGTAGATGAACGCCCGGTCGTTGCCGTAGCTGTCACCATTCAAGTCCTGATTGATCGTAGGCGTGTAGTTCACGCCTGAGCGGAGGTTGCCGTTCCACGAGATGCGCACGGCATCCCACGCGTTGTAGCTGACCGAATACTGAATCTGGTGACGCGAGAAGAAAGCACCCCTGGACCATTCGGTACCGCTCGGCGAACCGACCGTGCTGTTGAAGCCGAGGAACTGTTCGCGCACATCGGCCAGCACGTAGGCCACGCTCCAACCATAGCGGGAGTTGAAGACCGCCGGGCGCAAGCTGAGGTTGATCTGCTTGCTTTCCGCATCGAGCGTCGAGGTCTGCCCAGTCACACGACCGAACGCGTCGTCTACGCGCGCGTTGCGCCACGCCACGACGCCGGTCGTCGGCACGATCGCCGACGGCGTCACGTAGATGGGCCGATTCAGTTCGTTGGCCAGCGTGAACTGCTGGATGCCCGGGAAATTCAGATCGACAGCGCCCTGCTGGCGCTGATTACGCGAGTACGTGCCGTCCACCGAGAGCAGGAACCGATTCTTGAGCACCGCACCGGCCCATTGCAGGTTGCCGCGAATAGAGCGCTGTGCGAGGAAGTCGGGCACGAACAGCGTGATGTTGGGCGAGCTGTTCGCGAACACCGTGCCGCTGGTGCCGTCGGCGCAGGCGCGCGGAATGTTCGCTTCGCTTACCGCGTAGGCCGTCCAGTTCGGAGTCGGCGTGGCGGCACCAAAGCAGGTGAGCTGCTGGAGCGCCGAAGGGAGGCCGGTGTTGTCGATGGCGTTCGAGATGAGCTGCGTGCCCGGCGTGTTCTGAAACACACCGACGCCACCGCGGATCACGGCGCGCGGAGCGCGGACCATTCCGGGAAGTAGTGTCATCTGGTCGGCCTGCCCCACGGTCCACGAGAAACCAACGCGCGGACTCACGTACAGGCGGTTCGGCGTTTCCGCATTGTCGTAGCCGAACGCCGATAACACGGCTGGATTCGACTGCGGCCCCTTCGAGAAGTGGTTACCGTCGACGCGCACACCAAACTGCACCTGCACATTGCTCGTGGGGCGCCAGGCATCCCCTAGGGACATCGCTCCGACGATCTGGCTACCGGCCCGCATACGGGGCGATAGCGTGCGGGTGAACGAGACCGGTCGATTGGCTTGCAGGTCGGTCAGCGAGTTGTAGTTGAACGAGCCGAACTGATTGAACGGGACGTTCTGCGAGAACTCATCGAGACGCAGCTCACTGGTGAGCTTCACGCGGTGACGGTTGTCGTCGGAGAACCACGACATCGTGTTGTTCGCCGCCAGCGACGAGTTGCTGGACGACGTGTTCAGACTGGGCGAGCCGCCGAACAGTAGATTACTCACCGCTGCCGACCCATCGCCCAGCTGCGAATTCACGCGCACCGAACCAGCTGGGAGAATGGCGAACGGATCGGACGCGTTGCGGCTCAGGCTATAGCCGATCGTGCTTTCCGTGAAGATGCCCTTGAAGCCGAGCAGACCGCTGTGACGCGCCTGCAAGGCGCCACCGTAATTGTCGCGTGTGCCGTCACGCGTGGGCGTGAACAAGCTGGCCGAGCCGCCACCGAAGCCGCCGAACCCAGCACCACCGCCTCCACCGCCGCCCACCGGAGCCGTTCCGGAGTAGTTTCCCGATAGCGTGATGGCGAACGTGTTGCCACGATTCGAATTGGGCTGCACGTAATCGAAGCTGTTCAGCATCGTGGCAGTCGTACGAATCCGCTCCGGCGAATAGCCACCCACCGTGATCGGCACGTTGCCAGCCCCAAGGATGTTGAGCAGGCGCGCCACCGAGTCGGCCGCCACACCGGCCGTCTCGAAGCCCAGCGAACTCTCGCTCAGCAACGTCTGCAAATCCTGCAAGCGACGATCGTACTGGAACGACGAGTTGAAGAAGGCGCGATCCGCCTTGATCGGTCCCGACGCGGAGCCGCCAAGCGACATGTTCGTGAACTGCTGACCCGTGGCGAGACCGGTCTGGTCGAGCCACTGCATCTGCGGCGTGATCAGGTTGCCGCTGAGGCCGCGGCGGATAAAGTTGGAGCCCGATCTCGTGCGGACCTGCAGCTGACCACCGGAGAAGCCACCGCGCGACACGTCGTACGGCGACGTGGAGAGCGATGTCATCACGTTGGCATCGCGCGGCAACGCGGCATCACCAAAGTTGAGTCCGTTGAGCTGCGTGTTGTTCTGGTCGCCGCCCAAGCCGAATACCGAGAAGGCGTCAGCGCCGCCGTCGGCACCGAGGAGTAGCTGCACCCCGGGAATGGCCGACGCCATCGCCGCCAGATCGCCCAATTGATCGACGTTGAGGAAACCAGCGGTGGCATCGTCAAGCGTCTTTTCCGTACCCGACACGTCGGATACCGTATCGCTGCGCGACGCGGCAGCCCGCCCCGAGACCTGCACGGCATCGAGCGTAACTGTCGCGGGCGCCATGCGCGCGTCGGCGATCAGGATTTCCTGATCGGCCGTCCGCATCACCTGATAGCGACGCGGGGCAAGGCCGACGGCCGCAAAAGTCACCCAGTAGTCGCCTTCCCCGCCGGGAAAGGAAATCGTGTAGCGCCCGTTCTTGTCGGTGCGTGATGAGCGACTGACGTTGCCGCCAAGCGTCGTCGCTGTGACGAGCACGTTCGAAATCGGTTGCGCGTCGGTGCCGAGCACACGGCCACGGATGATGTCGACGGCCTGTGCGGCCAACGTCAGACTGCACACAAGGAGCAATCCGATGGCGCCGACGAACCGTCTGAGAAACGGAGATGTATAGTTCACGACAATGGAGACGAGGAACGGCACCCGCGTTAAGAGCGGATGTGGGACGTCTTTTCACAGGGAAATCCGACGTGGGACTGCCTACGCGCAATACACGGGGCCCCGTGATTTCGTTGACCGCTGAGGCGAGTCCTCCCGGCCCAGGGCGTTCCGGACCCGTTTGCCGGCCCGCTGATGCCCCGCTGACGTCCGCGCTTCATATCTTTCTGCATGGAGATTCTTCGCGATCCGCTCTGGAACAACATCCGTCTCGATCCGTTGGCGCTGGCGCTGCTGGAAACGCCGGTGGTCCAGCGTCTGCGCTACGTGCGCCAACTCGGCCTCGCCTTTCTGGTGTATCCGGGAGCGACGCATTCGCGATTCGAGCACGCGTTGGGGGCGTGGCACCTCGCCGGCGTCGCCTTGCGCCTGCTCGAAGAACGCGGCGCGCTGGACGGCATCGATGCCCGATCACAACACATCGTGCGGGCGGCCGCGCTGCTGCACGATGTGGGGCACTACCCGTTCTCGCACGCGCTCGAAGAGATCGGCGTCACCCATCACGAACTGGTCGCGCATCCGCTGATCACGTCGGGGCCCGTGGCCACCGTGCTGCGCAGCGCGCTCGGGCCGTCGGCTCCCGACGAGGTGTTCGCGCTGATCACCGGTCGCAGCACCGACGCGTTGCAGGGACTCATCTCGGGCTCACTCGATCTCGACAAGATCGAATATCTCAAGCGCGATGCGACGATGTGCGGCGTGCCGTATGGCGAGATCGATGTGGATCGACTGCTCAACTCACTCGTGATCGTGCAGACTCCCGGGCGCACCACGCGCATGGTCGGCGTACATGAGAAGGGATTGTCGGCGCTCGAATCGTTGCTGTTCGCGAAGTACCAGATGTACCGGAACGTGTACTGGCATCATGCCGTACGCAGCGCGACGGCCATGTACAAACGACTGGTTGCCGTCGCACTCGACTCGGGCCATGTGGCCTCCGACAAGGTCGCGCACTTCACCGACGAAGGGCTGCTCGTGCATCTCGATGTGCCGACGTTGCCCGTCGAGGCGCGCGCGATGCTGGACGGTCTGCGCTTCCGACGGCTGCACAAGCGCGCCTACGAGTGCCCGGCGGCCACGCTCGGCGACGAAGTCGGCGAGTGGATCGCCAGCGACTTCCATCTCACCCGACGCGTCGAGGATGCGTTCGCGCGCGAGTTGGGCTTACCGGCCGGCGCCGTGCTGGTCGACTATCCGGCCAAAACGCAGATGCTGGGGCTCGATATTCCCATGCAGCGTCGCGATGGTCGGGTGGAGCAGCTCACGGCGGCCGGATGGGAAGGTGCGATCAACCTGCCCCGACTCAGCGACGAACTCTATCGCAGCGCGCGTCGTCTTCGCGTGTTCACGACCGACCGCGCGCCGGTTCCGGAAGAGCGGGTGCTGGCGGCGCTCCGCGAAGACGCTGATGTGGTGCGGGCCCGACTCGACGCCGGGACAGCGCTGCTCGGGTAGCGCTGCCCGGGTAGCCCTTACGGCCGGGTTCCGCGCGCACAGCGCGGGGATCCGGCCTTCGCCGCTTCCAACATCTCCACCGCTTCGGTGGTAATGGCCACGCCGCGATTGGCGGCGTAGAACGTGCGAATGCCCGCATGCAGCGAATCGCTACTGACCTTTCCGCGCACGCCATGCGCCCAATCGCGGATTTCGCGTGGCAGCTCCACGATGCACCCCACGTCGTTCCCGTTGCTGTCGAGGAGCACAAAGGTCGGCGTGGCGGTGCGGCCGTCAATTGAGCGGTGGCTGTCCTGCACCGGTCGGCCGTTCACCGGCAGCACCATGCGGAGATCGAGCCCCGGTACCATCTCCGACAGTTTGGCCAAATAGGGGACGTTGTTCATGGAGTCACCGCAGGCATCGATGGCGACCACCAGCAGGTGCCAGGTACCACCCACGGCTTTGGCGCGCGCCACCAGCGCGTCGTCCACCCGCGCGCTGTCGGCCATTTTGAGCCACCCCTCACGTCGCGCCTTGGCGGCCGCGAGGAAATCGGGGAAGCTCTGGCCGCTGGTGAACAGCGCCATCAAGGTGCTGTCCTGAGAAACTACGCAGCCCGGCGCACGAGCGGGCGCCGCCGTGGTCGCCGCACGTGCGGGCGTGGCAGCGAGGGCCACGAGGGCCAGCGAGAGGCCGGCCACGAGGCAAGCGCGATGAGGTGTGTTGGACATCAGGGACGGTCCGGTGAACGGGGCTTCGTGCGTCCGTGCGCGTCGGCCAGCTTGCGGCCAATGCCACGGTAGAACGCTGCATCGAGCGGCTTCTCGTCGGTTTCCAGCGACAAGGCACACCGCTCTATGGCGTAGAGAACGTTGCCGAGGTAGAGCTCGGCAACGTCCCCGACCGACTCCTCAGGCATGCGAAACGGCAGCCTGTTCGCCGGTCGTGCCGGTGCTGCCGGAGCCATGCACCTGGAGAACCTGGACGACGATGGCGGTGATGTTATCGAGCCCACCGCGGCGATTCGCCTCGGTAATCATGGCGTCGACCATGCGTCCTGGCGTCTGGCGCGACTCGAGGATTTTTTTGAGCTGCGGATCCTCGACCATGCCGGTCAGGCCGTCCGAGGCGACGAGATAGAGATCGCCGTTCTGGATTTCCCCGTTCAGCACGTCGGCTTCGACCGCTGCATTGGCGCCCACGCAACGGGTGATCACGTTGCTGTAGGGGTGGTAGCGCGCCTGCTCCGGGGTGAGAAAGCCGGCGTCGACCTGTTCCTGCACGTAGGAGTGGTCTTTGGTGAGCTGGCGCAGGGCGCCGTCACGCAGGAGATAGACGCGCGAATCACCAATGTGACCGATGATCCAGCGTCCTTGGCCGATCATGATGCAGGAGGCAGTGGTGCCCATACCCTGCTTGTCGGCTTCCTGGATGGTGCGCTCGTAGATGGCCCGATTGGCGGCCCTCAGCGCTTCACCCATACGAGAGAGCGGCGGGTTGCCCGTCAGGTCGCGGACATCAGTGAGGTCGCGCGCAACGATCTGCACTGCCATCTCACTGGCCACTTCGCCAGCGGCGTGACCGCCCATGCCATCCGCAACGATGAAGAGCCCTCGCTCCTGATCGGCGTCCGCATAAAGGCTGTCTTCGTTGCCTGCCCGAATGCGCCCGACATCTGTGCCGGCGGCGACGGATAGCTGCACGTGGATAGGAAGGGGTCTGACCGAGAATGACGAATGGGACACGATGCGGAAAAGCGAAGCTACCCGACAGTTGCGTCGGTTGGCAAGCGCGACGCCGAGCTCGCCGACAGATCAGTATTGGCCTTCAGGGGCTCGCCATTAGCCCACAACGCCTTGTTTTCACCCGAATTGATGCGTTGCGGCTCGCCGACCTGCAGGCGGAAGAGCCGATCGTAGAGTCCCTCACGGGCCAGCAGCTGGCGGTGGGTGCCCCGTTCAACGACCTCGCCGTGATGCAACACGAGGATCTCGTCGGCGTCGACGATGGTGCTGAGTCGATGGGCTATCGCGATCGTGGTCCGGCCGCGCATGAGCTCCGACACGGCCCGCTGGATCTCCGCCTCGATCTGTGAGTCGACGGCGCTGGTGGCTTCGTCGAGGATCAGCAACGCCGGATCAGCGGCCACCGCGCGCGCGAAAGCCAGCAGCTGCCGCTCGCCCACGCTCACGCCTCCACCGCGTTCCGCCAGTTCGTGGTGCCAACCGCCGGGAAGACGATCAATGACCCGGTCGGCGCCGACCCGGGCAGCGGACGCGGCGAGGGTCTCGTCGTCGATAGCGGCGTCGAGCCGCAGGTTGCCGGCCACGTCGCCCGCGAAGAGGAAAATGTCCTGCTGCACGTACCCGATGACCGAGCGGAGCACGTCCACCGGCAGTTCGCGAATGTCCACGCCATTGACCAGAATGCGGCCACGCTGCGGCTCATAGAACCGAAGCAGGAGGTTGACGATGGTCGTCTTGCCGGCTCCCGTGTGCCCCACCAGCGCGATCTCCTGGCCCGGTGCCACCCGGAAGCTCACGCCCTTGAGCACCCAGCGGATACCGCCCGGTGGGTCTCCCGACGCCATCGGGAGGAGCGCATCGGCGGTACTAGGCGACGCCGGCGTGTGATCCTCGGACACCCCTTGCTCCCGATCGTACGCAAACCAGACATCCTCGAACGCGACAGTCACGCCGTTCGACCGCAGGGCGCCGACGCGGGCTTCGCGATCGGGGGGGCAGGCGACGCCGGCCGCGACTGGGGTATCGAGCAAGCCGAAAATGCGTTCGGACGCGGCCATCGCCGCCTGGAGGATGTTGTACTTTTCGGAAAGATCCTGCAGCGGCTGAAAAAATCGTCGCACGAGCTGCAGGAAGGCGGCCACGGTACCCACCGTGATCGCGTCGCTCCCCACCCGGAAGCCGGCGGTGACCAGCAGGCTGGCCAGCGCGAACGTGGTGAGGAACTCGATCAACGGAAAATACAGCGCGTAAACCGTGATCGACTTGAGATGGGCGTCGAGATGCGACTGGTTGAGCGCATCGAAGCGACGGACCTCATGCGCCTCGCGACCGAACAGCTGCACGATGCGCATGCCACCGATCCGCTCGCCGATGAAGGCGTTCAGGCGCGCCAGGCGGGTGCGAACGTCGCGGTACGCCGTACGCACCGAATTCTGGAAGACCCGCGAGGCAACCAGGACCAGGGGGATGACCACAAAGGCGGCCATCGCCAGCTGCCAATCCACCGAAAGCATCACCACGCCGATCGCGAGCAGCGTGAACAGGTCGCCGACCCCCGCCACGACTCCGGACGTAAAGAGCTCGTTGAGCGCCTCGACATCGCTGGTGACGCGGGTGACCAGTCGTCCCACCGGATTGCGATCGAAGTACGCCACGGGGAGGCGCTGCAGTCGTTCGAACAGCTCGCGCCGCAGGTCGCGCATCACGCGCTGCCCCAGCAGCGAGGTGAACACGGTCTCACCGAAGGCCGCCCCGAACTGGGCCACCAGCAGTGCCGCGTACATGAGTGCAACCTGTACCACGAGTCCGCTGTCTCCGGACGGGAGCGCACGGTCGATGACCCAGCGGGTGAGCAGCGGTCCGATCACCTGCATTCCGGACTGGACAATGATGCACGCCAGCGCCATGACGACCAGCGCGCGATACGGGCGCACGTAGGCCAGCAGTCGCCGCACGAGGCGCGCGTCGTATGCCTTGCCGAGGGCGTCGTCGCCGGTGGATGACGAGGTGTTCGCTGAAGCAGCCATGGAATGCGGAATCTAGCGGGCCGCTCCGATAGTTTTCACGACATGAAGGATCGCATTCGTATCCGTGGTGCCCGTCAGCACAACCTGAAGGGCTTTGATCTCGACATCCCACGCCGGGCCATTACGGTTGTCACCGGCGTGTCGGGCTCGGGCAAATCGTCGCTCGCCTTCGACACGATTTACGCCGAAGGCCAGCGGCGCTACGTGGAGTCGCTGTCGGCCTACGCGCGGCAGTTTCTCGAGCGGATGGAGAAACCGGCGGTCGATTCGATCGAGGGGCTCTCCCCTGCCGTCGCCATCGAGCAGAAGAATCCCACGCGTACGTCGCGGTCTACTGTAGGCACGGCCACGGAGATCTATGATTATCTGCGGCTGCTCTGGGCGCGCGTGGGGCACACGTTCTGCCGCGTATGCGGTCGCGAACTGCGTCCCGACACCGTACAGTCGGTAACCGATGCCGTGATGGCACTTCCCGAGGGCACGCGCTTCATGGTGGCCTGCCCGCTGATTCGCTCCAGCGAAGTCACGCACGCCGTCATCGCGGAAAACTTGCGGGCGCGCGGGCTGGTGCGCGTGGCACTCGGTGAACGCATCGTGCATCTGGACGACGTCGACGCCGAAGGCATCGACCTCGCGGCGGCCGGCGATGTCCAGATCGTGATCGATCGACTGCGAGTGGAGGCATCGGCCCCCGGTCGCATCGCCGATGCGGTGCAGACGTCGTTCAACGAGGGCGACGGGGATACGGTGCTACTGTTCCCGGAGCCGGTGCTGCCTCCCGATGCGCTGCGGGCGAGCACGGGCAACACGCCAGTGTCACGACTGGCGTTCACCGAGCGGTTCGAGTGCCCCAACGACGGCACGCGCGCGCCCACGCCGTCGCCGCAGCTGTTCTCGTTCAACAATCCGCGTGGCGCCTGCCCCACCTGTAACGGCTTCGGGGCAACGCTCGACTACGACGAAGCGCTGATCGTGCCGAATCAGGATCGCTCGGTGCGTGACGGGGCGATCGACCCGTGGACGGCACCGCGCTACGAGAAGCAGCGTCGCACGGTCGTGGAGTTCGCACGCTCACTCGGCGTGTCACCCGATGCCGCGTGGAAGACGCTGCCGGTGAAAGCACGCGACCAGCTGCTACGCGCGAAGTCGCGCGCATACACCGGCATCTTCCCGTTTCTCGAAGCGCTCGAAGAGAAGCGGTACAAGCAGTACATCCGCATTTTCCTGCGCAAGTATCAGAGTGCGCGCACCTGTCGTGACTGTGGCGGAGCCAAGCTGCAGCCTGATGCGATGGCGGTGCGCATTCAGGATCGCACGATCGCCGACGTGACGCGGATGCCGGTACGCGATCTGCACACGTGGCTCGATACGCTCGCGCTGTCACCAAGCGACACGCAGATCGCCGAGGCGGTGCTGCGCGAAGCGCGCAGCCGGACGCGCTTTCTGGCGGATGTCGGATTGACGTATCTCACGCTCGATCGCGCCACGCGGACGCTGTCGGGTGGCGAGGCGCAGCGTATCACGCTGTCGAATGCACTGGGTGCGGCGCTGGTGGATGCCACGTATGTGTTGGACGAACCCAGCATCGGATTGCACGCGCGCGACCTCGACAAGCTGCTCGCGCTGCTCGTGCGCCTGCGCGATCACGGCAACACCGTGATCATGGTGGAGCACGATCTCGCGGCCATGCGCATCGCCGACTACATGGTGGAGCTGGGCCCACACGCCGGTGAACGCGGTGGCGAGGTGGTGTTCGCCGGACCGATCGCGGAGATCGCCAACAGTCCGCTCACCGGGCAGTACCTCACGGGGGCACGAACGATTCCGTTGCCGGCCAAGCGACGGGCGGTCGGGCCGCGCTGGCTCGATCTTAAAGGCGCCAGCGCGAACAACGTGAACAACGTCGACGTGCGCTTCCCGCTGGGCGCGATGACCGTGGTGACCGGCGTGTCGGGCTCGGGCAAGAGCACGCTGGTACACGACATACTGTTCCACGCCATCGAAGCACGGTTGCACGGCGAGCATTCGGCCAAGGAGCATCTGGGAGAAACCGTGGGAACGTTCACGTCGCTGTCGGGAGAGGAGTTTCTCGACGACGTAGTTCTCGTGGATCAGAGCCCGATCGGCAAGTCGCCGCGCTCGAACCCGGTGACGTACGTGAAAGCCTACGACGAAGTGCGGAAGCTGTTCGCCGAGATGCCACTATCGAAAACGCGCGGCTATACCCCGGGGCACTTCTCGTTCAATGTGGCCGGCGGTCGCTGCGATCAGTGCGAAGGCGCCGGGGCGATCGAAGTGGAGATGGTGTTCATGGCCGACGTGTTCGTGCCCTGCGACGCCTGCGGCGGGAAGCGATTCAAGCCGGACGTGCTCGAGGTGCGGGTGCGCGGCCGCAACATCGCGGACGTGCTCGAGCTCACCGTAGACGAAGCGATCAAGTTTTTCCCGCGCGAGGACAAGCTGGCGCAGGCGCTCTGGCACGTGCAGCAGGTTGGGCTGGGCTACCTGCGCTTGGGGCAACCGGCGACCACGTTGTCCGGCGGTGAGGCCCAGCGGCTGAAGATTGCCCGCGAACTGGCGCTGACGGCTCGGGGCGGTGCCCGCAAGCTGTACGTGCTCGATGAGCCGACTACCGGCCTGCACCTCGAGGATATCCGGAAGCTGGCGCAGGTGTTCGAACGGCTGCTGGATCAGGGGCACACGTTGGTGCTGATTGAACACAACTTGGATGTGATCAAGCTGGCCGACTGGATCGTGGACATGGGTCCCGACGGCGGCGACGGCGGCGGGCACCTGGTGGCGACGGGCCGGCCGGAGGAGATCGTGAAAGTGGCGGCCTCGCACACGGGACGATGGCTCAGGACGGTGCTGCCCGCTTGACTCAATCGGGTGGGATGACGATACTATGATGCTCTTGCATGGCCGTTCGCGGTTGTGCGAGACGGCGGCGACGGCCGTCGATATTCCCGGGTAGCTCAGCCAGGTAGAGCAGGTGACTGTTAATCACCCTGTCGGGGGTTCGAGTCCCTCCCCGGGAGCTGAATACGAATTCTGACACGAAAAGGGTCACCGCCAACGCGGTGGCCTTTTCGTTTGGGTGGCCGACCGTCGCGCGTATCAGCCATACTTCACCATGGCCAACGACGTCCCCGCCAGCATCCGCATCATTCGCGGGGCAAACCGCACCCTTGGTCGCGTCGCGCCGTCGTTGGCCTCACGCATAAGCCGCCGGATCTTCGCGACGCCACGCAAGTTCGCGCCGCGCGACTGGGAGCTGCCGTTCGAGGCGATGGCCACCCGCCAGCGCTTGACGAGCGGGCTGTCCGTACTGCGCGCCGGCAACGGTCCGGCAGTGGCCCTGATCCATGGCTGGGAAGGACGCGCAACACAGTTTGCCGCACTGGCCCCTGCACTGCTCGCCGGCGGCTTCAGTGTGGTCGCTATCGACGCACCGGGGCACGGCCACTCGCGTGGGAAGCAATCAGATCCGTATCGCTTCGCTGAAGCGTTGATCGAGGTCAGCACGCAGATCATTCCCCTTTACGCGGCGGTGGGGCACTCCATGGGTGGCGGTAGTATCGCGCTCGCCCTGTCGTCGGGACTTTCCGTATCCCGTGCAGCGCTCATTGCCAGCCCATCGTCGCTGCTCGACGTGCTGCACCGATTCTCGGCCGAGATGCACCTGCCGCCAAAAGCGACCGACCATTTCGTGCGCGACGCGCGACGTCGTATCGAGGCGCGCGGCTATCGCACCGATGACATCGAGGGCGCGTTGCGTTCGGTGGATGTACCGGCGCTGGTGGTCCATGCGGTCGACGACAAGGAAGTGCCCTTCGCTCATGCAGAGCGGATCGCGGGATTCTGGCCCGGCGCCGCACTGCTGCCGGTGGAGCGCGTGGGCCACCGACGGATCTTGCGCGACCCGATCACGATTGGGGCCGTCGCCGAATTTCTCTTGGCTGGTGCTGAGACAGCGCGCTAACGCAGGCTGACGACTTGCACCTCGTCGCCTACGCGAATCACACCGGCTTCCCGATGCGTGGTGTTCATGCCGAAGATCACGCCGCCATTCGCTCGCCGATACTGCGCGAAGGTGCGCAGTGGCTCGTGGCCGCTTTCAGCGGAGTCGGGATCGACGGTGGTCAGTACGCAACGCGTGCAGGCTGAGCCTACACTCAGGTTTAGACTGCCGATTCGGATATCGCGCCACGTATCTTCGTCGTGCGGCGGCATGCCGGACAGCAGCACGTTCGCCCTGAACCGTCTCGGGTCCATCACATCGGCGTATCCGCTGTCGATCAGGCGGGCATTGAGCGCGTCGATGCTGGCCAATCCAAGCAGGAGCAACGGCGCACCGTCGGACATCGCCACATAGCGCGACTGCGCATCGATCGACCCCGCGAAGCGCGACGCGAGCGGACGGCGGTCCTCGTCGGCCAGGCGCATGAGGCGGCATGCGCGGCTAGCCGCAGCAGTACACCATGCCGCAGCCGCGTTACCCGCGTCGTGCGCCACGACGTCGTCGTCCCACACGCGTACGAGCTGCGTCGGCGCGGCGCGATCGATCGCCTCGATCGGAACGGTCAACGGCGAGAGTCCGGGGGCCGTGAGCCGAATGCCGCCGTTCCGATCGTCCGACAGGAAAGACGGGTGAATCAGCACCAGTTGATGCGTTTCGCGAGCAGTGATCATGGCGCCATTCGCGTCCGCGAGCACCCATCGTCGGTCCCCCACAGCGCCGCGCTCGTCGAGCGTGATTTCCTGCACGCGAATACCGGCCGCCGACTTGAGCGGATGGAGGTACAGCGCGGTGACACGCGCACTGGCAGTTGGTGTCTCGGTCATGGTCTCAGTCACAGCGCGATCGGTGGTTGCGACGATGTGCGGCGGGCATTCCAGTAGAGATACACGGGCACGCCGAGCGCGAGCAGTCCGGCGCCACGCGCGGCATTGCCAGGGTTCGAGATGATCGACCCGATCACCACATAGATGGCCGTCGCAATGAAGATCAGCGTGGTGAACGGATGTCCCGGTGTGTGCACCAGCGACGGCACATGGCTACGCGCATCGCGCTGCCGCAGCACGAACAGCGTGGCGGCCGTGGAGCCGAAGAAGATCCAATCGGCAAACACCACGTAGTCGAGTAACTGGCCATACGTCCCGGTCAACAGCAGTACGAGTGCGACGGCACCTTGCGCGACCAATGCCACCACCGGCGTGCGCGTGGTGGGGTGCAATGCGGCCATGCTCCGGAAGAACAGGCCATCGGCAGCCATGGCCTGATACACGCGCGCCGACATCAGAATCACCATGCCCAGAAAGCCGATGGTGGACGCGACAATGCCGCAGGTGATCAGCGTGCGACCGGCGGGCCCCAGGTACACGAACATCGTGTCGGCGGCCGGCGCGCTGCTGGCGGCGAGTCCTTCCACACCGAGCGCGCGCAGGTAGGCCAGGTTCACCAGCAAATACGTCGCGGCCACGATCAGCACGCCGAGCATGAGCGCCTGCGGTAGCGTGCGGGCGGGGTCGCGCAGCTCTTCGGCCACCGCGTTGGTCTGCTGCCATCCACCGAATGCGAAGAGCACGGGCACCAGCGCCGCGCCCATGGCGACGACATTGGCCGCCATGCCCTGCGGCGGGGCCAGTGGTACCGCGGCGACCGCGGGTACGGGCAACGCGTTCGCCGGCGACATGACGAGCGCCGCGACCACCAGAATGGCGATGGCTGAGAGTTTGAGCACCGTGAGCACGTTGCCCGTGGTGGCGCCGATGTTCACGCCCAGCACGTTCAGCAGCGTGAGGATGACGATGAGGGCGATGGCGATCGCCCGTGCGTTCTCCGGCGCCCACCCCAGCAGCGTGGCGAGGTAGCTGGCGCCTGTCATCGCCACGGCGGCGATGGCGCCGGTTGCCATGATCAGGAACAGCGCCCAGCCGTACAGGAAGGCGGGCAGCGTGCCGAACGCCTCGCGGAGGTACACATAGGTGCCTCCCGCCTGCGGACGGCGGGCCCCCAGTTCGGCGTACACGAAACCGCCGATGATGGCCACGACGGCGCCGATGCCCCAGGCGGCGAGGGTGAGCGGCGCGGTACCGACTCGCTGCGCCACCACCGAAGGGGACAGGAAGATGCCCGAGCCGATGATGCCGCCCACAACCAACATGGTGCCGGAGAAGAGGCCCAGACGGGCGGCATACCCGGCCGGCTGGCGCGCGTGCATATCCATTGCGCCAAAGTGGCCTGTGTACATTTCCAGCGCTACCAGTGACCCCTCTTCGACTTTCCGATCCATGACTCTGCGGTATCGCGTCGGTGCCCTCACGGCAGCCAGTCTGCTGGCGCTCGGGACTTTTGTCGGCCTCGCCTCCGCGCAGAAGGCGCCGACGATTCCCTACGAGAAGTTCACGCTTCCCAACGGTCTCGAGGTGATCCTGCACGTGGATCGATCGGTGCCCATCGTGGCCGTCGAGAATTTCTACAAGGTCGGCTCCGGCGACGAGAAGCGTGGCCGAACCGGCTTCGCGCACCTGTTCGAACACGTGATGTTCATGGGGTCGCAGAACGTCCCCGTAGGCAAGTTCGACGAATGGCTCGAAGCGGCCGGCGCCAGTAACAACGGCTCGACCAACTTCGACCGCACCAACTACTACGAGACCGGCCCCTCGAACGCGCTGCCCCTCATGCTCTGGCTCGACGCCGATCGCATGGGCTGGCTGCTGCCCACGATGGACAAGGAAAAGCTCGACTTGCAGCGCGACGTGGTCAAGAACGAGCGCCGACAGAGCACCGACAACGTGCCGTACGGACGCGCCTACGAGACGATGCTGCCCGTGATGTTCCCGTCGAATCACCCGTATTCCTGGCCGGTGATCGGATCGCTGACCGACCTGAGCGCGGCGTCGGTGACCGACGTGAGCGACTTCTTCCGGCAGTACTACGCGCCGAACAACGCCACCATCACCATTGCCGGCGACTTCAACGCCGACTCCGCGAAGACGTGGGTGCGCAAGTACTTCGGCAACATCCCACGTAACGCCGAGATCGTGCGTCCCACCGTGCCCGCGGTGGCGCTCACGAAAGACACCGTGATGCTGATGGAAGACCGCGTACAGTTGCCACGCGCCTATTACGTGTGGCACGGCGTGAAAGCGTTCAGTCCCGATGACGCAGCACTGGATGCGCTCACCGACATCATCGCCGGTGGCAAGAGCTCACGCTTGTACCGCGCGCTGGTATACGAAAAGCAGATCGCCCAGGACGTGAGCATGGGCAACAGCTCGAGCAAGCTCGATGGCATGATCATGCTGACGGCAACGGCCAAGCCAGGCGTCCATCCGCGCGAGCTCGACGCGGAGATCGCCAAGCTGATCGCCGACGTGGCCAACCGCGGCGTGACCGAGCGCGAGCTCTCGCGCGTGAAGAACGGCATGCGCGCCAGCACGATCGATCGCTTGTCGAGTGTGCTCGGCAAGGCCACGCAGCTCAGTTACTACAACTACTTCACGGGTACGCCAGACTACATGGCCAAGGACCTCGAGCGCTATGAATATCTCACGCTCGCCGATGTTCAGCGCGTGGCGAAGCAGTACGTCGCGGGCCAGCCCAAAATCGTGCTCACCGTGGTACCGGAAGGCAAGAAGGACCTGGCGTTGACCGCAGGAGATCTCCGCTGATGCGCCGCACACTGATGGTTCTCGCGTCGCTGGCTTTCGCGCCGGTGCTCCTTCCCGCTCAGGCTACGGCACCGCAACCGGCTTCCACCACGCCGCCTGTGCTCACGGCACCGAAGCCGCTCACGCTACCTACCATTACCGAGCGCGTGCTGCCCAACGGGCTCAAGCTGGTGATCGTGGAGCAGCACGAGATTCCCGTGGTGGACGCGTCGCTGGTGATTCGCACGGGCGCAGACGCCGATCCCAAGGGCAAGGCCGGATTGGCCACGCTCACCGCGAACCTGCTCGATGAAGGCGCCGGCACCCGTGATGCGCTCGGTCTCGCCGAACAGATCGGATTTCTGGCGATCAGCCTCAGCACAGGCGCCGATATCGATCAGAGCAGGATTTCGATGCACTCCACCACGGCCACTCTCGACAGCGCCATGGGACTGATGGCCGACGTGTTGCTGCGCCCCACCTTCGCCGAAAAGGACTTCCTGCGTCTCAAGAACGAGCGCACGACAGGCCTGCTGCAGGAACAGGATCGTGGACCGGCCATGGCTGACCGCGCGTTCGCAGCGCTGGTGTACGGCGAGTCACATCCGTACGGTCAGAGCAGCATCGGCACCAAAGAAAGCACCGAGGGCCTCACACGCGACGACGTGCCGGCGTTCTGGAAAACGTGGTACCGCCCGAACAACGCCACGCTGGTGATCGTCGGCGATCTGTCGGTGGCCGATGCCGAAGCACTGGCGCGCCGCGCCTTCGGTTCGTGGACACGGGGCGCATTGCCGACGCTCACCGCCAAGCCCGCGCCGGCGAGCGCCGGTGGCAAGGCGACCACGATCTATATCGTGGACAAGCCCAAGGCCGCGCAGTCGAGCTTTCGTCTGGGCGGACTCGGTGTGGCGCGTAGCACGCCGGACTACTACCCGTTGATGGTCGTGAACACGGCGCTGGGTGGGTCGTTCACTTCGCGTCTGAACAACACGCTGCGGGAGAAGAAGGGCTACACGTATGGTGCCGGCTCGAGCTTCACCATGCGAAAAGAAGCCGGTCCATTTCGCGCCAATGCCGAAGTGGTGTCGGCCAAGACGGATTCGGCGCTCATCGAGTTCATGCGCGAAATGAAGGCGATTCGCGATCCCCTGCCTGCCGATGAACTGGCCAAGGCGAAACGTTACCTGCAGCTCGGGTACGCCGAGAACTTCGAGTCCACCGGCGACATCGCGGCGCAGCTCTCGCAGCTTATCCCGTATGGACTCCCGCTCAGCACGCTCAGCGCGTTCAACGCTGGCATCGGCTCGGTCACCGTGCAGTCCGCGCAACGAGTGGCCAACAAGTATCTGGACCCTTCGAAACTCACGATCGTGATCGCTGGCGATCGCGCCTCGATCGAACCCGCGCTCAAAGCCACGGGCATCGCGCCAGTGGAAGTGCGCGACTCACGTGGCCGTCCGGTAATCACCCCATGATGCACCGCCTCATAACCTCCGCGCTCCTGGCCGCGAGTGTGATTACGGCCGGTGCGTGCCATCGTGCGCCGCCACGTGCCATGCCTACGCCGAACGCGGCGAACATGCTCGTGACTACTGCCTGGCTGGCCGAACACCAGAACGATCGCGATCTCGTGGTACTGCACGTGGGCAGCAAGGCGCAGTACGATAGCGGCCACATCGCCGGCAGTCGTCACACGGCGCTCGACGACGTATCGCTCCCTATGGTGCCCGGTGGGTTGAGCTTGCAGTTGGCCGGCGTAGAGCAGCTCACGGCGTGGGCTGTGCGCAACGGCATCGGCGACCGTACGCGCGTGATCGTGGTGCCGCACGATGGGGCGTTGCAATCGGCCACACGAGTGTTCATCACGCTCGCGTATCTCGGGGCGATGGATCGCATCTCGTTGATGAATGGCAGTTATCAGGCGTGGAAGAGCGAGTCGCGCGCGGTCACGACAACGGCTCCTCCCGCGGCGCAGGCCGTCACAATCACGCCGAAACTGCGCCCTGACATCATCGCCACGATCGCGCAGGTGGAGGCGGCCACGAAGGACAGCACGCGGCACATCGTGGACGCGCGACTGACGCGCTTCTACAATGGCGACGGCGGCGGCTATCCGCGTCCGGGGCACATTCCGACGGCGCTGAACGTGCCGCTGTCGAGCGTGAGCACCAACGGCTACTTCAAGCCGATCAGCGAACTGAACAACTTGTTCGCCGACGCCGGCGTAGACGATAGCAAACCCGTGATCACGTACTGTCACATCGGGCAGCAGGCCACGGTGTTGTGGTTTGTGGCGACGATGCTGGGGCGCGACGCGCGGATGTTCGATGGTTCGTTTCAGGAATGGAGCGGCACGGCGCGCCTGCCGGTGGTCGGTCCACCGGCGAAGTAGACGGTGCGCGTAATGGATGTGCAGTGAGTCTCGAGCGTGTGAACTTGCCGGCGCTCGTGGCGCTCTGGGCGCGCCAGGTCGATGATCTGGTGCGCGAGCTTGATCGGATCGATCCGGCGAGACATGACCTGGTGGAGTGCGTGGCCGTGCGGCATGAGATCGCCAGACGATTGCGCGTTCGGCCGGCGAGCGCGGAAACGCGCGACTTACTGCGGGAGTTCGACGACGCGTTCCGCGCGGTGACCGCTGAGTCGCCGGCGTGTGCGTACGGGAACGATCGCGCGGCCGCGGAAGGTTGGACGAGCCAGCGTGAGTGGTATTTCTGGCGGCGGGTTACCGGGAGGCAATCCTCGTGCACATGAGCCGACGCCAGCCTGCACGCCACGGAGGCGATCTTGTTCAGTGGCGTGGTCACCAACGTGATCAAGCCGCTGGTTGGCCGTGCGAGACCGTACGTAGTGGTCGGCCAGGATCCGCGGTCGTTCCACCCGTTGCACGGCCGCGCTGGCTGCTTCCCGCGCCGCGGCCGTAGCAGGACAGCCCTGTGATTCGGCCAGCACGGTAGTCATCGTGGCACGCGGGTGACAAATTGCGTCATCAACGTGGGCTCGTCTCTGCTTCGCCCTCCTCCGCAACCACACCAGCACACTTCGTCTGGTTGCCACCCCTTTGCCATCGTCTCGTCATTATGAACGTTCTCGACGCCATCGCCGCACGCGGCTCCGTTCGGCAATTCTCCGATCGCACCCCAACGCAAGAGGAACTGGCGCGCCTGTTCGATGCCGCCAACCTCGCACCGAATCATCGCCTCACGCAGCCGTGGCGGTTCTCCGTGCTCGGCCCCGAAGCACGCGCCGCGTACGGTCTCGCACTCGGGCACCGCAAGGCCAAGAAGGCCACCGATGAAGTGCAGGCGGACAGCATTCGACAGAAGACCAGCGACGAACACCGCGCGCAGCCGTGCATGGTCATCGTCGCCATGACGCTGCACGAGAACCTCGAGATCCGGGAGGAAGACTACGCCGCGACCATGATGGCGGTGCAGAACCTGTGCCTCGCCGCCGTCGAGCTGGGACTGGGGACCCACATTCGCTCGGGCGCCATCATGGGAGACCCAGCCTCACGCGCCGCCGCGGGCGTTCCGGACGACGAACGCATTATCGCTGTCCTGACGGTAGGAACACCACTCGAGGCGCCAATGCCGAAGACCCGTCGGCCGGCGACGGAACTGACGCGCTGGATGGCGTGAACGGCCCCGAGGGGGTCGCTTGCGCTTAACGCGTCGCGTGTCGTGCTCGTCACACAAGGTATGACACGCTTCCCACGTTTTCCGATGACCTCGCTCAGCGCCGCGATGCTGTCGATCGCGGCGCTGGCTCCAACTGCGCTCCGCGCACAAGCCCCGAGCACGGCCCAGTTCGAACGGGCCGTGGCGTATGCCTCGCGCACCGACGGGCAGGCGATACTCGTGATGTATCGCGGGCGCGTCATCCACGAGCGGTATATCGCTGGCGGGAGCGCTTCGACATCGATGATGCTGGCCAGCGGTAGCAAGAGTTTTGTGGGCGTGGGTACAATCGCAGCCGTGGCCGATGGCCTGCTCCGACTCGACGCTCCGGTGGCGGAGTTGCTGCCGGAGTGGAAGAGCGACCCGCGAAAGTCGCGCGTAACTGTGCGGCAGTTGCTGTCACTCGAGAGTGGTATCGAGACTGGCAATCCGGGTACTGGCTGCGGCGGTCCTCGCTCCACATGGGCCGATGCGGTGGCCGCGCCCGCACTCGCGGAGCCGGGCACGCTGTTCCGATATGGCCCGTATCCGTTCATCACCATGGGTGCGGCAATCGAGCGAGTCAATCCACGCGAAAGCCTCGAGGCTTATCTCGAACGTCGCGTGCTTGCGCCGCTCGGCGTGAAGCTGGAGTGGCGCATGACGTGCAGCGATGGCAAGCCGCAGTTGGCGGGTGGCGCAGCCATGAATGCGCGGGACTGGGCCACCTTCGGCGAGATGATTCGCCGAGGCGGTCTGCACGGCAGTACGCGCATTCTGCCGGGCGATCTGGTGGCGCAGCTATTTCGACCGAGTTCGGCCAACCTGGCCTACGGTATGTCATGGTGGCTTCGGGGCGCGGCACTTCAGACCAATCCCGCGATGGGCGCGCCGGGTTTCGGCGCTGACGACAGTGGCGCCGGGAGCACTCGCGGGGCGGCGCGCGCCCGTATGCTCGAACGGCTCAAACAGCGAGCCGCTGAACGACGCGGCGCGTACAACGGTGGCGATGCCTCCACGCGGGCCGCGAACGCCGACTGGCTTCCCCGCGACCTGGTGATGGCGGCGGGCGCCGGCAAGCAGCGGCTCTACCTGATCCCGTCAGAGGAGCTGGTCATCGTGCGAATGGGCCCGGTGCGGGGCGGTCGGGCCTTCAACGACGACGAATTTTTGGCGGCGCTGCTACGGTAGGGATCTGGTGCGGTAGACAACGGCGGGCTCGCGTAGAAGCCACCGGGTTGGAAGCGGTCAAGCGATCGCGTAACTTTGACTGTCCGAGTGGCCCCCGAACAGTCGAGTCGGGGCTGCCGATCCCCTTTACGGAGTGCACGTGACCGCTGCTGCTGACAGCTCGATTGCTGCCGCGACCACGCCACTGATCGGTGTGGTCATGGGTAGCGCGAGCGACTTCGACACGCTCGCCCCGGCCTGCGAGATTCTCGCCGAGCTCGGTATCCCCTACGAAGCGCGTGTAGTGTCGGCGCATCGCACCCCCGACTGGTTGTTCGAGTACGCCGAAACAGCGTTTCCGCGCGGGTTACGGGTCATCATCGCTGGTGCCGGTGGAGCGGCGCACTTGCCTGGTATGCTCGCGGCCAAGACACTGGTGCCGGTGCTGGGCGTACCTGTGGTCGCCACGCCGCTCAACGGGATGGACGCGCTGTTGAGCATCGTCCAGATGCCGGCCGGCGTACCGGTCGCCACCTTCGCCATCGGCAAGCCGGGAGCATCGAACGCGGCGTTGTTCGCTGCGCAGCTCCTCGCCGCCGGCGATGCATCGTTGCGCGAGAAGCTGGCCACTCGCCGCATGGCCAAGGCCAGCGAAGCCCTCGCCCGCCCGCTGGCCGCGCCGAACGCGATCATGCCGAACCCAATCGCGCCGAGCGACTTCATCCCGTCGGCCACGTGACGCCGATTCTTCCCGGAGCCACCATCGGATTTCTCGGTGGTGGACAGTTGGGACGCATGACCGCCTTCGCGGCGCGTTCGATGGGTTACGACATTCACGTGCTCGATCCCGACGCTGCGTGCGCGTCGCACGCCGTCGCGTCACGCACGATCACCGCGGGGTTCAACGATATCGCCGCGGCGATCGAACTCGCGAAAGGATGCGACGTCGTCACGCTGGAAATCGAGCAGATCCACCCGGACGTTCTCGACGCGGTAGCGGCGCACACCGCGCTCCGGCCGGGGCGTGCGCCGGTGTACATCATTCAGGATCGCATCCGGCAGAAGCAGTGGCTCCAGGCGCAGCGCTTTCCGCTCGGTGCGTTCGTGGCGGCCGCGTCTGCCGCCGACGTCGACGCAGCGGTCCGTGCGCATGGTCCGTGCATCGCGAAGTCCACGCACGGTGGCTACGACGGACGTGGTCAGGTGCGTTTGCGCGAGCCTGAGCAGGCCGCTGATGCGTGGGACGCACTCGGCAGCCGCACCTGCCTTGTCGAGAAGATGATCTCGATCGACTACGAGATCTCGGTGATGGTGGCGCGTCGGCCCGGTGGCGAGATGGCCGTGTATCCACCGTCGCGCAATCACCACACGAGCGGCATTCTCACATGGGCCGTAGTCCCGGCTGTCATCAGCGACGCCATGACGGCGAAGGCAAAGACGCTTGCCGCATCGATTGCGGAGCGTATCGGCATCGTGGGACTCTTGGCGGTGGAATGCTTCGTGACGACGGATGGCGAGCTGCTCGTGAACGAACTCGCACCGCGCCCGCACAACACCTATCACCACAGCGAACGCGGACTCGCCACCAGCCAGTTCGAGCAGTTGGTGCGCGCCGTGTGCGACCTGCCGCTGGGCAGCACCGAGGTGCATGCGCCGTCGGCGATCGTGAACTTGCTTGGCGAGGTGTGGCTGCAACACCAGCCGCCGCACACAACCTATGCACTCGAAGTGCCGGGGACGCGCTTGCACTTGTACGGTAAGGCCGGTGCGCGTAGCGGCCGCAAGATGGGGCACCTCTCCGCCGTTGGTGAGAGTGCGCAGCAGGCGCTCGGGCGTGTGCTCGAGAGCTACCGGCGTCTCTCGCCGGAAACGATCGCGAGCTTCGATGTGCACGAGCCCGTGCTCGCTCACTCCACCAACTGACCAACGCATGTTTCCACGCGACTTTTACGAAATTCTGCACGTCATCGGCATCGCGCTGCTGTTCCTCGCCATCGGCGGCGTTGCCACACATGCCGCCAACGGGGGCACGAAGGCGACCAGTGTCACGCGCCCATTGATGGGGTCGATTCATGGTCTCGGTGCGCTGCTGATTCTCGTGGGCGGCTTCGGCATGCTGGCGCGACTCGGTTTCATGCAAGGCAGCAGCTTCCCGGCCTGGCTGTGGGTCAAGATCATCGTCTGGGTGATCCTCAGTGCCGTGGTGCTCATGCCGTACCGGCGTCCGGGGCTCGCCAAGCCGTTCCTGCTGGTGCTTCCGCTCTTGGCTGGCGTGGCCGTGTACATGGCTCTCTACAAGCCGTTCTGATTCGCCGCGACGTGACCCCCTCGCTGGCCACGCGCGTGCATCCGTGAACGTTCTCGTGCTCAACGTCGGCTCGGCGACGCTCAAGTTTCAGGTCGTCGTGACCGACTCCGATCGCATTGCCGACGACCGCGACGAGCGGCTCATCCGCGGACAGATCGAGCGGATCGGCGGCGAGTCGATCATCACGATTCGCGGTGCCGACGGTGTGGCACGCACGCGCACGGCGCCGCTGCGCGATTTGCGCGCCGCGGTGGATTGGCTGGTGGAATTCGTGACGTCGGCGGAGAGCGGCACCGGTCTTACCAGCCGCGGTGAGCTGCATGCGGTGGGACATCGCGTGGTGCACGGCGGCGAGCGATTCCGCAGCAGCGTGGCGATCGACAGCAGCGTACTGCACGGTATCGAGGAAACGATCGAACTCGCGCCGCTGCACAACCCGCACAACCTACGCGGCATCGAAGCGGCGCGCGCGGCACTGGGTGCCGGCGTGCCGCAGGTGGCGGTGTTCGACACCGCGTTCCATCACACGCTACCGGAGCACGCGTATCTGTACGCGATTCCGTACCCGTTGTACCGTCGGCACAAAGTGCGTCGCTACGGCTTTCATGGCACGTCGCATCGCTCCATCGCGTACCGCTGGCGCACGCTGACCGGTCGCAACCGCGCCGACGTGCGCATCGTGACGCTGCATCTCGGCAACGGCTGCTCAGCGTGCGCGATCAAGGGCGGTGAGTCGATCGACACCAGTATGGGCTTCACGCCGCTCGAAGGCCTCGTGATGGGCACGCGTTCGGGCGACATCGACGCCGCGTTGCTGGATTACGTCGCGGCAAAGGAAGGACTCACGTTGCCGCAGGTCGAGGCTTTGCTGAACAATCAGTCGGGACTGCTCGGCATTTCCGGACTGACGAACGACATGCGCGATCTGCTCGCAGAGGCGGAGGAACATCAGGATCGTCGTGCCAAACTGGCTATCGACATCTTCTGCTACCGTGCGCGCAAGTACGTGGGCTCGTATCTCGCGGCGCTCGGTGGCGCCGACGCGATCGTGTTCGCCGGAGGCATCGGCGAGAATTCGGCCGAGATCCGCCGTCGGATATGCGAGGGCCTGCAATGGGCCGGCTTGTACGTGGACCCGATCGCCAACGAGTCGCTGGTCGGTGGCCGCGAGGGCCGCTTCTCGACCGACAATTCGACGCTGGCGGCTTGGGTGGTGCCCACCGACGAGGAGTTGCTGATCGCCCGCGATACCTTCCGCGTAATCGCCGGAGCAGAGACGAACTGAGCAATTCCTACGCCTAAGGGGTTGCTGATTTCATGGAGTCGGGCGATACTGTCGAGTGCGTGGCGGTTTCCCCGATTTGACGGGCCGCGCACTCAGTGCCGGTGGCACTGACTATCCGTCTAAGTCGAGGTCCTGACGGCCTTCGACGAGAAATCGGCGCGGGCCGGCAGTCGTTTATCGCCACACGTTCACGGCTTGTGGCCCGCTGCACAGGAACAGCAAAACTGAAGGTGAAGCGCCATCGGCGTCAGCTTTTCGACGGCCAGTGTCTCTTCCGTGGTGATTTGCCGCCGATTGCCGCCACGTAAAACAAGGAGCTAAACTGCGATAGCGCCCGGCGGCCATCTATCCGCCCGGGCGCGTTCGTGTTGTTGGGCGGCACTCACCCCCCTTGGAGAGTGCCACGATGTCCGATTCTGTTGCTCCTACCGCTCGTCCCCTCGCCGTTGACACCCTCGCCCTGCATGTGGGCCAGGAGAAGCCCGACGGTGCCACGGGCGCCCGTGCCGTGCCGATCTACCAAACGAGTTCCTTCGTGTTCGACAGCCCCGAGCACGCCGCCGATCTGTTCGGACTGCGCGCTTTCGGCAACATCTACACCCGCATCAACAATCCGACCACCGACGTCTTCGAGCAGCGCATCGCCGCGCTCGAGGGTGGCGTCGCCGCGGTGGCCGTGGCCAGTGGACAGGCCGCGCTGACGCTCGCGCTGTTGAACGTGGCCGAGGCCGGTGACAACATCCTGGCGTCGCGGTCGTTGTACGGCGGCACCGTGAGCCTACTCACCCACACACTGCCCCGCCTCGGCATCCGCACGCGCTTCGTAGACATCCACGATCACAAGGCCGTTGCCGCCGCGATCAACGAGAATACGAAGGCGGTGTACGTGGAGACCGTCGGCAACCCAGCGCTCGATGTGCCCGATCTCACCGCACTCGCCACGTTGGTGCACGACTTCAACGTGCCGCTGGTGGTGGACAACACGTTCGCGCCCATCATCACGCGTCCGATCGATCATGGCGCCGACATCGTGTTGCACAGTGCGACCAAGTGGATCGGCGGCCATGGCACCTCGATCGGCGGTGTGGTCATCGATAGCGGACGTTTCGACTGGGGAGCCACCGCGCGCTTCCAGAAGTTCTTCATCGACCCCGAGCCCGCGTATCACGGCCTCCGTTTCGTCGAAGCGTTCGGCAACGTGAAGGGCGCAAACATCGCGTTCGCGGTACGCCTGCGTGTGCTGCTGCTGCGCGACATCGGCGCGGCACTGTCGCCATTCAACGCGTTTCTGTTCCTGCAGGGACTCGAGACGCTGCCGCTGCGTATCCGTCAGCACAGCGCAAATGCGCTCAAGATCGCGGAGTTCCTGCAGTCGCACCCGTCGGTGTCGTGGGTACGCTACCCCGGCCTCGCTTCGCATCCCACGCATCGTCAGGCTGTCGCGCATCTCAAGGGGGGCTTCGGCGGTGTGCTCACCTTCGGTGTGCGCGGCGGCGAAGCGGCAGCGCGACGTTTCATCGTAGAGACAAAGCTCTTCTCGTTGCTCGCCAACGTGGGTGACGCCAAGAGTCTGGTCATTCATCCGTGGACAACCACCCACGAGCAGCTCGGCGAGACCGAACGGCGCGCGGCCGGCGTCACGCCCGACCTCGTGCGGCTATCCATCGGCCTCGAAGATACCGACGATCTGATTGCCGATCTCGATCGTGCGCTGGCGGCGGCCGTCGCTGCCGACGCCGATCATATCACCATCGGTGGCCCGCAGCGGAGCGAGCACGCCGCATGAGCACCCTGCCCTCAAGTCTTCCGGTCGGACGCGCATCGGTGCGCGTTGCGCGGTCGTCCATTCCCGCCCGCGCCGCGAACGGTGTCGCCAACAGCGGCCCCGCCGCAGCGTGGCCGGTTCGCGACGAGACGATCACCTTTCACGACGTCGTGCTCGAGCGCGGCGACCGACTGGAGCGCGTCGATGTGCGCTACCGACTCGAGGGCACGCTCAACGCGGCGCGCGACAACGTGGTACTCGTCGTTCATGCACTGACGGGTACGACGCACGCCAGCGACTGGTGGAAGGGCGTGATCGGCGCCGATGCGGCTATCGATCCCACGCGGTATGCCGTGCTCTGCGCGAACCTGCTGGGCGGTTGTGACGGCACGACGGGACCGAGCGACGAGTACCCCGACGCGCTCCCGCCATTCAGCACTCGCGATCAGGCGGCGCTGCTGGCGCGACTGCTCGATGCCCTCGGCGTTGGCGCGCCCCTACTGATGTGCGGCGGTTCGCTGGGCGGCATGGTGACGCTCGAGTTCGCGGCGAGCTTCCCCGCGCGCGTACGGTCGGCCGTCGTGCTGGCGGCGCCCGCCGCGCAAACCGCCCAGGGTATCGCCTGGAATGCGATCATGCGGCGCGCGATCGCACTCGGCGGCGTGCGCGAAGGACTGGCGTTGGCGCGCATGGTCGGCATGCTCAGCTACCGCACGCCCGAAGGGCTCGAGCGTCGCTTCGGACGGGCGCGCAGTGAGCATGACACGTTTCAGGTGCGCGACTGGCTCGAGGTGCACGGAGACAAGCTGGTCGCGCGCTTCGATGCCACGAGCTACGGCGCGCTCATCGATGCAATGGACGATCACGACGTCGGACGCGATCGCGGCGGACTGTCGGCCGCGCTCGCGGCCGTCGGAGATCGGCTGACTGGCGTCGGTATTCCTGGTGATTTGCTGTATCCCGCCGAGGGTGTGCGCGAATGGACGACGGCGGCGAAGGCTACGTACGTGGAGCTGCCGTCGGTGCACGGCCACGATGCGTTTTTGTTGGAGGTAGATCGCGTGTCGGCGGTGATCGAAAAGGCGATCAACGAGTCGGAGCGACGCGCCGCGTCTGCCGCGCCGGTCGCCGCCATCGCTGCGACGTCGATCGTGAGAGCAGTCGCACCGCGCGGGCGTCCCCTGCGCATCGCGCTCGCCGGCTGCGGACATGTGGGCGGGAGTCTGCTCGAACTGTTCGGTGAGCGCGCACTGCGCAATGACGAGCAGCAGCATGTCGACACGCGGCCGATTCACGTGGATCGCGTGTTGGTGCGCGACGCCGAACGTCCGCGCCCCGCTCTCGCGCAGGCGATCGCGCGCGGCATCGCGGCGCCGGACGCCTGCGTCACCGACCCGACGCTGCTACTGAGTGATGACATCGACGTGCTGGTCGAAGCGATCGGTGGTACCACCACGGCGCGCACGTTGGTGGAAACGGCGCTGCGACGTGGTATCCGCGTGGTGACCGCGAACAAGGCCTTACTTGGTGAGCGCGGCTCGGCGCTGGCCGCACTCGCGCGCATTACCGACACGCGGCTCGATTTTGAGGGTGCGGTGTGCAGCGCCATTCCGATCGTTCGCTGCATACGCAGCGGCGCGGCGGGCGTCGGCATCACGAAAGTGAGCGGAATTCTGAACGGCACCAGCAACTATGTGCTGGAAAAGGTGGCTGACGGCGCCTCGCTGGCCGAGGCCGTCGCCACCGCGCAGCGGTTGGGCTACGCGGAGGCTGATCCAACGCGCGACCTCTCCGGCCAGGATGCGGAAGACAAGCTGCGCATTCTAGCGTGGATGTGCTTCGGTGTGGACCCGGCCACGCTCAAGGTCACGCGACGCGGGATCGATGCGGAGACGGCTGCCTGGGCAACCCGCGTGGCTCTCGAAGGCGATCGCGTCAAACTCATCGCCAGCTGCTCGAGAGAAGGTGACGAGTTCGTCGCGCGCATTCTCCCCACGCGCATCACCAGCGACGACCCGTGGGCCCGGGTCTCAGGTCCGTTCAATCGCATCGTGGTGGAGAGCGAAACCGCAGGGTCGCTCGTGTTTCAGGGACCTGGTGCAGGCGGACGTGCCACGGCAGGTGCGGTGCTGGCGGATATCTTGGCACGCTAGGAAAACTCTCAACCAGTCGCGCATGCTCCTGAGCTCCCCGTAATATTGGCGCGGTCGAGTCGCCCCTGGGTGCCCGAGCCCGGAGTGCGTGGTGAGTCAGCAGCGAACGTGGGCCAACGTCCGCTGCCGTACCAGGCGCAAGCTGACGCGCCGCGGGCGGTCATGCTCCGCGTTTATTTCCTGTAGAAGTGCTCCAACCTGTCGGATCCGTGGGTAGAAGACATGCAGCACGGGAGCACGTGGTACTTCGTCGGACCCAACATGCTGCGCTACATCGAGGCAACGCTCGGCACGCTGCGCGAGGCGGGACTCTCATGGGAAGAGACGGATCGCGCGTGGAACACAATGGACAACTACATCTATGGTTTTACGCTGCAGCAGCAGAATTTTCCCGTGAACCCGGATGTTTACGCGTCGGCCGCCGCCTGCTACCTGCCGATGTTGTCCGCCGACCGCTATCCGTACATGCATGAGTGACCGCTCGCGTTGCGGACGGTTCGCATGACGGCACGCTCGACTTCGGCTTCGGCCTGGAAGTGATCCTCGACGGGTTGGAGCGGCTGCGAAAGCAACGCTAGTGTATGTGCAGATATCGATCCAATGCGTCGCCCCGCGCGCTTGACGCACGCCGCTGTCTTTAACGCTTCACAATCTCCGCCGCGCGATCGAGGTCTCACGTTGCAGGAGGCCGTAACGCGATATCTCGAACTCCCCTGCTCCGTTGTCCTCGGAAAAGATGCCTACACCCCGTACCCGTTCATCCGCCCGGGGTGGGAATTTCAATCGGGCCTGGCGAAGAATGGGCCCCGGTCCCCTGCCTCGCATGCACCGGTGAGCCGCGCGGCGTCGGTGGGGCCGTACTCACGGGGCGGTCGGGGCGGCGGCGGGCGGCGCAGTGGATGTGCGCGAAGCCGTGATCGAGGACCCCGCACGCGAGGAAATTGTCAGCGACGCGCGCGACGACCGAGCGCCACGGGCCGTACTCGCGCGCGAAGCGGTCGTCGTAGCCCGTCTGGAGCCGCTGCAGGTGATCCGACACCAACCGAAAGAGCAGCGACGCCTGGGGTGTCGGGGTGTGTAGACGCCACGCGCCGCCGGTGCCGCTTCGGGCATGCGCGCTCCGGGATCGGGAAGCGCCGAGCATACGCCTCACTCGGCTGCAGACCGTCACCGTTTCGTTGCGTGACGGGCTGTTCCAATCGCGGAACTTGTCAAATGTGCGCGTAGATCGACGGTTCCGCGCGGATGTACGCGCATATATGCGCGTTCCGGGGTGCTCCCCACGCCGCGTAGCCCGCGTGGGCGAGTTTTTCGATGTTGTGGACGAGACAATACAGCGTCCATTGGCCGTTCACCTTCGTGGGGCCGCGCAGCGTGAAGCGATCGAGCCGCTTGTTCGCCCGCAGATTGCCCAACACCGGCTCCACCGTGGCGAAGCGTCGCTCATACGCCTCGCGTCCCTCTGGTGCGTCGATGCGCGCCTGCATGCGCGCGGTGTACGTGGGCCCGTCGGTGTCGCTATGTCCATGGAAGAACGCCACGTTGCACACCGGGGTGGTGTCTGGCGTCCGCAAGCACTGCGCGCGCAGCGGGCACGGCCCGCCGTCACGCTTTGCGCCGCGAAAGTGTGCACCGACGTGGTTGTTCGTCTTCCGGTTGCCATCGCGGTCCCGTGACGTGCCATTGTCGTGGTGCCGGGGGCGTCGGCGTGCTCTGCGCAGTCGCGCGCGAGGCCGGAGGCGCGAGCACCACGATCGCTAGCATAGCAAACGCGCGACGGGTGGCAGGCACGAACGGTTGGTCGCGGCGAACGGCGGGGAGAGGCGTCATCGTCAATGGCACTGGAGAGCTTGCGCGGAACCAGAAACGCGCGGAGAGCATACAGCAGGGCGTCCGCCCGACGTTGTACGACCTATTGCCGGAAAGTTCCGTGCTGGCCGACTCGATGCGGCCCTATGCCTTCGCGCCGCACGCTAGCAACAGTTTCTCGATTGCGGCATACTCGCCGCCGCGCGGACCGTTCTGCGCCCCGTGGCGACACCAACCGATTGGCGTGCCCTGATGATGCGCATCGCTCGCTCCGATCAAGACGCGTCCGGCTGGCACGCCAAGCAAGAGGGCGAAAGTCGCAGCTGATCCGTGCCACCACGCGCACCTGCCGCAAATCGCTTCCACGGTTCGTCCGGCGACTCGGCGGTGGTGCGCCAGCAAATTCAGCGTCGGTCATCTCACCAAAAGTGCGACGATACACAACGGGACCCAACGCCCGTACCAACTGGCCGGCGTACCCACCGCGTGATCGATGGACCTCGATGCGCACGCACTTGTTGCCGCTCGACCTTCGAGGCGGTTCCTAACGCACCGCTGCGAAGCCGCGCTCTTTCACCAGCACTGTGTCGAATGTTGCCACCGACTCGCAGTCGGCAGCGCGCGCATGCTCCCGGATGAGATAGTCGGCGAAGTCGCCCCTCCCGGTCGTATACGCGTCAAGGGCGCGTGAGAGCTGATCGACCGCTCGAAAGCGCAGATGTCGCGCGCGAAAGAGTTGTCGCAGGAGCGCGGAAACTTCGGTCCGTGTTACGCGGTAGCTGACACGCAACACCCACACCGTTTCGCAGACCACGATGTCCGAGACGAACAGCGACTCATCGGCGGCGATGACGCGATCGATCAGCGCGGCCGCCAACGCGGTCTGTGCGGCGTCGTCTTTGACCAAGTAGCGCACAAGGACGTTGGTGTCGAGCGCGATCACAAACCAACCGCGCCGCCTGCGATCGCCTCGTCCATCTGTTCGACGGTGACGTGTCGCCCGCCACTGCCGATACTCTCCCGCAGTGATGCCAAGTCCACCGTGTCCGCTTCGACAGTAATGGTGGAGTCCTCGTGGATGACGAACCGAACCCGGTCGCCTGCGTAGACGGCAAGCGCCTCCCGCACGGCTTTCGGAACGGTAATTTGCCCCTTGCTCGTGATTTTGCTGTTCATCCTTACCTCATAGATGTATCCTTACTAAGAGTAAGGGCGTTATCCGATTGTGGCAAGCACATCAACGACTCTTTTCTCCGACGGCCACATCAAAAGCGGCCGTCTCCACCACCCCGTTGCGCCGCACCTGCACAAATACGCGGTAGGCGCCGGCGCTGGGGAACGCAAACGGGAACGACAACGCGCTTGCACCCGCCGTGTGCATCGCGTGAGCACTGTCCGACATGGCCGAACTGCTCGCTTCGGCGCTGGCCATCACGCCAGCGATCTGCGCACTATCCAGCAACGCCGTGTCGCCGCGCTCGCGCCGCAGCAACTGCGCTTGCGCGGTCAGACTCGCGGTGCCCATGGGATGCAGGTGCATGAACACGCGGGCATCGCGACGTAGTACCATCGCGTGTCCACGCATACCCATGTACGGCGCCAGCGTCGATGGAGAGCCGCCGGCGTTCGTGACAGTGGCGACCAGTCGCAGATCACGCCCGACATCCACACGCGCATCAGCCGTGAGCACGATCATGCCACCGCTCGCCAATCGGTATGCCGCGCCGAGCAGGACGGGTGTCACGGCGCTCCACGCGTCGTCGGTGTCGAGCGCCGGTACGACGGCCGAGCTCAGCGCAGCTTGTGCCGAACCTTCGTCGCCAGGCACGACCGGCGCCACAGGTATGTCGACCGTATCCACCAGCGTGCGCTGCGCGCCGTTCTGCAACAAGAGGTCAGCAAACAGATAGTAGCGCCCCGCAGGCACCGCGGGCACGCGCGTGACGAACGTGTCGGCATGCACGCGCAGCGGATGCAGATGCGCAAGCGCACTTGCCGTCTCCGCACCGTCGGCGCGGATAAGAAAGAGATGCATCAATTTGCCGTGATCAGGCATGAGTGGCGCGAAGCGATTTGTGAGCCACAGCGAGTCGGTGATCGCCAGGGTGAGCACGCGCTCGGCGTCCACCAATCGCACCGCAGCCTGCATGGCAATCGGTTTCAGCAAACGACGCTGGTATGCGCGCTCCTCCACGTCCCACCACTTCGATCCACCAAATATCGCGAGGGCAAGGAGCGCGGCCCCCGATGCCATGGCGATCCGCGCGCCGCGCACGCGCGCCGGTGTGGGCGATTGTCCGGGCGGGAGCGGTCCTTCACGCACCGAGGCGCCAATGATCGTGAGCATCCCCGCCGCCAGCAGCATGCCGAGCGCAACGAGGGCCGCGCCCATGCCGCGTTCCATACCCAGGGTGCGGGTCGCGCTCGTTTGCATCGGCACCACCACCGTGCCGCTACCGGCCGGCCCCTCGATCGCGACGTACACCGAGTAGATGCTGGCGGTCATGATCCACAGATCGTGCGCCCACACCCCGGGATCGCCGGGAACCAGCGCGGCCTCTTCGGCTGGCGGCGCGCCTTTGGTACCCACGTTCCACTGTGCGGCGCGCACCGTGACCCGAGATGGTGTTCCGCTCAGCACGCGCACCGTGATGGGCACTTGCGCCGGTACGACGCCGGGAGGATTGATCAGGACACGCACCGGATAGCCGCCCGCCTGCCCCTCGAACACCACCTGATTGGTACCGATGTGTGCCGACAGCAGCACGCAGGCCAGCACGGCAATGCCAAGTACCGTGAGGCGCGTTCCGATGCGCGAGAGCAGCGCACCGAGACGCCGAAGAGCGGGCGTACGGGCGGCCGTCACCGACGCACCGAGCGCAGCCAGTTGCCCCATGCCAGCCCGGTGCGCGCCGACAATACGGCCAGCACCGCTGCAATACCGAAGGCGCGCACCGTCTGCGCCGCTGGCTCTTCCGCAAACTGGCGCATGGAGCGCAGCCAGTCGGGCGGCATCATGTACGGAATGTTGTCCGTGTTGAAGAACCAGTTGCGCGACACGTCGCTCACCAGAAAGTTGGCGAACGGCCATTGCGTTGCGGCATGGACGGCAAGAAACAGCACACCGAGCATCGCCGCCTGTAACCAGGCATTGCGCTGCCGAATGCGCGGCATGAGCAGGTCGAGGCAGAGCGCGGGCGCCAGCAGCAGCAACGGGAAGTCCAGCGACACCATGTGCGTGACCGCCGTGCGGATCGGTCCGAGCTTGGGCGATCCTTCGAACAGCGGCAGCACCCACACCTGCACGCACATCACCAGCGTGTACACGAGCGCGGTGGCGGTGGCACCAAAGCGAAGGCGCGTACTGCGGGCAGCAGCGATCAACGCGAACGGAAATACAATCGACGACACCACGTAAAAGCTGCCAAGGTGCATCGCTTCGCGATCGTGATATTCGGTCGTGAAGATCGACAGCATGGCGAGCACCAGTCCGCCGGCATACGCCACGAGGTACGGCGCCACACCAGCCGTCTCGGCGTCGGCTCCAGCCTCGGCGCGAGCCGTGGCTCCAGCGCGATCGGCCTCGCGCCCCTGCTCCGCCACCGCCATGACCAGCGCGCCTCCAAGAATCGTGATGAATCCGAGGGCCAGCAGCGCGTGCGGCGGACTGATGATCTTGACATCGAGGCCGTACGCCGCATGCCACCAGTCGTCGAACGGCGCGGAGGTCAGCATGGCGACCGCCCCCCAGATGCACAGCCATCCGCCCAGTGGACCATTGAACAGGCGCCACACGGTCACGCCGTCGGCCGGTGTTTGCTTCGAGAAAAACGAGCGGCGTATCACCTCGAACCCGCAGGCCAGTCCGGCCACGGCGCCGCCGGTATAGATCGCCAGGTGAGCCGGCGTCCAGAACGTGTCACGACCAATCGTCATGTGCCATGAGATATCCCAGATCAGACCCACGATCACGCTGGTCGCCGCGAACACCACCGCC
>NZ_JBDNFF010000433.1:0-14534 GCF_041689975.1 Gemmatimonas sp.
CACCCGGGATTGACGTGAACACACCCAGACCACCCGACGCGTTGCGAATGTGAACCTGACGAGCGCCTGGGATCAGCGGCGGTCCACCGCCGTCGTCGGGGCCAGCGTGCGCGACCGATACGCCGACGACCGTCACACACAGTGCGACGACGAGAGCGATCGCTACGCGCATGCCCTCTCGTCCCGGGTCAGCCGCTCGACGATCCACTCATCGCCCACTTTCACGATCGATGCGATCTGCGGGAACTCCTTCACTCCTGGCGTCTGCCCGTCGGCAAGAGATCCATCACTGTTGACGAAGACGGTTCCGTCGAGCTGGCAGTCGAAAATGAACGCCTCGGTGTCCGAGCGCGGATCTGCGATCACAACCGGACGCAGGACGATCCCGTCCTTCAGATCGAGGTGCTGACCGGCGGCGGACTTCGGCGCGAAGATGTTCTCAGCGAGTCGTGCTCCACCGTCGGCGAGGGACGCCATCACTCGCTCGCTGGGTTCGGCTGGCATCGGGTTCATCGATGCTTGTTCGTGGTATGCGGCTTGCGCCTCGGCGTAGGCGGTGATGATCTCGACGTCCTCGGGGAGCGGCGGGACAACGTTCGCGTCGCTCGGGTCCGGCTCGGTGGGAACGAAGATCCACACGTTTTCGATCAGTTTCACGATCTCGCCCGGCGTGTCGACACCGGGCGCTCCGACGACGGGTGTGCCAAGGCCACCGGGTAGGAAGCCGCCGGGCCCGACGGCTGTCGTGGTCTCGGTCGGCGGCTCCGGCGTCGTCGTGGTCTCGGCGACCGTGTTCGGCGTCGTGGTTATGTCTGTCTCGCTCGGGCCTCCGTCATCGGTCGTCGGTGCCGTTTCCGGAATCGGTGCCGTGTCTTCGGGATCGGCGTTGCCCGAAGCGGAGCAAGCGGCCAACCCGGCGACGACGAGTAGGAGCGCCAAGCTGCGGATCGGCTTCATGTAACGAGTCCCTTCTGGACGAGAACGATCGAAACGAGCAGCGCCGCCAACGTCCCGACGAACAGACTCGGACCGAGTGCGTGCGGACCGGAAGGTCGAGCGACCCGTACCGAGCACGCAACAGCCAGTGCAACCACAGCCATGAGTACGGCTCCTGGCCACCACCACGGCGCGATCAACGCTCCAGCAACCGCTGCGAACTTCACGTCGCCGAACCCGAGCGCTGACGGATCGGCCAGGTGAACCAGCAGGAACGGTGCCGCCCCCATCACAGATGCAGCCAAGGCCGAGTCGACCGCCCCGGCGAAGTACGCCGCCAGCGCAGCCAGGACAGCGGCGACGAGGAGGAAGCGGTTCGGGAGTCGGAAGGCCTTGATGTCGACGATCGCTGCAGCGCACAGAAGGCACAACCCGGAGGCCACGGCGATCCTCGTGGGCCCCGAGACGGTCGTGGCGCCGACCATCACAGCCACGACCGACATCGCACACCCGGCGACGAGCGCTGCGGAGAGGTGCTTACCCCTCGGTCGAGCACTTCGAGCCGCAGACGGGCTTCGACGAACCATCGCGACTTGGCCGGAGCGAACCTTGACCGATGTCTCATCGGTGAAACCAACCGACCGATACAACCGAGTCGCAGCAAAGTTGTCCGTTCGCACCGTGAGCACGAGCGTGCGACCGTCGTGGTCGGCGAGCCGTGCGATCTCGGTCAGGAGAGTTCGGCCGAGGCCGACACCGCGCTCGGAGACTGCGAGGTTCGCCACAACGACCGACCGTGCACCGACTCCACCCCACCGGTTCGCATCGAAGATCCGCGGCACACACGACGCGATCCCCGCCATCACCATCGCCACGATGACTGCGAGCAGCGCCAGGCGAGCGAACAGATTGCCGTCCGCGCCGATGATCCCGACGAGCAGTAAGCCCGGCACGACGATCAGGCCGACCAGCGCCACCGCAGAAGCAAGGGCGCCTCGTAAAGTCGGAACGCTGGAGAGCGAGCAGACCGTGCCGGGCCGATCCACGATCCGCTCACACGTGGCCAGGTGGAGTACCGACCGGGAGCGACTCATCTCGAACGCGACAGAGTGAACCTTCGATCCCGTGCGCAAGCGCCGAGAGGTGAGGCGGCTCGATTCCCAGAACGACCACCACGACGACGGAGGACTTGCCGGATCGGCCAACGATCGAACCGTGTCGGTGCGCACGACAGTCACAGCGCCTCCCGCAGGATCCGAACTCGGTGCCGCCCCGACGACCCCGGACCCTGCACTGGCCCTCGGCCACGCAGCATCACCCAAATCAACGTACAACTCTCGTACGCGTTGCGCAAGGGTTGATCGGGCAACCTGGGTCGGTGCGTCCACACCTACCGAAGGCCCCATGAACCCGAAACCGTTACACGATTTCTTGCGGACCCGTCAGGTCAACGGTGGCAGGAGCCTCACGGGTCGAGCACGCCCGTCGTCTTCGGTCCGCTCGATGCTGATCAACGACGCCGCTTCGAGCACACGCCGATACGTCGACCACGAGCCTCGGTTGATCTCGAACTGCGGCATGAAATCGGCGGCCAAGGTCTGCACTGCTCCGTCGTCGTCAGCGAACTCGGTGAGCCCGACGTAGATCGAGAACGCTCGCGCCCTGACCGTCGCCGACACCTCCGTCAGCGCTTCAACCTGCCGACGGGCTGCAACGAAGTCGATGCCGGACAGACGCATGTCGACGAGACCACCCCCTGCGGTTGCGCCACTCATTCCCCGCCGAATCTAGCCGAGCCGAGACATTGCGCCAGAGCTACGGGCGGGAACGACAACATCACTCTTCTATGTGGTCCCAGCAGGCGACCGTTTCAGAGATTGATGCAGCACCGCCGTCGGCAGTGCACAGGTGTAGGAGGAAATCTGAGTGAGGAGGCAGGTTCGGTGACTGCGAGGGGTCGGGTGGTGATCGGGCGGTGATCGTTCCGGGCAGTCCGGTGGGCGTGGATCGGGTTGACGACGAGCGTCGTGTCGTGAAGGAGTTCGGGAGGATCGTGTAACGACTCGTGGTGCCGTGGGCCTTGGGAAAGTGAGGCTCGCGATCAGCGTGAGCCCGGACGACGAAGGGGGCCGGTGATCGGCGATGGCACGAAAGAGTGAGTCCGAGCGAGAACGTAAAGCGCGATTGCTGTTGAAGGAACGTCATGCGAACGAGGCACGTGCGTGTGGTGCGTTCTTCGATGTCGCGGATCGTCGAGCGGCGCTCGAGGGGGAGTTCGCAGAACTTGAGACCGAGGAGGCGGCCGCAGTGGCGGCGTTGGTGGAGGTGTCGGAGCCGGCACTTGTCGCAAACATGATCGGGTGGTCAGTAGCGAGAGTGCGGGCGGCGGCGAAGCGGGCGGCCGAGCCGACCGGCGTTGAGAGAATCCGCGAGCTGATTCCTGCCGCGGCGGATCTTGCGTGATGGAGGAGTGTGAGCCGCTGCTGTCAGGTCCGGTGAAGGCAACACAGACGCGACGTGACGCACGAACCGAGCCGCCTTGGATCTGCGAAGGGTGCGGTCATTTCATGGTGACCCGGACCGACTCGGTGAGCGTCGACGAGCCACCGAACCACGACTGCCCGGTTGCGGCGCGCGTGGTGGTCTTCGTGCCGTATCGTTCGTCGGAACGTGCAGCCGGTATCAACCGTCGATTGGCAGAGCGACAACGGACGCCGGGGCTATGAACAGAGTCGATTCGTCGATCGACAGACCCGGCGGTGCGTCAACGCTGCAAACCTCCCCCTGTCGGCCCGGGGCCGGCAGACGCTGGGAGCGCAGCGTGGTTGAGCGGGACGAATTGAACGGTGCTTGGTGAAAACGTCTCCTTCGTGAATCGCATCTAGCGCTGCACTTTCCCAATTCGAGGTGCGGTTGGCCGGAATCTGATTGAGACCCGAGGAGGTCGGGGTGGAGCAGACGCGAGCCGCTCGAGCGCGGTTTCTCTCAGGAGCAGCGAACTCTGTGACACCCACGCGCGAGGATGACATTTGTGGCGGCTGCTGAGTTCGGTCAAATGCGGTTGGGCCATGGCGCGTCGAAGCGCGAGATTCTGACGTCGGTCAAATCCCGTCTCGAACTCGACAAGCTTCAGGGGCGTCTAGAGAATCACTTCAGCGCTCTCCGAGCGCACCGCCCCACGCTTCCGATTTTCGCTATCGAGCACGGCCTGAGCGAGGGAGAACTGGATCTGCTCCGAGCAGCGGTCCGACAAGCGATCTCTGACCGAATGACGTTTCGATCTACGCCACTTCCCATGCTCGTGTATGCGACCGAGATCGGTTACGGATACGACGGCGGTGAGTACTGGCAAACGTTCGCTCGCGAGACCCCGCATTGGGCGCAGAACGGGAATCGGAACGCCTTGCGGCAACAATTCGAACGCTTCGCGAGCGACCGCGGGGGCTTTCGCCCGACGGGCGATTGGGCTCGGACGTTCTCAATAATCAGCTGGCCGATTTCCCATGCGATCTTGCCGCGCGTCTACCAGCGACAGTTAGCTCAGTTGCTGTACGAGCTTCGCACGAGGTTGACCCGCGATCTCCTCGCAGATCCGATTCAACTTGGCCAGTTCATCGCTGCTCACTCTTGGGAGGCGTCCGAGCGGTTCCAGCAGCAAGCCTCAAACCACGCCGTGATCGGTCAAGTGGCGAGGTCGTTGCTCGTCGCGGACCTCCCAGACGAGGACACCGGCCTACTCGAATCAACGGTTAGGCGGATCGCCTCGGACTTGTCGCAGACACGCGACGCCAGAAGGTGGTTGGAGGCCGCCCAGCACCAGTCGCGAACAGCATTCGCGACTGGCCGAACCAGTTCTTCTCAGCGTGCGGGTAACGCACGCGAACCGCAAGTTTCCCTCGATCCTGTCGTCCATCTGCGAAAGGTGATGGACAGGTGGAGCGTGCACGTCCGACTACCTGACTTCCGGCAGGCCGCTGAGTCCCAGCCCGAACTCCTGGACGCGCTCTCGACAAAGAGAGTGAGCGTGGCCGGTGCAAAATCCCTCCTTGCGCGACGTGCACTCCTGTTCGCTGGGGCCGACCCACAACTGACTCTTGAAATTCCGCTGGGCAAGCCACTATTGACCTTTGAAGGGTCGAACGACACTCTCGATGGCCTCCTTGCGCCCCATTGCCGATTCCCGAATGGTCCCCTCCTATTCAGAATCCAGGAAGGCGAAGGCGTTCTTGTGAAGGGTCGACACGTTCGACCTGGCTGCCTCTATGTGTTGCTCAGTTCTGAGGACAACCACGACCGCGGTGTCTCATGGATTACAGGGCGCGAACAGGTCGCTGACCTGTTCAGCCGTGAGTTGCTCGTGCCAGAGCGATTGGCTCCGGAGGACATATTGACTTTGTCCAACCTCGGTCTCTCGGCGCAGACGACCATCCGGCTCGAGCCCGTTGGCCTGACCAACTTCGGGTGGGATGGCGAAGACGTGGCGGCGTGGCCAGAGAACCAGGAGGTGGCCTTCGCGGTTGTTTCGGACCGGCGCTTGAGCTCATTGATCGTCTCAACCAACGCAGGCGCGTTCCGCGTCGAGCTAGAAGAGCAGCAGCCATTGTTCAGCCTCGGCCGCCCCGTCGTCGGCCGGTTTCAGATCCGGGTCGAAGCGTTCGAGAGCGACGACACGCCCGCCGTTGCGAACACAAAGTTCGACGTCGAAGTCAAGCGCCCTCAGCGCCGCTCCACGTCAGGGTCTCTGCGAGAAGCGATCGCGCTGCACCTCGTGCCGCCAGCGCCGCGCTTCACGGAGATCCAGAACGGTGAGGTCGGTTTAGAGATCACAGGCCCGACGAACGTTCGGATCAAGCTGCGATTCGAGTTGCACCAAAGAGGCTCCTCCGAGACGCTCGCGGTCCTTACCAATAGCGTGCGGCTGCCGGTCGATGAGCGACGGGGCAAAGCAATACTGAGCGCTACGTTGCGCGATGACACGTTCGGCAGACAGTTGGAGCGCGCAGACCTACTCACGGTCTCGGCGGAGCACCCTGACCTCGGAGTCGTCTCGACGACGGTTGAGCGTGAGTTCGTCCCGTTGAGGTGGATCATGAGCGGTGGTCAAGACGAGATATCTGCGTACTTGGTCGACAATGTCGACGATCGGCTTCCGACAGTCCGCTTCTATTCGGCACAAACGCCAGACGTGTGCGAGGACGTCGAATACCACCCGGAAGTAGCTGTCGGGATCGAAAAAGCTGGACTCCTTCTTGCTGAGATCGACGACATTCATGCTGCCATCGTCATCATGCCGACACGACTTCTGAATCTCGCAGACCTCGGTGGACATGGCGCAGACGCACGTCTCGTGCAACAACGAGCCACGTCGGCGAGACTTCAGGAACTTGTCCAACTCGCCTCGACCTGGAGGAGCGCTACGAAACCCCGATTCGATGCCTCTCTCACGACTCGAAGCGTGTTGCGCGCTGTAGCGGCCGAAATCGGTGCTTCGATCGGAGGCAAAGATTGGGCACGAGTCGAACACGAACATCGAGGGCGTGGTCGGTGCCCAACCGAGCGGATTCACGCCGCAATTGGAACCTCCCGAAACGCTCAACTTGCCAGGACTGCGCTCCTGCGCAGACTTCCCACCCCGTCGTCGGTCGAACTCCCCGATCTAACGCGCACATTCTCCTCCATCTGCGGTTCGCTCGTGGCGGGCACGCCAGGCGCAGCGATGCCTCTCGGCGAGTTCTGCCTTCGACTCGCATCGGCACCCTCGACGCTTGCAGATCTGAGCGATTCCGAGTTCCAGTTACTCGCCAACGAGGTGATCGCGAACCCAGTGATCATCCGGCTCGCGCGATCCCTAGTGTTCGCAATCGATCGCGACCAGGAAGTCGACGTCAATTCAGACACAGCCTACGGAGGGCTCGTCTGGACATGAGCCAACTAACCGCCTCCGAACTAATTCGAACATCGGTCGCCGACCTGGGATTTGACCCTGACTATGTCGACTTCTCGTCGACGGAGGTTATCGCGGAGGCTGTGCGGAGGGCCGCGTCACTGCGCAGCCCGCTATCGCGCGCCGCACTCAAACGTGCTGTTCTCGAACCGCTCCTGCCCCTGCTTCAGCAAGCCGGCGACCTACCGGATCAAGTGCACGACGTCATCGACGAACTGCTGGGTCTGGGTGACCTGGTCGAACGATCAATCGAACGCGACGGAACGGATCGGAAGTTCATTCTGCTCGGGATGCCCCGATTCGTGGTTCTCGGCGAGGGCACGATCGCGATCGTCGGCTGCCGACCCGACGCGATGCCCATGCTGAACGAAGAGCTCGCGAGTTGGATCGACTTCGTCGGCAGCGGCCGATTCGTGTCGCAGTTCGCTTCGCACACCGACGACATCGGGTCCGTGCTCAGATCAGAAGGACTTGTCGAGTTGCAACTGCGTAGTTGGGTCGGGCTCCCGGCTCCAGCGGACGCAGACGACTACCTCAACGGCATGCGACAGCGAGTCCAATCTGGCCTCCGTGCTCACGGAGTCCAGATCACTGAGGTCTTCGATCCGTCGACTCCGTCCACCTACTACCGCGGTAGATGGCGGTCACCTCGACCGAGTGACGGTGGCCTGACTTTGGGTAGACGGCCACAGGCCTATGGATCTGACCTCTGGTCGCTCGCCGCCTTCCAAGACGGGAGTCCAGTTCGTCTTACGGATCTACCAACCGATGCCGACTCGTATCGCGGGTGCGACGAAGCGTGGCGAATAATGGCCGCCATGGACGCGTCGTCTGGTAGCGCGCAATCAATCGTCCTGTCCGACCACATCAACGGGAGGGTCGTGTTGAGCCTGTTCTCACCTCCGCCAAGTTGGGTCCAGAGGACAATGGCTCACTTGGCCTCTCCACTTCCTCGTGTCGGCAGGGCACTGCTGAGCTACAGCCTTCCTGTCGCCGTCATCGATGAAGTTGTACGCACACTCGAGACAACCATGTGGGTGACCTGCGAGGACACCCGGAAAGCGAAGTCGAAATGACCGACTCCCACGCTCCAACACTCTCCGAGACGATCGAGGTAATCCGCGCTGGTCTTCGGGACTACATCGAAGCGACCTACCACGTGGGTAACGCCTCTGTTGTCGCCCAGCGGCGAACTCTGCTCGACGAACCCGGGGTCATTTCGCAGCGTCCGTTCCTGGAAAGCACTCCCCGCTACCAAACAGATCGCCATTTCAATGACCTGAGTATCTCGCCGTCAGCGAAGGATTTGTTCGAGATTCTCTCGTCCCCGCGGTCAAACGGATCGCGGCTCATCTACGACCCGCCCTACACGCACCAAGCGGAAGCCACCGAACTCGCGCTCGGCCCTCAATGGCGAAACCTCGTCATCACCACAGGCACCGGCTCCGGAAAGACCGAGTCCTTCCTTCTCCCGGTTCTCGGAAAGTTGGCGACGGAAGCAACCGAGTCGCCAGCGTCGTTCCAGACTTCCGCCGTCCGAGCGCTGCTGTTGTACCCGATGAATGCTCTCGTCAATGATCAGCTGGGTCGACTGCGCTCGATTCTTGGTGATGATCGCGTGAGATCGTTCTTCAAGGAACGTGGCGGCCGTCCGGCTCGCTTCGCGCGCTATACGAGTCGCACTCTGTACCCCGGAGTTCGTACGGGAGAAAAGGACGGCGATCGTCTGAAGTCGATCAAGACGTTCTACATCGACTTACTCGACCGCGCGTCCGGCAGTATCTCGGAGCCGGATGCTCTAGAGGCGCGGCGACTAGTTGATGAACTCAAGGCGAGAGGAAAGTGGCCGGCGAAGGCAGATCTGCGTTCGTGGTACGGAACACCCGGCTCCAAGTGGAGCACGCGAGCACTGCTCCAAGACGACGACGCCGAGTTGCTCACCCGGCACGAGGTTCTCGAGGATCCACCCGACTTGCTGATCACCAACTACTCCATGCTCGAGTACATGCTTATGCGGCCGCTTGAGCGGTCGATCTTCGACAAGACCCAACTATGGCTCCGCGACAACCCGACTGAGCGTCTGATCCTTGTCGTCGACGAAGCCCACCTCTACCGGGGTGCCGCCGGTGCAGAAGTCGCCATGCTGATTCGTCGACTGCGCACCCGCCTCGATATTCCAGCCGAACGTCTTCAAGTCATCTGCACAAGCGCCAGCTTTCAGAATCGCGACCACGCCAGTGCATTTGCGGCGCAACTCACCGGGACCTCGAAGAACCGCTTCTCCTCACTAACAGGCGACCTCGCACTCTGGACAGAATGCACCCCCGGCAACGCTCTCGATCTTGCGGCCCTCTCAGCGGTACGAATGAACGATTTTTACGACGCCACCAGTGATATCGAGCGACTTGCAGCGGTGACTGAGTTTCTTGATTTTCGAAACGTAGCCCCATCAGGCACTGCTGCCCAGAGTCTGCATACGGCACTTGTCGACTACGGACCACTGGGCCTCCTCGTTAACGAGACCATGGGAAAGGCCCAAGCGCTCGATGAATTGTCTCGACTCGTCTTTCCCGAATCAACCGCGGAGGCGGCCGAGGGCGCCATGACGACCTTGGCCGCACTCGGAAGCGTTGCCAGGAAGTCCGAAGATCAACCGGGCCTGTTGCCCTGTCGCGTGCACGCGTTCTTTCGTGGGCTCGCCGGGCTCTGGGCGTGCCCCGATCCTTCCAAACACGACAACCTCGGGGAGGGCTCGCCCATCGGAAGTCTCTTCTCCCAGCCGAGGGATATGTGCGATTGCGGAGCACGGGTCTACGAGTACTTCACCTGCCGAAACTGCGGTTCGTCGTACATCCGTGGATACGTGACCAACCCCAACGCACCCGACTACCTATGGCAAGAACCGGGAGCAACGTTCGCTTCAAGCGACGGCATGGTCGTGGAACTGCAGCCCATCGACGTACTCCTTGAGACGCCCGCCGCCGGCGGTCGCGATCGGCCGATCGACCTCGATGTCCAGACTGGTCGAGTTGATCCAACTGTGCTTTCGGAGCATGCCATCACCGCCTTCATCGCGCCGATGGACCCATCGGATGATGAAGATGAGCCGTCCGATCACGCTGGCCTCTATCAGCCGTGCGGAGTTTGTCGACAGTCGACCAAGTTCAACCGAACAACCGTCCAGGACCACCAAACCAAAGGCGACCAGCCGTTTCAGGCAGTGGTCACGAAGCAGATTGGGGTTCAGCCTCCCGGTCCACGAAACGACATCGACTTTGCTCCACTCCGCGGCCGGAAGGTGTTGATTTTCTCTGACTCCCGCCAGATGGCCGCAAGGCTGGCGCCGAACCTCCAGCGATACTCGGCAGCTGATGCAGTGCGGCCGGCTCTGGTGTCTGGGTGGCGGGAACTCTCCACCGAACCGACAATCGCCGGTCACCTGAACCTCAACGACATGTATCTCGCGATCGTCCTCGGCTCCGCGAGGCTCGGACTTCGTATCCGGCCAGAGTTGATGACCGGGGAGTCCTTCGGTATGCACAGCGAAGTAGCAGAGTCTCTTGCTCTCTCGGACCCGCCCGACTACCTCAGCATGTTGCTGTCGTCGCAGAGAACTGGTGCTCCGCAATCGCTACTGCACCACATGGCAAACGCAGCATGCGACAAGTTCTACGGATTGCAGGCGCTCGCGCTCGCATCCGTCAAAGAGGTTCCATCGCTCACTTCCACGTTCACCGCGTTGCCATCGATTCCCCGAGTTGCGGAAACTGAGGGGCAGAAGGTGTACCTCGGAAGAACGTGGCTTGCTCAGTGGGCGTCGGTGGGGATCTGGTTCGATGCTATGGATGCGTCGTGGACGACCGGGCCAAAGCGAGATGGGCGAGTCGATTACAGCACCGGCAGGTTTGACCGCGTGCTCAAAAGCTGGATCGGGACGGAGGCGAAGAAGCAGTTCGATAGGCAATGGCTTCCTTCACTCCTTGCGAAGTTCTGCCTTCCTGTGGATCAGACGAAGCATCGAATGCGCGCTGACCGGCTGACGCTGGAACTCGGCGGGGAATGGTGTTACTGCAAGTTCTGTCGGTCCACCGTTCGCCCTCCCGTCGGCCTCGATCATTGTCCGCAGTGCTCCAGCGCTGGCCTTGAGACAATCGATCCAGACGCAGATCGAGTGTTCGCGACTCGCAAGAGTTACTACCGGGCCTCAGCGGCTCGGGCGCTGGCCGAAGGTACAACCGATGCCGTCTCGATCATCGCGGCCGAACACACCGCGCAGCTGAACGCAGCGAACCGGAATGAAGTGTTCTCTCGAGCAGAGCGTTACGAGATGCTCTTCCAAGACATCAATCTTGGCGGCAACGGGGTCGGTGCTGGCGGTGACACGGCTGTCGATGTCCTGTCTTGTACGACCACAATGGAAGTTGGAATCGATATCGGATCTCTTTCGGGAGTGGCTCTTCGCAATATGCCGCCGTCCAGATCGAGCTACCAGCAGCGCGCTGGTCGTGCTGGTCGCCGAGGCAACGCCGTTGCGACAGTTGTGGCGTTTGGAAGCGCGGACACTCACGACGAGCACTATTTTCAGTCACCTGCCGAGTTGATTCGAGGCGAGGTCATCGACCCGACGCTGACTCTGGACAACGTCGAAATCGTTCGACGGCACGTCACCGCATATCTTCTGCAGTGCTATCACGAGGATCGAGTTCCTGGCTTTGATCCGAATCAGTCAGCACAGCTTTTCGAAGTACTCGGGACAGTTGATGATTTCCTCGGTTCTGAGGCTGTTCTCAATCGGGCCGACTTTGAGGCCTGGCTCATAGCCCATGAGACGCGCCTCACCGAGGGAGTTGCTTCTTGGCTGCCGGTAGAGCTGAATGGCCACGATCGAGATCAACTTCTAGAAACGCTCGTCGCGAATACGGTCGGCGCAATCGATGCAGCCCTCGAGGTTCCCGTTGGTGGAGTTGCAGCGTCAGCGATCGAGGAAACCGATCCTGACGAAGCGACTGCAGACTCGACGGCCACTGCTTCGACGCAGCGCTCAACCCTAAACCTCCTGGATCGATTGCTCTACAAGGGCGTCCTACCGCGCTATGCGTTTCCGACCGACGTCGTGGGCTTCCATGTCTTCGATCGCAATTCTGATCCTTTTCGCCAGGAGTACCTTTACGCTCCGACACAGGGTCTCGACATTGCCTTGAGTCAATACGCCCCAGGAAAGCGGGTTTGGATCGACGGTCGGGAGTGGAGATCCGGGGCGATCTATTCCCCGATGCCATCAGAACGGCGCGAGGCCTGGGAACAGCGCAAGCTGTACTTCGAATGCACCCAATGCCACTACGCTAAAACTGTCGAGGCAGATGAAGCAGAGCGAGGCGCAGTCGAAAACTGTGAGGCGTGTGGCGCCGAGGACTCGTTTGGTCAAGCCCAATATTGGCTCAGACCGCCGGGATTCGCCCATCCAGCCTTCGATGACGAGGGCGTATCGACTGAAGACCAACCCGCAATCGGATACGCGACCCGCGCCAAGCTGGTCGCGCCGGGCCCGCAGGATGGGGGCGAGTGGCGTCCCTTGGGCGAACGGCTGAGGACGTACTACAAACGGGACAAGCTGCTGGTCTCCAACACCGGTGGCCGTGCCGGCGGCTACGACTACTGCGTTCGATGCGGGCGCATCGAGCAGTCGGTCTCCCCAGCGATCGACCTGCTTCAACCGCACCTCAAACCATTCCCAGATCGGCGGGCCCAGCAATGCGATGGGGCCCGGAGAACAAGAGGTCTTGTCCTCGGGACTGATTTCTTCACCGACGTCCTTCTGGTCTCGCTAACGGTGGACGCCCCCCTGTCGCTGCATCCCACGTATCTATCGAGTCAAATCGCGCTGCGGACGGTGGCGGACGCGTTGACGCTCGCAGCAACTCGCCTTCTCGAACTGGAACCGGGTGAGCTGATGGCAGAGTTTCGGCCAGCGTTGTCGGATCTCGGCCCCGAGGGATTGGAGTCCGAGATCTACGTCTACGACACACTTGCTGGAGGCGCCGGGTTTGCGCGACGTGCCGGCGATCTCGGATCACAGCTGTTCAAAGAGGCGCTGCTCCTTCTCGAGACTTGCTCGGCGAATTGCGACCGATCTTGCTACCGATGTCTCCGGAGCTTCAAGAATCGATTCGATCACAAGAATCTGGATCGGCACCTCGGAGCGATGCTGCTGCGCTATGTCCTCTATGGCGTTGTGCCTTCCATCGATCCCGTTCGGCTGCGTCGATCGACGGATCTGCTATTCGCCGACCTGTCTCGCCTCGACCTGGAAGGCGCCACGATCGAACGAAATGCGATGATCGTTGTCACAGGACTCGATCCAGTCGAGGTCCCGATCCTCATTCGCAAGGGCGACCGTTCTATTGCGGTTGGCCTCCATCCGCCGCTCACACAGGACCACTCGGCGATGCCAGCGCTCAACGAACTAAAGGAGTTCCAAGTCGAGGTGCCTGTGGTGCTGATCGACGAACTCTGGATATCGATGAATCTCCCCGCCGCCACTGGCAAGGTCTGCGAGATGCTGAAGTGACTGAATCCATCAGGAGAATTCATGGTTCTGACTTCTCGTTAGCGTTAGCGCCGGAGCGCTGGAGCTTCTCAGCGCTCACTGAAGCCGAACGATGCCCCGCCAAGTTTGCCATCTCTCGGGGTGCCTACCCGAGCGTTTGGCCCGGTTGGGGCTACCCGTCCCGACCAAGCAGAGCGGCCGTCAGAGGAATCGTCGTTCACTCTGCGATCGAGACGATCATCTCGCAACTCTCACTCGCGGGCGTTGGTGAAACACGCAGCGGTGAGGCCGTCGCCGTAATGCGACGGATCGGCGGTATCTCATCCATCATCGACACAGCAATCAATGGCGTCATCGTGTCGTTCGGTTCTAACCCACGGATGCGCAATGCCTGCGACTCGCTGCGCCGAAGCCTGAGTCGCGACGCGTCGTCGATTCGAACCGACGTCCAACGGATGCTTGGATCCACGACGCTCGCGCCGACCAACCCGGCCCAACCGTCACAGCCAGACTTCGTTAACGAAGCACGACGCGCCGTCAAGCCTCAAGGACACCAACTCGGGCTCGGCAATTTTCCCGAGCAACGACTCGAGCACCGCGAGCTACGCATTGCAGGTATTGCGGATCTTGTCACCATAAGCGAGGAGCGTGTCGTCATCACCGACTTCAAAACTGGGGCACCCCAAGAGAAACACATTGAGCAACTCATGCTCTACGCCGTCCTCTGGCAAGGTGACGACGTTCGAAACAACTCACCTTCACGGACCTTGACCTTGGCTGTTGCGTACCCACATGGGATTTGCGAGGTCACCCCGACTCCGGGTGAGATTGACGACGCTGCGGCCAATCTGGCCGAGCGGATTTCGGCGGCCGATTCGTCGCTGTCGCAATCTGCGGAGGCGAAAATCGAAATCGAGTCGTGCCAGCTCTGCACCGTACGTCACCTCTGTGATGACTACTGGAGTGTCGATCGACCACAGCCGGCCAACTTTGAACATGGGGCAGGTTTTCTCGATATCGAGGCATCGATACGCGACATTCGTAGTCCCAACACCTTCGAAGTCGAAACTCACGATGGCTCTGTCGCCGTTCTGCACTCAGAACTCA
>NZ_JBDNFF010000434.1:0-5328 GCF_041689975.1 Gemmatimonas sp.
CATGACCACCGATCCCACCGACACCGAGCTGATCAAGGCGTTCGGAGCAATGAAGAATTGAAGCGCTTCAACTGGCTTTCGTTCTGGGCGCTCTGGTGCCTGACTTGGATGGTCGTCGAGCTGATCCGAGGCGACTTCCGCTCAGCCGCCTGGGCGCTCACTGCGGGCTTGGCGTTTCACGGCTGGTCGCTGCAGACCGTCCGGCTCGAGTTGATGAAGGGCCACGCCGAGCGGATTGACATCGTCAACGTCGCCTTGCGATCCGAACTGAACCGCAGGAATCGATCGTGACGCACATGCTCAAGGAGCGAGCCGGCGTGCTCGTCACCACCCGATGCGGGGCGGTCCTGAAGCTGAAGTCCGGCCAGCGGCGCTCAGACATTGAGGTCACCGGTCGGGAAGACTTGATGGTCTGTCCGAATTGGCGTCCCCCCACCAAAGGAGTCACCTATGCCAAATGATTTTATTGCTGCGCTGTTCGCAGCCATCCTCACAATCACCACTGGAGCAACCGCCACCGAGCAAGCCGTGAGAGGCGAGCAGACCCAGCTCATCGCCCCACCACCGCCCGCCGTTGTGGAGCCTGAAGGGTTGACGGGCTGCGATCTGATGCGCTGGCATCGAATCGACGTCGGCCTGCCAGCGTATTTCGACGGCATCGTCTGGCGCGAGTCGAACTGTCGGGCCGAGCCCGCTGTTCGCACCTGGTGCTGTGTCGGACCGCTGCAGTTGTACATCTCGCTTCACCTACGCGACCACCGGCTCGTCGACAAGTATCACGCCTGCGGAGTGTTCTCCGAATCTGATGTGAACGGACCCGAAGACGTCGCTCGTCACTACTGCGCTGCGAAGGCGCTGCATTCGGTGGTTGGGGACTCGGCGTGGAGTGCTACGAGATGACCCGCAGCGGCCGCAGGGTGACGGTGAGAACATCAGTGACTCACCCGCAGCTCACCGTGATCCCGGAGAACGGGGTGCGGTCGTAGCTGTTCGGGGCTTGAGCGTGCCAGAATGCGGACGTGGCATCCACTCTCCCCGGTGACATTTGCGTTGGGCAGCACTCGGTTTGCCTTGTTCGCGCGGCGATGCTGGGGCCGGACTGCTCGCCGCTGACGGGACCGCCATTGGCAATTGTAACCACGGGCATCCTCTCGGCGACCGCGTCACCGCAATACGAATCGTTCACCCCGTTCGAGGCTCAGACGAACTGCGGGGACACGGCATGGGTCTACAGGAAGAAGGACAAGCTCGTCCAGTACGCCTTGACGGGCGAGCTGACGTACTTCGATCACGAAGCGATGTACCTGCTGTTCGGCGGGGATGTCGTGACCGGCAGGGCTGGGACCGGGTTCCCGGGCAACAACATCGGATGGGCCGCCCCAGGGACGAACGACCCGGCTGGCGCCGACCTGTATCTCGAGTTCATCACGAAGGTTGCCGGTGCAGGCGCCGACTCTTGCGACACTTCGCTGATCCCGGCCGCCGTCGGCCACATATTCCCGAACGTCTCACTGATTGCGGGTGACCGCACCTTCGATTTCGATGCCGCGGTCATGACGTTCAGCGGGACATCTCGAGAAAACAGCAATGCCTTCAACGGACCGTGGGGAGACTGGCCGGGGGTCGGCGCAGTGCCAGTCTCGCCGTATATCCAGGTCTCGTATTCGGCCGCAGAGTACGACGCCATCATGGCCACCGCTGCCTGCGGTTTCACCCTCCTCCCGGGAGCCCATTCGCTTCAGTCGGACGCCGGCGAGGATCTGCTGGCCGACGATGGCGCAAGCCTCTATGTGCAAGTCTGACACCACCAAGGAGATGAACTGATGTCTTTGCCAATCCTGCTCAAGAACTGGCTTTCAACCCTGCCCACGAAGGCGAGCCCTGCGTCAACCGATCGCATCCTCTGGTACGACCAGGCCGGTAACGCCTCGAAGGCGCAAACGAAAGCGCAACTCGACGCGCAGCTCGGATACCGGTTGGCCTGCCTCCTGACGACTACCGCAGTCCAATCCGTGAGCGCCACGACCGCAACTGCCGTTCTGTTCAACACGGAAACGTTTGACGTGGGCGGGCTGCACTCAACGTCCGTGAACACCAGCCGCATCACAATTCCGGCCGGTGGCGACGGGCTTTGGCTTTTTGCCCACACGGTTACATTTACGGCCGCCTACATCGAGCAGGGCAGCGATCGTCAAAGCTACATACGGCGGAACGGTGCATCGGCTGAGAGGCACGCTGCTGTGAGGATAACAATGCCTCCGTACACCAGCGCGCTGCCCTCCCTTACGGGGGCAACTATCGTGCGGGCCGTTGCGACCGACTACTTTGAGGTGGTCGTGTTCAGCGAGAGAGACATCAACCTTCCCGCCGCACCCGGAGGCGTCCCTAACTGGCAGACATCGTTTTCGGCAACACGGCTGGGTGACTGATGTCGGAGTGGAGCTACGTCGCGTACGGCCTGCGAACTGGGGCGGAGCTGAACGTGGCGCCGTGGTCGTCGATGGACATGAATGGCGACGCCGTGTCATGATGCGACGATGAGCGAACCCACCAAAGACGAACTGTACGAGCAGGCCCAGGACGCCGACATCGCCGGACGCGACTCCATGACGAAGCAGGATCTGGTCGAAGCGCTGGAGCAAGTGGCCGAGGAAGCTCCCAAGCGCGAGCCCCGCATGGGCGTGTACGTGCTCGAGAGCGGGGACAACCCTTCCATCGTGGCCGGAAAGCTGTTCGACAGGCGCTCACGAGGCCTCGATCTGGTGCTCGCCAACCCAGGAGTCGACTGGGTCGAAGGCGCCGAGATCCAGATCCCACAGGACGAGTCATGAGCTTGCTCGACACCGACTTCGCCGTCGAGGTGGCCGATCGTGGCATCAAGTCGTTCTTCCAGGGCGTGATCGCCGTGTTCGCCATCTCCGATGCGGGCCCGGTGAACGCCTTCGAGTTCGACTGGGCTGCCGGGCTCGGCGGCGGGCTGGCGATGACGATCCTGTCGGTGGCGACGTCGCTTGCTTCCGGCTCCATCTTCAAGAAGGGCGCCACGCCCGCCTCAATCCTGCCTCCACGCCATGACTGAGACGATGTACCCAATCGGGTACAAGCGCGAGGAGGTGACGCTCGACGAACTGATTCGTCGCGAGTTCCAGCACATGGAGCCCGAAGCCAAGCGCCGTCACCTGAACCTCATCGTCGCTCGCGATGGCGTGCTCGGCGTCGGTGACGGATGGCGCCCCACCCCATCAGGAACCTCCCCGGCATCGCAACGGGGCGAGTCGTTCCACCAGACACAGACGTTCCGAGACGGCACGAAGTGGTTCACCGCCCTCGATTACGTCGTGCGCCGCCCCGACTCCGCTCACACCAGCATGATCCCTGCAGGCCTCCTACCGGTGCAGGGAAGCCCCGAGGCGGCAGTATGGGGCATTCACGCCAACGTCGGAACTCCAGGGCAACGGGGCTGGGAGCCTTGGCATGGTCAGCCGATCGAGCATGACGGTCAGCGCACCTGGGTCAATGACGGACGGCACCGACCGGTCGCTGGCCACCCCATCCCGGCCTTCTATCCGACCCCCGCACCGCAACCCGTCCCGCCACCTCTCGGCTACCAAAGGATCGCAATCATGGACACATTCGAGGCCGTATCAGCCACCCGTTGGGACACCCGAGGTTTCGGCGACCCAACCAAGCCCTACGGTGCTCCGCTCAAGGCGGGGGAGTACACCTGCAAGCTTGACGGCTCGGTAGGGAAGCTCGGCGCGACCGTCAACATCACCATTCTCGGTGGGCCAGCGGCCGGGTTCGCTTCAGCGTGGAAAGAGGGCGGCAGGCCCGACACGTCGAAGGTGAACTACCCCGTCGGCGGAGCGGTCGCCAACGAGTGCTTCGTGCCTCTCGCTGCAGATGGTTCGTTCAAGATCTTCATCTCGACTCCAGCGCACATGATTGTGGATCTCGTGGGCTACTGGAGCTGACCGCAGCACTGGCGAGCGGTTTGGCTGATCGATCACGTAGTATCCGGCTATGAGCCAGGTCACCCTCTCCCAGTTGCCGATCCAGTTGGAGCTGCTTTGGTGGCAAGGCGACGAGGTCAACCTGACGTTGATCGTGAATGCAGTGGACTGGTCCGGTCCCCACACTGCGATGTTCGGCAACTTCACCCTGCCGGTCTCTGCTCTGTATGACGGGACGAACACCACGTTCAACTTCACGCTGTCGGCCGTCGCTTCGGCGCCCGTCGCTCGCGGCAACTACGAGTTTTACTGCACAAGCGCAACCGACATCACCCGCTTTGAGGGGATGGCTCGGGTGTCCGCATGATACTAGGGAACGGAAAGACCATCGTCGTCCGCCCGGAGGTGACGAAGGTGGTGGTCGTTGAGGACATCACGAAGGTGGTGGTCGTTGAGGACGTCACGACGGTTTCCATCTCACCCATCGTCGGGGCTCGCGGTAGCAACGGGCCAGAGGGCCCCGTCGGACCCGCCTCGACCGTTGCAGGTCCACCGGGAGCCCAGGGCAGTCTGGGCCCCCCGGGGCCAACGGGAACGACCGGGTCGACAGGGGCGACAGGGGCGACAGGGTCGACAGGGTCGACAGGCCCGCAAGGCGCTCCCGGCATCCAAGGTCCAGTCGGTGCGGCCTCTACCGTCCCCGGGCCGCAGGGGGTGCCTGGAGACATCGGCGTTACGGGTCCGCAGGGCGCGACGGGGCCGACGGGGGCTGCGTCGACCATTGCGGGACCGACTGGTCCGCAAGGAACTCAGGGAGTCCAGGGTCCGACGGGTGACACGGGAGCGACGGGGCCGACAGGTCCAACGGGGCTGACAGGACCAACGGGTGACACGGGCACCACGGGGTCGGCGGGACCGACGGGCGTCGCCGGCGACACGGGCCCGACAGGTCCGACAGGTGACACGGGCGACACGGGTCCGACGGGTGCCACGGGCGCAGCGTCAACGGTCGCTGGTCCGACAGGTCCGACGGGACCGACAGGACCGATAGGCGTGACCGGCGCCACGGGCGCTGCGTCCACGGTTGCAGGACCGACAGGACCAACGGGCGCCAAAGGTGACACGGGGCCGACGGGTCCGACAGGCAACACGGGCGCAGCGTCAACGGTCGCTGGGCCGACAGGTCCGACTGGCGACGCAGGACCGACTGGCGACACGGGCGAAATAGGTCCGACAGGCTCGACGGGACCGACAGGCTCGACGGGACCGACAGGCTCGACTGGACCGACGGGACCGACTGGACCGACTGGTAACGCAGGTCCGACAGGTCCGACGGGAGACACGGGTGTCGCAGGACCGACTGGTCCGGCGGGCG
>NZ_JBDNFF010000435.1:0-16977 GCF_041689975.1 Gemmatimonas sp.
GCGTCTTCGCCCAGCATGTTCGCCGCGATCGACGACAGGATGGTGGACGACGCCCGAAGCACGAGCCGGCCGCGCTGCGGGCCACGGAACTCCACCGACACCGCGACGTCGAGCGGGGCCGCGGCCTGTTCCGGCGAAAGCTCATGCTCCGGAAAGAGGAGCGCGAGCTCCTCAAAAGTCGCTGTCGTCGCTCGCGACAGGGACTGGACCGTAGTACTCGGCATCGGTGACTCCAGTAATACGCAGAATGGTGTCGCGCAGGGTCTCCGGCGCGAACGGCTTTCGGACAATCGCCGCGCCCAACTCATGGAGCGCCGCCAGACGGGTCTCACTGCCCTCCGTGGACACCACGATGACGGGTAGCGAGGCGGTTTCCGGTGCGGCACGAAGACGCCGTAGCATCTCTTCGCCATTCATCACCGGCATGTTGATATCCAGGAGCAGTAGGTCCACCCATTGTTCCTGGAGGACGAACAGTCCTTCTTCGCCGTTGCCGGCTTCGAAGACCGTGCCCAGCGGAAGACCACTCATCCTGAGGGTGCGCACGACCATCTGCCGCATAACGGCACTGTCGTCGACCACGAGAACGTTAAAGGCCATGAGTTGGTGTCCGTTGCATCAGAGCTTGCTTTCGGCGCCATTGATCTTGAGCGTGACCTCGCCTGTGGTCACGTCCACCCACATCGTACGGGACGTCTGCACGCCCCCTGTATCGTTCGCATGCACCATCACGCCGTTCTTCCACAGCAGCTTGCGCAGCGCGATCATGTTGCGCTTGCCGATTTGGAAACGGTCGTCTTCTTCACGAGCACCGGCATGCGCGCCGCCAGCCACCCGTACTTGCATGCGTTCTTTCTTCGCGCCCAGCTTGTAGCATTCTTTGAACAGGAGCGGCACGCCACTGTCTATGAACATGGCGGGCTTCTCCTTCATCTTGGCTTCGTCGATGGTCCCTGTGGGCAACATGACGTGCAGCAGTCCCGCAACAGAGACGACCGGGTCATACACCACGACACCAAGACAGCTACCAAGGGCGTAGGTGATCAGTCGCTGGCCCGACGTATTGGAGACTTTCACGTCGGCGACGCCCACGACCTGATCGACCGCGCGCGCAGGCGCAATCGTACCCACGTTACTTCGCGTAGGCCGCAGGCTGCACATACCGGAAGCGGTGTGTGAGGCCGGTGAGACTTTCCGAGTGCCCGACGAAGAGATGTCCACCGGGGCGAAGCAGCTCCCAGTAGCGCTCGACGAGCTGCTGCTGGGTGGCCTTGTCGAAGTAGATCATGACATTGCGACAGAGAATGGCGTCGAACGGCCCCTGCATCGGCCACCGTTCCATCAGGTTCAGCTTCGCGAAATGGACCAGTCGCCGCAACGGCTTGCCCGCCTCGCACGTCTCGCGGCCCTGGGGGTCGCGCTGGCGCGTCCAGTATTTCTGCATCCATGCCGACGGCACGTCGGACATGTTCTCGGACGGATACGTCGCCGCTTTCGCCGTGGCCAGCACGCGATGACTGAGGTCGGTCGCGAGAATGCGCACGTCGCGCGTGGCGATGTCGCTGAAGCTCTCGTTCGCGAGCATGGCGAGCGTATACGGCTCCTCACCGCTCGAACAGCCCGCGCTCCAGATCCGGACCGGACCTTTCAGCGTGGGGAAGACCGCATCGCGCAGGAAGTCGAAGTGCGACGCCTCGCGCAGAAAACTGGTCTTGTTCGTGGTGAGCGCATCGATCATCTCGGCGAACTCGCGACGGGACGGCTCCCTCTCCACAAAATCGAGGTAGGCATCGAAGTCGGGCAGATCGAGCTTGCGGAGTCGCTTGGCCAGGCGGGCGCGCACGAGCCCCTCCTTGCCTTCGCGCATACGGATTCCCGCATGCTCGTGGAGCACGTCGGCGATACGCGCAAACTGCGCAGGCGATATTTCGCACTCGGTGAAGAGTGCGTGACTGGACATCGAGGCGGGCATTGGTCAGACGGCGTGTGACTGCGCGGCTTCGAGCGCCGCCATCTCGCTGGTGGCGAGCACCTTGTCGATATCGAGCAACAACTTCACGCGTCCACCGGTCTTGCCGATGCCGAGCAGGAACTCGGTGTGGATGCCGAAGCCGAAGCTTGGTGCGTCTTCGATATCCGCCTCGGCGATCGCGACGACTTCACTCACGCGATCGACCACCACACCGGTCATGATGCCGCGCATCTGCACGACGATGATACAGCTGTCTTCGGTACCGTCGTGCTCCATGCCGAACTTGCTGCGGAGGTCCGTGATCGGAATGACCTTGCCGCGCAAGTTGATGACGCCGCGCACGAACTCCGGCATGCGGGGCACGCGCGTGATCGGCTGCATGCCGATGATCTCACTCACCTTCAGAATCTCGAGGCCGTACTCTTCGCCAGCGAGAAAGAACGTAAGATACTTACCAGCGCGGGCCTGGGCCGCGCCGATGGGAATCGATTCAGTGTGCGTGCTCATGGCTCGCTCGAAATGGAAAGAGGGTATCCGGGTCCGATGACCCGTACGGAGGATGGCCTGATCAGGCCGCGAGCAGACGATCGCGACGCACCGGCGGCGGCTCGTGGCTCTGCGCCAGCGCCACCGTCTCGGAGACGTCCAGAATGAGGCCCACGCGACCGTCGCCCAGGATGGCACCACCGCTCACGCCCGGCACCTTGCCGAGGCCGTCACCGAGGGTCTTGGCTACGACCTGCTGCTGACCGAGGAGGTCATCCACCAGAAGTGCGGTGCGGCGATCACCGTCGCCGACGATCATGAGCAGGCCGTCGAGCGGCGACTGTACGGCGCCAGTGACGTCGAATAGACGGTGCAGCCGGATGATGGGCAGCAACTCGCCGCGCAGCAGTACGACTTCCCCGCGTCCAACCACCGTTGAGAGCATAGCTTGCTCCGGGCGGAAGCTCATGTGGATATGCGTGAGTGGTATCACGAAACGTTCATCGCCGACGCGCACGAGCATGCCGTCCGTCACGGCGAGCGTGAGCGGGAGACGGATGGCGAATGTGGTGCCCTTGCCCGGCGCCGACGTGATGTCGATGCGGCCACGAATCTTCTCGAGATTACGACGCACGACGTCCATGCCGACACCACGACCGGAGATGTCGGTGATCTGTTCAGCAGTGGAGAAGCCAGGCGCGAAGATCAGGTTGAACACGTCGCTGTCGGTCATGCCCTTGTCGCTGTCGATCAGCCGCTTCTCAATCGCCTTCTTCACGATCTTGTCGCGGTGCAGACCACGACCGTCGTCCTTGAGTTCGACGACGACGTTACCCGAGGCATGATAGGCGTGCAGACGCACTACACCGAGACGCGGCTTACCGTTCGCTTCGCGCTCGTCGGGGCCCTCGACGCCGTGGTCCACCGCGTTGCGCACCATGTGCACGAGCGGATCGCCAAGCACGTCGACCATATTACGGTCGATCTCCACATCGTCGCCTTCGGTGACGAACTGCACCGTCTTGGATGCCTTCGACGCTGTGTCGCGCACGACCCGCGTGAGCTTTTGGAAAGTCGCCCGCAGGGGCACCATGCGCATCGACATGCTGAGATCCTGCAGCTCACGGACGATCTTGCCCGCGTGCGTGACCTTGCGCAGCAGATCGTGCTGCTTGCCAGTGCCGAACAGTTCATCGCCGGCGATGATCGACTGCGCAATCACCAGCTCGCCGACCATGTCGATCAAGCGGTCGAGCCGATCGGTTCGCACGCGGATCGTGGCGTCGGCGTTCGACTCCACCCGCGCCTTGTTCCCGGTGCCGTTGGTGGCGGCCACAGCCGACGTCGTCGACGCAATCGTTGGGGTGGATCCTGTGGCAATGGGGAAGATGTCGTCGGCGTCGGCGACGACGGACGCGGAGGGCGTCGGCAGCGACACCCCGTCGGCGTCGCGCGCAGGATCGTACCCGGCGAGTGCGTCGAGCAGTTCGTGATAGCCACCGGGGATCGGGAGCTTTCCGTCGCCGTTCAGCCCGGTCTCCACCGACACGAGTAGCGCTTTGAGCATATCCGCCGAGCGCAGCGCGAGGTCGGCGCAACCCTTGGTGTACGCGATCTCCTTGTCGCGCACGCGGCTCAGCAGCGATTCCGCTTCATGCGCGAACGCGGCAATGCGGGGAAGTCCCAGGAATGCCGATGTGCCCTTCACCGTATGGAACGCGCGGAATACGGTGTTGATCGCTTCGTCGTCGTCGGGAGACTCTTCGAGTTGCAGCAGAGCCACTTCGGCGTTGACCACACATTCGTTGCTCTCCGTGATGAAATCGGGGAGCAAGTCACGGTCGGCATCGTCGGGTAGCTGATCGACGCCCACGTTGTGCTGCGGTGAGCGCTTCGGCTCGAACGGCACAACGGGCTCGTCGAGCTCGAAGGTGGGCACGCTGGCGGCTACGGCGGCGGCGGTCGTGTCTCCAGCGCGCGCCACCACGCGATCGGCCGGGGACACGCTGCCCTCACTCGCCCGCATCGCTTCCTCAATGGCGCCGCTGACATCGGCGAAGGCCGCCGGAATATCGGGCGCCGTACCATTGATGATGGTGCCAAGCACGCGCGCCGCGCGAGCCACGAAGGGCTGCGCACGGTGCGGTACGCGATTCTCGAAGGCGAGATCGGTGAGCGCTTCACGCAGCATCGTGAGATCGGCGGTATCGGTCGCTTCCAGCTGCATCAGCAGCGTGGCGGCATCATCGAGATTGAGTGAAGACACGGGCGAATCGTCGGAGGTCTGCATTCGGTACCCAGGTGGGCACGATCATCACTGTGCAGTATCGGCTTGCATGTCCGTCAGGTTTACCACTACCCGCAGATTCGACAGGGGCAGACGACGAACGGCCCGTACCGGTGAAGGCACGGGCCGTCGTGGTCACGCGTCGGAGCGCCGGGGGCGCTACGCTGCGGTAGCGCGTACGGTTGTGAAGATCTCGTCGGCCAGCGCCTGGCGTGTCTCAGCGTTCAGCGTCGTGGCGTTCGGATCGTAGGTCGCCTCATCGGGCGCACTATGCCCCCCTACGGAGATGATCTGCACGTGGTCTGCATTGTGGCCGAAGAGCTTCGCCACGTCGAGCAGCCGGGACTCCATCTCCACCAGCACCGCCGACGCGTGCGACAGTTGCTGCGACGTGATGTCCTGGAACTGGAGGGCGCCCATCATGAGGAACAGCTCGTCGCGCAGGTCGGCGCGGATTCCGCCCGCCTTCTCGCGATCGGGGCTCGCTGCGGCATCGATGGTATCAAGCTCGTCGACCATTTGCGTAGCGCGGTCGCAAGCGTCCATGATGTTGGTGGCCGCATCTTCCGTCGCGGACGTGACTTCACGGATCTTCTCGTGCGTCGTCGCGAGTTTCTCGAGTGCACTCGTCTGCAGCGCCGCGCGGCTTTCGCGTAGTCGCGACAGCACGTTCAGAATCTGAGCGTTCGCTTGTTCGAGAATCTGCGGGAGTTCCGACAGCGAGAGCATAGGAACGACTCGCGCCGTCGTCTCCGCTGCGTCTCGAACGTCATGCATGCCTGTCAATTCTTTGTCGACGAGGCGAAGGGCCGCTTCGGACTCGTACAACACTTCCTGGGCACGGGTGCTGGTCATTGGACAGATCCTCAGGCCGCGGCGGCCGGGAGGAGCGCATCGATCTTCTCCTTCAGCACCTGCGGAGTGAAAGGCTTGACAATGTAGTTGTTCACGCCTGCTTCCATCGCCGTCAGGATATCTTCCTTTACGGAACGCGCCGTTACCATCAGAACGGGCACATGTCGCCCATCATCACGCGACCGAAGCACTTTCGTGAACTCGGTGCCGCTCATGTTGGGCATGTTCCAGTCCGTGATCACGAACTGGATCGAACTGTCGAACTTCGCCAGCGCTTCCTGGCCGTCGCCGGCTTCGACGGTGTCGCTGAAGCCGATGCGCTGTAGCGAATTGATCACGATGCGCCGCATAGTCGCGGAATCGTCCACCACAAGGAACTTCATACTGCCGGTCTCCTGATCGTGCCGGTCGGAGTGGGCCGCAGACCTACAGATCGCCGCGCGTCAGAATACGGCGCGCTACCTGGTCCACGACATCGAGAGTGTTGTGGGCGCCCGTGAGCACCTTCGTGCGTAGCTCGGCCACACGTTCCGGGTTCAGGGCGTTCGCCTGCTCAGTGTTCAGACGACGACCCGCGTCCGAGATCTGGACCGAGTCCGACTTGACCGGCTTGGTGGCCGGTGACTGCGTGATCTCCTGCGCGGGACGCTGTACGGCAGGGCTGCTCGTCGGCGTCGGGCGTAGTGGATCGAAACTGCTTCCGTTAATTCGCATAGGGGTTCCTCCTCATTTGGGACTCTCGGCAGGAATGGCGCGTAACTTTACAGTTCGAAGGGATTTCCTTATCCCGGAACGCGACGTCCCTGTCGCCCACGTGGTGCAGGTAGAGCCCGGTCGAGAGCAACCAACGGTCTCGGCGTTCGCGCGGGGTAGCAGATGTCGAGCGTAGGTGCCGGAACATCCATTTTCGACAGATCTTGCTGAAAGTGCACAGCGGCCCCCGTATGCCACGGCTTGCCATCCGTGCCGCTTATCAGGTACGCCGCCCGCAACCGCAGCAGTTCGACCTCGTCATGCTCCATCAACGCCTCGTGCCAGGCCGCCTGATCGAGCTCGTGCATCTTCTCCTGTAACAGCGAGCTGAACGCCTCGGGGGTGGCCGGTTTCATGGACATGTTCGCCAGGACTCCGGTCAGCGGAACCGATCGACCAGATGTGCTCCGGCCGCCGCTCCGTATCCGAGTCCGGCACTGCTCGCACGCTGCACGGCATCGAGCTCACGCCGGATCTCGTCGGTCCGGCGCGCCACCTTGGCGGCCAGCTCCATGGTGACCCGGTGCGACGTGCTCAGCGCCGCGGAGACTTCGGTGAGCATCGCGTCCGCGGCATCGACCGCCCGTTCCGTGGCCGCATAGAGGGGGCTATCGGCGGTCGGGCGCTCGAGACGCAGCATCACCAGATGCTCGCTGAGATCCTGCAACATCTCATCGCGCTGTTCGAGAAGGCTGAACAGACGGTCGTCATCCTCACCGACTACTTCGACGGCTTCGCGGGCGAGCGCGTCGGCGCTGGCACAGATCGCCAGGGCGCCGCGGGCGGCCGCCTGGCGGCCCTCGGGACCGCGACGGCCGAAGCGTGCGCTACGAATCGTATCGAAGGCGTTCATGATCGAATTTCGAGTCACGCGGTCTTCAGGCGTACGCCCGGCGATACCGACTGGGCGGCCGTGGTGAAACCATCGCGGAGCGCGGTGGCAATGTTGACCAGCTTGCGCAGCGTGACCACATCCTTCCGCTGTCCGATGTCCACCAGCTCGTACAGCATGAACTGGTACAGATCGGCCAGCTGCGTTGCGAGTGCACCACCTTTCTCGAAATCGACCGTGGCCAGCAGCTCACCGACCAGGCCGCGCGCACGGCGCAGCGACGTGACACGCAACTCGATATCGTTGCGGTCCATCGCGATCCGCGCACGCTCCAGGTTCACGACCAGTTGCTCGAACACGATCACGACGAGTCGCTCGGGAGATGCCGACTGGATCTCCATTTCGCGATACGACGAGGACTGGCTGGCGTAGGACATCAGGACGGTGGCTGGAGTCAGGACAACTTCGGGAACTGCGTGTTACTCCTGAGTATCGGCAGTTAGTTGTTGCCCTGAAGTCCCTTCACGCTCGAAAGCAGCGAGCTGCTCTGCGAGTTCAATCGGCTCATCGCCTCTTCCATACGTGTAAACTGCGATACGAGCTGCTCCCGCCTGAGTTCGATACGCTTTTGCGCGTCGGCCTCACGCTTCTTCAGCAGAATCGTGGTTTGATTGATGTTCTTGAGCTGCGCGCTGATCGTACCGATGCCGAACTGCGTCGCATTGTCGGATGCAGTCACGAACGCCTGACCCACACCGGAGAATCCGAAGAGGGCTTCAATCTCCGTAGGCTTGTCGGCAAGTGCCGTCTTGAACGTGTCCTGGTTGAACGTCAGGATGCTGTTGCGGTCGAGCGTCACACCGGCGATCGTGAGCTTGTTGTAGGTCACGTTACTCGACACGTCGGTACGCAGCGCGTCCTGAAACGTGCTCACAACACCTCGCAGCAGCGTATCGGCGTACAATGGCGCATCGGAAAGACGCTGCTCGTCGAAAAACTTCCGGATCTCGTTGTACGCGTCCACGAACTTCTGCACGGAGTCGACCGTCCCCTTCACATCACGATCGATGGTGACGTCGATCTCGGTGCCGGGTTCGGCGGTGCTCAAAGACAGTGTCACACCGGCGATAGCATCGGTGATGTTGTTGGTCGACCGCGTGATCTCACGGCCATCCACACGGATCACCGCAACCTGACCGACCTGCAGCGCGCGGCTGCGTCCGGTGACTGACGTGGCGGCCGCGCCGAGTGAGCCGGTGGTGCCGTCGGCGTAGGTCACCGACATCGCCAGCGACAGACGCGACGCGCCGCCGGTCGCATCGGTGAGACGGATGCGACCGTCGCCACCGAGGGCCGCGGTGGCCGTACGCGTACCCGAACCGAAGCCGGTGGTCGCATCGTTCACTTTGTTCAGCAACGTCTGCATCGTGTCGCTCGCGCCAACCACGAGCCCGATCATCACGGCGGTGCCATCACCCCGCATCCCGCGAATGTTGATCGCATCGCCGACCGCGAGATTCGAGGCCGAGCCGCCGAACTTGAGCCCCACCAGCGACGTCGAGGCACCAGCCACGGCATCGGCTGCGTCGGTGTACACCGGCGTCTGCACCGTCTGCTTCACACTGCCGGAGGTGCCGGCAGCAAAACCGAGGGCGTCGATCACCGCCTGCGAGTTTACATCGCCGTTCACGGCCGTGACGTTGCCGTCGACCACCAGGCGATAACGTGTTTCGCTGCCGTACACCTCGGGCTCCACCGCCGCCGCGCCACCAGCGGCGTTGATCCTCGCCGCGATGGCGGCGATCGACTCCGTCGCGAGGTCCGCGGTAATGACCGTGCTCCCTACCCGGATGCTCGCGGGCTGCGGGGACACTGCCATGCCCAGCGCCACCGCGGCGGCGGTCGTCGCCGAAGATATCGGTTTCGAGCGCGTGTCGATAAAGCCGAGCTCGCGCGCCATGCCACCGGTTCCATCAGCGATGGTCACGCCGCCCGTACCGGCGGTCTTGGCCGTCAGCACCAGACGACCGGCGGTTCCACCATCGCTCACGATGGCCGCCGTGACGCCGACGTTGGCGTCGTTGATCTTGGTGCGAATGTCGCCAAGCGTATCGGTGCCGACAATATCGATCGATGTCCCGTTGATGGACATCGATCCCGTCAATCCACGCGCCGCCGTGGTATCCGAGACCGAGCCGCCGCCGATCTTCGCCGTGTCGGCGAGCTGCAGCACCTCGACGCGATAACGCCCCGGCGTCGCGGTGAGCGAAGCCGTGGCAGAGAGCAGCGTGCGAGACGTGCTCGGACTCGTGGGTACGGTGGCGAGAAAGCCGCCGAACCCGGTGCGCCGCAGATTGCGCGCATTCGTGTTCAGCGTTTCGACGAGGCCCTGCATTTTGGTCCACGCCGTCTTTTGCGCCGCGCGCTTCGTGATACGATCGGTAATCGGTTTGACTTGGCGGGATTCATACGCTTTGATCGTCGTGTCGACGATGTCGCCCCACTGAATACCGGTGCTCAGTCCACTGATGTTGATCGGACTCGACATGCTTGCCTCCGAACTGCTTTTCTAAGGCCATACCCCGAGGCCGGCGAACTCGCCGACCCCGGGGTTAATCACCCACTGGAGAACTTCGGGTTTAGCGGAGGAGCTGGAGAACGCTCTGGCTACCTTGATTCGCCTGCGACAGCATGGCCTGTGCAGCCTGCGTCAGGATGTTGTTCTTGGTGAAGTTGGCCATTTCTTCCGCCATGTCGACGTCGCGAATCGTCGACTCAGCCGCGCGGACGTTCACGACCGCAGACTTCAAGTTCTGCACCGTGTAGTCGAGCACGTTCTGACCGGCACCGATGGTGGCAAGCGTGGCGTTCACCGCGTCGAGCGCCGTGTCGGCGTTGGCCAGCGTCGACGACGCCGTGAGCGCGGTCAGCGTAAGCGCCGCATTGACCGTGACCGTACCATTCGAAGTCGAGTCGGAAACCTGGAACACCAGCGAGGCAAACACCGAGGCGCCCTGGAAGTCCGCATCCGCGAGGATACGAGCCGACTCAGTCTGGAGCGTGGCGATTTCGGTACCGAGCGTGGCCGACACGGTGCTGTTGTTACCGGTCGACTCCTTCTGCGTGATCAGTTCCTTCTGACGTTCGATGATGCGCTGGATCGTGGACGCTGCACCTTCCGCGATCTGGAGCATCGCATTACCCTGCTCGGCGTTCGACGCCGCCTGTGTCAGCGAGCGGCTCTGCGTACGAAGCTTGTTCGCGATAGAGAGACCAGCCGCATCATCAGCCGCACGGCTGATCTTGAGGCCAGAGCTCAACTTCCGCATGCTGTTCTCCGTCGCCATGTTGTTGACGAAGATGTTCTTCGAAGCAGTGATGGCGCCGACGTTCGTGTTGATACGCATGAAACTATCCTCCGTGATGTTTACTCTGAGGCATCCGTGCCTCGCCCGGATCCGACTATCGAATCGCGGTCACAGTGTATTGTCGTCCGAGCTCAAAAGAACTTGAGTGGGAGATTTCGAATGACTCGGCACTCCGGAACACCTCGTCACAAAACCGACACGTCACTCACGTCCATGGCCGACATCGTCACGCCCGCGGTCGCCCGTCGATGATCGTGCCGTTCGATGTGGAATCGACGCTCGCCGCCGGCCTTTCCGCACTCGAGGGTGAGCGCTTCACGGAGGCGGCCGATGCGTTCGCCCGGGTACAGCAGGAAATGCCGCAGGAGATCGCCGTTGCGCTGATGGTGGCCAATGCTTGGCACCTGTCAGGCGACGCGGTAGCCGAGCGCGAGGCGCTGCTGCACACGTACCGAGCATCTATAGACGACGCCGACGACGCCTCGGTGTACCAGCTCGGTGCCGCGCTGCTCGATGCCGGCGCACCGACCGAGGCGCGTCGCTGCTTCGAGCGCGTGGTGCGGCATCGTCCGAAGGATCCGGCGGCGCTGGGCGCGCTGGCGGGTGCCACCCGGGCGGAGGGCGACCCGCACAAGGCATGGCCCATCATGCAGCGGGCAATGGCGCTGACGTCCAAGCAGCCGGCCCTGCTGCTCACGGCCGCGCAGATTCGCCACGCCCTCGGCGATCTTACCAGAGCGCGCTACTGGCTCGATCGCGCCGAGGCCATTCGCCCCGAGCACAGTCCCACAAGATTGCAGCGCGCGCTCACGTCGCTGCTTGGTGGTCCCACCGCTGCTGGCTGGGCGGACTTTGAGCATCGTGGCTTGCCGACGCCGCCGAGCACGGGAGCCTCGCCATGGCATGGAGAGCCGCTCACCGGGCAAACCATCCTGGTCACGTCGGAACAGGGACAGGGAGACAACTTCCAGTTCATCCGCTTCGTGAGCAATCTGGTTGCCCGTGGCGCCAAGCGAGTGGTGGTCGAGTGCCACCCTGGCGCACTCTCGCTGTTCATCGCCAGCGGATTTGATGCCGTCCCCAAGGGACAGGCGTCGGTCACCGATTGGTACGTACCGATGCTGTCGTTGCCATATCGACTGGACATCGGAGCCGATATCGCGGGCGCACGCGTTCCCTATTTGCATGCTGGGGTGCGTCTGGCGCCGAACAGCGCTGGCCAACGCCGACTCGGGTTGGTGTGGCAGGGAAATCCAGCCTTTTTGGCGACGACGCTGCGCGATTTCGATCAAACGCTTTTACCACAGCTGTTGTCTCTGCCGGAGATCGAATGGGTGTCGCTTCAGTATGGCGCGACTTATACCGCCGACCATCATCGGTTGAAGAAACCGGAGATGCTGAGTAATTGGCTCGATACTGCTCGTATGCTGGCTTCATTGGACGGGGTCGTTACCGTGGACACGGGTATCGCACACCTAGCCGGCGGGATGGGGATTCCGACGTTCATCCTGCTCCCGTTCACCCCGGATTGGCGGTGGAGCCTCGGTACGGAGACCACTCTGTGGTACCCGTCGGCGCGGCTGATCAGGCAGCGCGCGCCGCGCGACTGGGCAAGCACGATCGCACCGCTACTTGCCGCCTTGCACTCTGCGTTCGCCTAACTGCGTAACACGAGCCGCTCGGCTTGGGCGCTCCGATCACGCCATAATTGCCGCGAGTGCCGCGAGCAGCGCGTCCGCTGATGCCTCCCAACTGAACCGCTCGGCAGTGGCGATCCCCGCCACGTTCGGCAAGAGCGTGCCGTGCTGACGTTCGGTGTGCACCGCCCGGAGATGCTCGACCAACTGCCCGTGCTGCGCGTCTCCCCACGCCGCCCACGATCCCGTCACCGCCCCGCCCAACGCGGGCTCCAGCGCGTCGATCTCGATGAGACGCGCGTTGGCCGTCGTGAGAAACGCCGTGTGTGCCGTCGTATCGGTTGCGATGACGGTCTTGCCCATCGAGAGCATTTCCAGCGCCTCGAGATTCCAGCCTTCCGCGCGGACGGCAAACACGCCGCAATCGGCGGTCGCCATCAGCTCGGCGACATCGCGCGCGTTCGGCAGCTCGCTGCTCATCACGGTGATACGATCACGCATCGGTGAGGTTCGGAACGGGGCCGCCAGCTCGTCGAAGGCGCTGCGCGTCAGGAACGGGTTGTAGCAATGCAGCACGAGCTGCACCGCATGCTGTGGCGTGAACGCTGCTTCGAAGGCGCGCAGCAACTCGAGCTGCCCCTTTCGTGGCTCCAGCTTGCCGACCTGCAAGAAACGGGTGTCAGTCGTCCTGCCTCTGGCAGCCGATTCTGGAGGCACGGCCTGATGAAAGATCGCGCGATCAACCCCCAGCGGAACGATATGAATCGGCACGCTCACGCCGTTTGCGATGCATACCTGCCTTGCCCACTCGGTGCAGACGATGAGTGCATCCTGCCCCTGGATATGCGACATCTCCAAGGGCGTGAACGTATCGAGTTCGAAAATCGTGAATCCAACCCGCGGTCCGCTTTCCGTGTGCGCGAGCAGATCGAAAGACTGCGACAATCGAACACTTGGTACCTGCGCGCCGATGGACTGCTGTCTCGCCACTGCGGCATCGAGCATTGGGTTGGCCGCCAACCGTCGGTCCAGAGGGCCGATCACCCGCAATGCGACGGGAATTCCACGTGCCTGCATCGCGCGCAGCAGCTGTGAACCCACGACACCGTATCCGGTGCGACAATGGGGCGTGCTGAACACGAAGCCATCTGTCTCCGGCGACCAGATCGGGCGTCCGGTTGCACCGGCGGCGCGGTCATCTTTATCCACCAAAGAGCGCGGCAACGCAATCACGACCGGCTCCGGCTCGTCAAAGCAAGGCAGCAGCACGGCATCCCCGTCGCGCTGCACCAGCGCGCATGGCGCAAATCCGACCGACGCGAGCGTCGATCGCGCTTCCGGCCAGGCAGTAGAGCTGCCGGCATCGCTGACGCACAGCGCGAGCACGCGCTCGGTATCCAGCCACGGCTTGAGCCACGCGCAAACAGCCGCGACCTGCGCCGACTCCAAATGCACGAATACGCGCCCCTGAGGATCGAGTCGGTCTGAAATGGACGACGCCATTCCTGGTTCGAATACGGCCGTCAACTCGTCGAGCCATCCCCCAAGCTGGAGCGCCTCGTCCTGCAATGCCTGCATGCGTTCACCAGAGAGGCCGGCCACGAATACCGTGGGCAGTCCACCAGGCGCGGTGGTTGCGCTCAGGGCGACGAACCCGAACCCCGGGGCAGCATCGACCAGCACATCGCCGGCCTCCATCTGTGCGTCGAGAAACACGCGCACTTCGGACGCCACACCCCCCGCCTCTTCGTCGGCCGCCGCAGCGTTCCAAGCAGGATCGTCAGGAAACGCTGGAATGTGGAAGCGGGGACGATCGTCGTCGGTACGCTGAGCGGACGGAATGGAGGTCGCTGACACGGGCATGAGAACGGGAGAATCGAAGGGTGTAGGAACCACTCTGCCGATGCCCATAAGTACAGATTCTATGCCACGAACTAAGCCATTTCATGACAACGCATTAGATGTTTTCCTGGGAGTTGGACACAGGAAGGAGTGTCCCCCGCACACACAACTCACGGCAAAAACTGCCGTATCAGACGCCTTGCAAAGCACGGCCAAAACTTCCGGTCGACGGCGAAATCAATCGGCCTGCAATCACGTAAGTCTCTGATTCACAAATTCTTACGATACATTTCAGGCGCCGGCATAGCCCTTGCTTTTGCGCGATGGGTATGAATGCCGCTTCTTTTGTCTGGTCTGGTCCCGTGTACGAGCCCACCGGCTACGCCGATGAGGGACGTGGTCTATTGCGTGCCATGGATGCACTCGGCCTGAATGTCGCGCTGCGCCCTCTCACCGAGGAACGGCCGGGCTTTAAAAAGTTGTTGAGCCGTGAGGATCTCGAGACTTTCGCTCGTCAGGAAGCGCGGCAAGTACATCCGGATTTTGCCGTGTGTCGGCATTTCCCGGCCGACGCTTTCATCAGACACGCGAACGCCCGCGTCAGCGTCGGACGTACGATGTTCGAGACGGATTCTTTGCCGGCGCACTGGATCGAACGATGCAACGAGCGAGACGAGCTGTGGCTGCCTAGCCAGTTCAATCGAGAAACGTTCGCCGAGGCCGGCGTACGCACCCCGTCCATCATTGTGCCGGGTGGCATCGATACGACGCGCTACCATGAGGACATCACCCCGCTCTCCGTGCCCGGACTTCGTGGCACCGTTTTCCTGAGCGTATTCGAATGGCGCTACCGAAAAGGATGGGACGTACTGCTGCGCGCTTGGGCGAACGCGTTCGAACCCGACGAAGACGTCACACTGTTGCTGCGCACCTATCCATCGAGCAAATCCGACGGACGCGATCAGCAGACGGTCATCGAGTCGGCGATCGACGAATTTCTGCAGACGAAGTGCGGAAAGTCGCGCCATCAGGTAGCGCCGATCGTCGCGCTCACCGAGACGCTGCCTGATAGTGCGCTGCCATCACTTTACGCGGTGGCGCACGCGTTCGTGCTGCCCACGCGTGGTGAAGGCTGGGGACGTCCGTTGATGGAAGCGATGGCGAGCGGACTACCGGTCATCGCGACCCGCTGGAGTGCGCATCTCGAGTTCATGAACGATGCCAACAGCTTGTTACTCGACAGCGAGGGACTCGAGGAGATCACGGATCCGACGTTGCCGCTTTACGTTGGACAGCGCTGGGCTTCACCAAGCGCGGAACACTGTACAACGCTGCTGCGGCGCGTGCATGCCGATCGCGAGGGCGCTCGTGCAATCGGCGCAGCGGCGCGAGCCGACATGGCTGCCAACTGGACGTGGGAGCGGCCCGCGAAAATCATCGCGGAACGCCTCGCAGAGCTCGCCCCCAGCCGGATCGGTGGTCGGCGCACCGGGTATGCCCAGGGAAGTCCTTCACGATTCATCTTCGACGCGGATCTCTTTTCCGATAGCGATCGACCGCTTGAAGTCGACGCCTTGCTCACGCTGTTACACCCCCATTTCCGCGTCAGGCAGCGCAGCACGACGATCGCCCACCGCCCTGCGTATCACCTGCCCGCCTATGACTGGTACCGCCGACAGGTATCGTCGTCGCACCCGCCCCACCATGACGATCTGACGATCAGCTGGATGCGCCGAAGCGATACCATACTTCCGTCTCGGCCGTCACGCGGGCGATGGATCGTGTCGACCGGTGACTGCGTCCTGACCGCAGTACCGGCCCAACTACTCGCTGCGTTCGACAACGCCGACGAGATCTGGGTTCCGCATGCTGCTGCTGCGGATGCCTGCTTGGCAATTGGCGTCGCCGCCGACAGACTCTGGGTCATGCCGTTGTTGTCGCGCGCGATCGATCCGCGACTCGGATCGACGTGGACGGCGATGCCGCGGATCCCGGAAAGCACGCTGACGTTCGGATTGCTGGTGTCGATGGATGACGAAGTACCAGTGGCCGATGCGCTCGTGCGGCTATGGGAGCGAGCCTTCGCAGCACGCCACGATCGCGCGCTACGCATCTTCCTCGGCTCAGCGCCGTCCTCGGCGACCGTTGAATGGATGGCGCAGCTCATGACTCGATTCCACCTTGCGAGCAGCGACGCATCCGATTACACGTCGCGCGGCAGCGTGCACGTGGTCACGGGCCAGACGAGCGAAGGTCGATGGCCGTGGGCGCTGCGATCGCTCGATGTACTCATTACGCCGCTGTGCGCACCGTCCGTACCGAGCGTGCGACCGATTGCCGCGGCGCTTGGCGTGCCCCTGATTTCAGCGCGTCACGCCGACATGGACACCTGGTGTTCGGTATCCGGAGGCTGGGCGGTTCCGCTCGCCTCCACGGGGCGGTTGGAGTGGCCTGCACTCGCCGCGGCATGTGAGTCGGCCACCGACCCTGCACAACGAACGGAGCGCTCCGCAATGGCAAAAGCCGCGTACGCCGAACTTTTAGACGCGCACGCCTTCGGCAGTACAATCATGGCGCGCATCGAGCGTGTGCGAGCAGGACGCACGCCCATCCAGCACGCAGTGTAGCAAACCCGTTCACTCAGCGAGACATCGTACTGCAAAACACTGGCTGAGCGTGCCCGGACGAAGGGACTACGTGACTCACTTCCATGCAAGCACGTGGATTCGATAGCGATGCTCACGCCAATTCGGGTCGGTGGGCAGAGACGGAGTAATCACAGGCTCCGCACGTGAGAAACCCGCCGCGCGAATCATTCCGCAGAGCGCGCGAACGTTCGGTGACCACCAGTTCGAATCATCGTTGCCGAGCTCCCGACGCTCGAAGAACTCGCAATAGGCACTGTGTTCGCTGCCGCGGATTTCCATGGCCTCGGTTTCGATCAC
>NZ_JBDNFF010000436.1:0-3128 GCF_041689975.1 Gemmatimonas sp.
ATGATCTGATGCGTCTCTTCGGATCCGACCGGATCGCGAAGTTGATGGATCGCATGGGCGCGCAGGACGGCGAAGTGCTGGCGCATCCGCTCATCTCGCTCTCCATCGAGCAGGCGCAGAAGCGTGTCGAGCTGCAGAACTTCCAGTCGCGGAAGCGGCTGCTCGAGTACGACGATGTGATGAATCAGCAGCGTGAGGTCATCTACTCGTTGCGCGCCTTCGCACTCGAAGGCGGCGAGGAGCTCAAGGGCGAGGCGCTCAAGATGATCGATCGCGGCGTGCAGCGACGTGTCGAGCAGGCACTTGCCACGTTCGTCAAGCAGGAAGACTGGGACTTCGAGTATGTGCAGCAGGATCTCCTGATGCACTACATGCTGCAGGTACCGGCGTTCGCCGACGGCGCGCGGCCGGCGTCCGTCGAAGATGTACAGGCCATTGCCGTCGAGGCTGGGCGTGCCGCGTTCGACCAGAAGCTCGGCAGCCTGAATGCGGTCACCGACGAGAGCGGGCAGGGTTTCGCCGATCGTCTGCTCGCACTCGTCACGCTCAACGTGATCGACGAGAAGTGGAAGGATCACCTGTACGATCTCGATCAGCTGCGCGCCTCGATTCACTATCGGTCGTGGGGCCAGAAGGATCCGCTCGTCGAGTACAAGCAGGATGCGTACACGATGTTCGAAGATCTCATGCACGATTTGGCGAACACCTTCACCGAACGCTTCCTCAAGGCGCAGCTCGTCTTCGAACCCGCGCCGATGGAAAGCTTCGAGCCAGCACCGACGATGGCCGAATTCCCGCGTCAGGACGGGCGTCCCACCAGGCGGTTCAACGCCCTGGGTATTCTCGAGGATGTTCCGCCCGAGGAGCTCGAGCTGGTCGATACGGTCGATGTGGAGTTCGATGTCGACTTCGAAGAATCCGACCAGGGAGGTTCGGCGGAACCGCCGCGTCCGATCGTGCGCGACATGCCATCGGTGGTGGGAGCCGGACCGGTGCGATCCCTGGCAACAGGCGGTGGCGTCCTTCCGCCGGGGTGGGAGTCGACGCCGCGGAACGACGCCTGTCCGTGCGGCTCCGGCAAGAAATTCAAGAAGTGCCACGGTTCCAACCTCTAGCCGGTTCGGTCTCCGTTTCGTGTCGGGTCGGGCCCTGTGGACGCAGCTGCTGACTGGCTGCTGACGGCAGCTCTGCATTATGGGGTAACCCACGAGCGGGCCTGGCCCGGCGCGACGGAGCGGAGACTTACGGGGGGTCGCGTCGGGTCCGCCCGGTCGGGAACGCCCGGTCGGGGGCTGGATGCACCTTCCCGGGGCTGTGGAACCGGAACCGGGAATTGCTGGTATAATTTGGTATCCTCTTTCCGGGAGCGCCTCCAATGCGTACGAGGTTTTTCGGCGGCCTCTTGGCCCTCCTTGTTCCCACGCTGCCCCTCTTCGCACAATCCAAAGGCGGCGACGGTTTTTTGTTTTCCGCCCCCCGCGCAACGCTCTCGATTCGGGGCGGCGTCGCCCGACCGAGTGCTTCCAGTGACGTCTTCTCGTTTGTCACCGAGCGACTCACGGTCGACCGCGGTGATTTCGCTGGCCTTTCGGTCGCCACCGATCTCGCGTTTCGCGTACAGTCGCGCGTCGATTTGTTGTTGGGTACCGGCATCAGCACGCGCGTGGCGCGTTCTCAGGATCGCTACTACGAGGGTACCGACGATTTGCCCATCGAACAGCGTACCACGTTCCGGCGCATTCCGATTACCGCGGGACTGAAGCTGCATCTGCGTCCCGAAGGGCGCACCATCGGCAAATTGGCGTGGGTGCCCAGCAAGCTGTCACCGTACGTCGCTGCGGGTGGCGGCATGATGTACTACCTGTTCAAGCAGGATGGGGACTTTGTCGACTACCGGACGCTCGACGTGTTCAGCACCGCGCTGCGCTCTACCGATCTGACCCCGGTGGCGTTCGGTTCGTTGGGCACGACGTATTCGTTGTCGCCGCGCATCGGCCTCAACGCGGAGTTGCGCTACGACTATGCGCGTGGCGCACTCGGCTCCGACTTCCGCGATTTCTCTCCGATCGACCTGTCCGGTGTCGGCCTCACAGCCGGCTTACTCTTCCGCTTCTGAGGACGACCTCATGACGTTGATCAGACCATTGGGTGCGTTTCACGCGGCTCGCGTTGCAGCGTGCTCGTCGCTGTTACATGCGACGATCTTGGTCTCTCAGACGCCCACGCCGCAGGTGACAGCGGTGACCGCGGTGACCGCCGTCGACCCTCGGTTTCAGCCCTGGATAGGCTGCTGGGTGCCTTCGGTGCATTCGAGCGGGGCTGGGGTTGGCGAGACGCCCAAGCCGCCCTCAATGGCATGTGTGGTGCCCTCGACGACGATCAAGGGCAGTGTCGACCTCGTCGTATTCGATAGCGCCCACGTCTCGACGCGTGCGGCGATCCCGCTTCCCGGTACGCGCGTCGCGAAGGCAGTCGACGGCTGTACGGGCACCGAGACGGCCACATGGATGCCCGACGATCGACGGCTCCTTATGCAGGCGGAACTCGCGTGCGGTCGCGGTGCCCGGCGTGTGGAGACCGGGCTCATGACGATGTCCTCGGCTGGCCAGTGGATGCAGGTGCAGCATCTCGATGTCGGCGGGAATTCGGCCACGTCGGTGATGACCCTGCGCTACGTGATGGACTCGCTCGGCGAATGGGCGCGACTCGGTGCCAGTGCCGCGCCGTCGACCGCGTCGTTGCGCCTTGCGGTTGGAGCGCCGCTTCTGAATCGCGACGTCCTCGAGGTGGCGAAGCGCGCACCGACGGCACTCACCGAGGCCTGGGTCACGGAAACCCACCAGCAGTTTGTCGTGAACGGTAAGGAACTCGTGCGTATGGCTGATGGCGGGATGCCGTCGCGCGTGATTGATCTCATGATCGCGATTTCGGATCCTGAAACCTTCGCGGTTCGGACGCCGGGATCGGATCGGAACAGACTTACAGCCGACGACGTGATCACGGGCGGGATCGCCAATTCACGCGTACGCGGCGGATGCAGCCGGTTTGACGATTTCTGCTACGGTCCGGGAGGGATGGGCGCGTGGGGACTGGGCTGGCAGAACGCGTTCAGCCCATTCGACGCCTAC
>NZ_JBDNFF010000437.1:0-3578 GCF_041689975.1 Gemmatimonas sp.
CTGCTCGAGCTGGTCCAGATCCGCAGGCCGGAGCTCGTCCTGGACCAGTACTCGTTCCAACTTTCCGGCGGTATGCGCCAGCGGGTGATGATCGCCTGCGCCCTCGCACAGGACCCTGACCTCATCGTCGCGGACGAGCCGACAACCGGTCTCGACGTGACGGTTCAGTCCGAGATCATGAAGCTGCTCAAGCAGATCCGGCGTGACTTCAACACCGCAGTGATCCTCGTCTCGCACGACCTCGCCCTCATCGACGATGTCTGCGATCGGCTCGTCGTGATGCACGCTGGCACCTGTGTCGAGGTGGGCGACGTTGCCGACGTGTCTCGAGAGCCGCTCCACCCCTACACGATCGCACTCAACCGGTCGCGGATCGACATTGCCGTGCCCGGTTCCGTGCTCACCACGATCAAGGGACAGCCACCAGCGGTTGGCAGCTGGCCGACCGGTTGCCGGTTCGCCGAGCGATGCGAGTTCGTCCAGCCTGACTGCGCCGTCGGCCCCAACCCGCCTCTCGTCGAGGTACGCCCGAATCACCTGTCGGCATGCAAGCACACTGAACTACTCGAGGGGCAGTTGTGAGCGGTCCGTTGGTGGTGGCACGCTCGGTAAATGTCGTTTTCGGCAGCGGCGGCGGAATGGTGCATGCAGTCAAGGATGCATCTTTGTCCGTCTCGGCTGGTGAGGCAATCGGGATCGTCGGCGAGTCAGGCAGCGGCAAGTCGACGTTCGCCCGAGTTCTCGCCGGCCTGCAACGTCCGACGAGCGGTGAGGTGCTGTTCTCCAACGAGTCGATCTACACCAAGGGCAAGGCCTACCGCGGCGACAAGCGTCGAGAGGTGCAGATGGTGTTCCAGGACCCGTACGGGAGCCTGAACCCACGCATCACCGCCCTCAGCGCAGTCAGCGAGGCCGTCAAGCTGTACAACCCTGGCTCGCGCAATGACGCGCAGGAGCAGAGCCTGGCATTGCTTGCCCGGATGGGCGTGAGTGAGAAGGATTCGCGCAAGAAGCCGCGACAGTTGTCGGGCGGCCAGCGGCAGCGCGTCAGCGTCGCCCGTGCCCTCTCCGCCAACCCCTCGGTCCTCTTGGCCGACGAACCGACGTCGGCCATTGATCAGAGCGCGCAGGCCCAGTTGCTCAATCTCTTCCGCGGCCTCCTCGGTGACGGCCTGTCGATCGTGTTGGTCTCCCATGACCTCGGGGTGATCCGCTACCTAACGAGCCGGGTCTACGTCCTGAAGAGCGGCGTCTTCGTGGAGGAGGGACCCACCGGAGAGGTCTTCGACAATCCGCAGCACGAATACACCCACACTCTGATCAACTCCATCCCAGGCCGGCACGTCGCCGACCGCACCTAACTTGGAAGGACCCGTCACGATGGTAGACAGCCGACACGTGAATCGCATGCGCGCCGCCATGGCTGTAGGCACCGCAATCTATGGGACGGCTTCGTCGATCCCGCATCCGCAGGCAATCGAGCAACTCGCCAAGGGCGGGATCGACTGGCTCTTCATCGACATGCAGCACGGGCTGGCAACCTTCTCTGACCTGCCGGGCCTGTGCACCATGCTCCGTTCCCACGGCGTGACCGCCCTGGTTCGCGTACCTTACGACGACTACTCGGTCGCCCAGCGCGCTCTCGACGCGGGAGCCGAGGGCATCATCTTTCCCTACATCGAGACGGCGGCCGAGGCTCGTCGTGCGGTCGATGCCTGCAAGTACCCTCCCTACGGCGTCCGGAGCTTCGGACCGTTCTGGTCTCCGTATGGCGCGGATATCGAGTGGCCTAACGAACAAGTGCTTTGTTTCGCGATGATCGAGTCGGTCACGGCTATGGGTCGCGTGGATGACATCCTTGCTACCCCTGGACTGGACGGCCTCTTCATCGGGCCGAACGACCTGTCGATCAGTATGGGCAACGGGCCCTCGATGGCCAGCCTGTACGGCGTCACCGCCGACGGCCAAGATCCGGCTAACCCGGCTCTGATGAAGGGTCTGGAGACGATCCGGGAGGCAGCGCATCGGCACGGCAAATGGGTCGGGCTTCAGCTGGCTACTGGAGCGGCGGCCGCGAGTGCGTTCAACGAGGGCTTCAACTTCGTCGGCATCAGCGGCGACACGAGCTACCTGGCCGACGCCTGCGCCTCCGAGATCGCCTCGGCTCGGAAGGCGACCCGATGAGCGAGCCACAATCTCGAGTGCTGATCCTGCACGTTGCCAAGTCCAATCTTGAGCCGGCCTACACCCACCTACGTGCGGCGCTCGGCAGCACGCCGTCAGTGCTGTTCGATCCGGAGTTTCCCATCGCCGATCAGATGGCCGGCAAAGACGTCGTGATCGACATCGGGGGATGGGGCCGAGCCGAGCACATCGAGGCCGGCCGGCAAGCCGGAGTGAAGCTCTGGCAGGTCGCGGGATACGGCCTCGACCATCTCGCATTGGACGAAGTCCTCGCCAGCGGCATGGACCTCGCGCGCACGCCGGGACCGACGACCGCCGTACCCCTCGCCGAGCATGCGATGTTCCTCCTGCTCGCCGTCCAGAAGCAAGCCAATCTCGCCAGATCCGCACTTGAAGCCCAGCACTTCTACGACAGTGAGAATGGCGAGCTGGCCGGCAAGACGCTGGTCGTTATCGGCACCGGAGCCAGCGGGCGGGAACTAGCCCGTCGGGCTCATGGGTTCGCCATGCGCGTGATCGGCGTGGACCTCTTCCCGATGTCCGACTCGGACATGCGGGAGTTCGGGGTCGATCGGTTCGCGAGTCTTGACGAGCTCGCCTCGGTGCTGTCTGAGGCCGATGTCGTGTCCTTGCACCTGCCGCTCACCGACGAGACAACTCATTCGATCGGCGAAGCGGCATTCAACTCGATGAAGCGTGGCGCCGTACTTATTAACGTCGCCCGCGGCGCACTAGTCGACGAGGCCGCGATGGTGCGCGCGCTCGAGTCAGGTCAGCTCGGCGGAGCGGGCCTCGACGTTTTCGAGGTGGAACCCATGGCCCCTGATCACCCGTTGTTGAGTATGCCGAATGTCGTGCTCACGCCGCACTGGGCTGCCGCGACAACGCAGACCTTCGTTCGGCGATCAGAGGTGGCAGGCGCTAACGTCAATCGTGTCCTCAACGGAGAACGGCCAGCGTTCCTGGTCAACGGCCGATGAAGCTAGCGCTCGACCCGTACATGCTGCGGACGACGCCGCTCCTTGACCTGCCCGGAGTCGTCGCGGACCTCGGATACCAGTACATCGAGTTGTCTCCCCGCGAGGATTTCATCCCGTTCTTCAAGCACCCGCGCGTTGACTCGGCAACCGTCCGGCAGTTCAAGGCAGCGCTGGCAACGGCTGGGGTCGAAATCGCATGCATGCTGCCGCTCTTTCGATGGTCCGGTCCGGGCGAGGACGCGCGCCAGGCGGCTGTTCGCTACTGGCGCCGGTCGATCGAGATTGCGGCCGACCTCGAGGTAGAGGTCATGCTGTCGGAGTTCAACGGCCGGCCTGACGCCCCCGCGGAGAGCGAGGCCTACTTCTGGCGGTCGATGGAGGATCTGCTTCCCGACTTCTCACGTGAAGGCATCC
>NZ_JBDNFF010000438.1:0-3421 GCF_041689975.1 Gemmatimonas sp.
CGCGTCATGCGCCATTTGGGCCGCGTGACGGGGACCGCTATCTCGTGGCATGTGCTCCGACATGCGTGGGCCACCGACTTTGCTCGGGCGGTGCTGATGGGCGTGCACGACGGCACGCACGACGCTGACCGCAACCTCGAGGCTATGAAGGCGCTGTTGATCGAGCAACTACGCGAACTGGGAGGCTGGAGCCTGACGTCGACGATGCCTATGTACTACGCCGGCGTGGCCATCAAGGAAGACGCCGACCGGCTGCTCAGCGCACGTCAGTCGGAACGCGCAGCACGCATCCTCGCCATGCAACAGGAGCAGCGCGCAGGCCAGTTTGACACTCACCTCCATGCGGAGAGCGACAAGTGGTAATGGAACCGGTCTTTGTTCCGTCTGATCCGTCGGACGACATGCTGGGCGACCTGCCGCCCCTGCCGACGACGGCGTTCACAGCCGATGGGCAGATGATCACACCGAGCGAACCAGTGTGGCGCCTTCGGAAGCGCGAAGACGGCGGTGGGTACTTCAACTTGCATTGGGCGATGCTCGAGAACTTCGCCCCGCGCATGGTGCATCTCTCGAAGCTCTTACTGGCGAGTCGGGCTAGCCAGTATTCGGCGTCGACCACGAAGAACGAGTTCGATACTCTTCGCCGACTCAGCCAGTGGCGGGACCAGCCGAGACTTGAGTGGTCGCACATCGATTTTCCGTTCGGCGAGTCATGGCTTAGCCACGGCGTGGCGAACACCGCGAATGCTGGAAACGACTTCGCACGTCTGCGGGATCTGTATCGCTACGGCGCTGAAGTCCTGCTGCACGAGGATTTCAGCAGCACAACGTTGCTCCATCTGGAAACTCTCAGGGCTCCAGGCAATGCCAAGGGGAACGCCGTGCGCGCCGGGGACCCAGACGAGGGCTACTTCACGCCTCCCGAGGTGGATGCCATCGTGAACGCCCTCGGACGGCTCCAGGGAACCGCCGAGCAGCGCGCGACCGTGTGGCTGTCGTTGGAGCTCGGGCGGAACTCGCTGCAATACACGTTGCTGCGGGGGCGCGATCTCCTCCGCTTTCCTACCTCTGAGGATCCGAACGCGCCCTATCTGTATCGCGTGTGCGTCCGGCGCATCAAGAAGCGCCAGCCCGTTGACGAGGTGCGCGAATGGCCCATCTCCACTCCGCTCGGCGAGCTCCTTTGGACACTGCGCGCCGATGACGACGCGCCCTTGCTTCACTGGCTTTCGGCAGATCAACCGGAATTGGCGATCACCAACACGATGGCGGCGTGGGTGCGCATCGCCGGTCTGCGGTCGCCCCGTACCGGCAAGCCGCTCCGTCTCAATCCACGCCGCTTCCGGGTCACCATGCTGACGAACGCTGCCGACGAAGGGGCGTCTCAAGAGCACTTGGCTATGCTGGCCGATCACACCGATCTCCAGAACATTCAGGTCTACATCGACCGCAGCCCCCTGTTCTTGGAGCGCATCCGCGACAAGGTGGACGCGATCTACGACCCCATGGTGAAGCGCTTCCAAGGGCGATTCACGACGAAGCACGAGGCGCAGGCGCGCGGTGGCAAGGTGATCCCCGGTGTCGCCTCGCATCTCCCACTCCTCACCGTTGGCGGGATCGGCGTCTGTGGGCATCAGAGCCTGTGCAAGCTCGCGCCACCGCTGACCTGCTACACCTGCGCGAGCTTCGTGGCGTTCCGCGATGGGCCGCACGAAGAGGTGGTGGCCGCCCTCGAGCACGCCATGCAGATGATGAACGACCGCGTGGGTCTGCAGATCGCCAACGCGTTGGCTGCGGCACGTGAAGTGGTGGCGATGCTCGGCGACGCGGCACCCAAGGAGGTGACATGACCGTGACGGTGCTGCCGACGCAGCGCGCAGCCGAGGCCGAATACATCGCGCAGGGTCGCGCGAAAATCAGCGCGCTGCTGCCGACCGAAACCTTTGGCGCAGCATCATGGGATACCACGGCGCTGTTGAAGACGACAGGCGCACGTGCCGCGCGCCTGAATTTTGCAGAGCATGGAGACCTTAGGGTGCCCTTGCCCAATGCTTTTGCCGACGTGATCAAGGCGTGGATCGTCCTGCGCGGCGGTACGCCCAGCAGGATGATACAGCGCGTTTTCGCCGCGCGGTGGCTCTGGTGCGGCATCTGCCAACGCCTCGGCCCCGACGGCGCAACTTTCGCGTGGACCGACCTGCGACCGATGGACCTGCAGGCAGCCGAGCAGTCGATGCTCACCGCGCGGCTGTCACCGCGCACGGTGAACAAAACCGCGGACACAATGGCCGATCTGGCGCGCGAGGTTGGCCGGCGTGGCATCGCCAGCCCCATCGCATTTACGCCCGCGACCAAACGGCAGGGCGACAGCAATAACCACAAGGTGGAAGATCCGGAGGCCCGCAGTGCCAACGTGCTCTCAGCCAGCGCACTGCACGCGTTGGCCGATATCTTCCACCGCGCGGAGGACCGGATCGACGTGTTCTACAGCGCGGTGCTGGCACTGCTGATCGCGACGGGCATTCGGTGGAACGAAGCGGTGACGCTGCCCGATCACCCGCTCGTCGACGAGGAATTTGAGACACGAGACATCACTGGTGCGCTCGTTCGGCGCTCGATCACTTATCTGCGCCGGCACAAAGCAAACTCGAAGAAAGCCGGCGGGGATGGCCGGCCGAGTTTCGAGCGTGTTCCGCTCACGGACCAGCAGGCTATCCTCGCCCGATTGGCCGTGGAGCGCTTGGAGACGCTTTGCGCGCCGGCGCGCTCGCTTGCCGTTCGCCTCGAAGCCTCGGAGCCTCAGTGGGTGTGGCGAGGCGCCACGCGGCCAGCATGGCTTCGTCAAGCCGAGATCGTCGCGGCGCTCGAGTGCGGCGCGGACAACGCCAATCTAATCCTTGCAGAGAGAGGACAGCTTGACCCGGACACCACCACAAGGTGGGCGATCCGTCGCATGACGGTCGCGGCGTTTGATCAGTACATGACCGAGCGCCAGGATTGGGGAGCCCTATGGGTGGTAAAGCCGTCCGGCGCTCACCACGGGCAGCGGGCGTCTGCATCGCTGCTCTGCCTGCGCGTCAATGAGTTACGCAATAGCAAGCCAACGTTCCCGCTCATCGACGTGCCATCGCCGTCTGGCCTTGTTTCGTGGCTTGACGGCAATGGGAGGCATACCAGTGTATTTCGGCGATTCGAGGCCAGGTATGGTGTCGAGTATTGTGAGGATGACGGTTCGCTGGTGAGTGTTGCGTCGCACATGTGTCGCCGACTTTTCGTGACGACGGGTCTGACTGCCGGCGCCACGATGCTCGACTTGATGCGCTGGCAGGGCCGCGAGCATGTGGGCGACCTTGCCTCGTACGACCAACGCTCGATGGTGGCGAAGACGGTGCTCGTGCGGGGCGCGATCAAGTCCGGGCGA
>NZ_JBDNFF010000439.1:0-5012 GCF_041689975.1 Gemmatimonas sp.
GAGCGGATTCTTGGTGTCTTCACCCGACACCAGCTTCTCGATCTGGTCCTTGATACCGCGCGCGGAGACATCGTCGCCATCGCTGGTGGCGAGCCCGGACGAGAAGAAGAACTTGAGCGGCAGCACGCCGCGCGGCGTCTGTACGAACTTCTCGTTGGTCACGCGACTGACGGTCGACTCGTGCATGCCGACGGCCTCGGCGACCTCACGGAGCGTGAGTGGACGCAGCGCCTGCACACCGCGCTCGAAGAAGTCCCGCTGCCGATCGACGATATAGTGCATGACCTTCAACATGGTCTGGCGACGCTGCTCGATCGCCTGAATCATCCAGTTCGCCGAATTCAACTTGCTGGCAATGAAGTCCTTGCTCTCCGTGTCGAACTTTTTCTTGTCGCGCGCAATCTCCTGATAGGCCCGAGACAATTTGAGCCGCGGAAGATTACCGTCGTTCAGGAAGATATGGTACGCCTGATCGATCTTGTCGACAACGAGGTCGGGGATGATGTAGTTCTCGCCGGCGGCGCTGTAGCGCAGACCGGGCTTGGGGTCGAGCTTGGCGATCTCGTCGGCTGCGCTCTGCACGTCGTGCGCACTGATACCAAATCGCTTCGAGAGCTCACTCCACCGGTGCGCGATGAGCTCCTCGAAAGATTCCTCGACGAGACGGTACGCCATCGAATCACGATGACCGGCGGCGCGCAACTGCAGCAGTAGACATTCGCGAAGATCACGTGCGCCGACGCCCGGCGGATCGAGCTCCTGAATGACCGTGAGCATCGCCTGCATCTCAGCGTCGCTGAACGGCGCAACTTCGGCGTCGCGTTCTTCTGCTTCGGCCGCGAGCCACTCATTCACGCCGCGTTGGATTTCCTCGATCGGACAGGCGAGATACCCGTCATCGGAAATGTTGCCGACGAATTCATCCGCCAGGATTGCTTCACGCGCCGACATGTCGATCAGCGTGAGCTGCTCGGTGAGATGGTCGGAGAGATGCTTGGGATCGACCGTGACGGGCTCGTACCACTCGCGCTGCTCGTGTTCTTCGCGCTGACCGCCCGTCTCGAATCCATCCAGCAATACCGCTTCCCAATCGACGTCATCGTCACCGGTCTTCTCCGGTTCGGATTCCACGGCCACTTCCGGCTCGGCCAGATCCTGCGCCTCCGGGACTTCGTCGGCGTCCGGCGACTCGTCTTCTTCGTCCTCGGGCTCCACGAGCTCGAGGAACGGATTGACGAGGAGTTCCTGCTTGAGGTGCTGCTGGAGGTCGAGCAAGGGCATATACAGCAAATCCATCGCCTGATACAAGCGCGGATTGACCTTGAGCTCCTGCCGGAGTCCGGTACTTTGTTGGAGACCTGGCCTCATAACGTCACCACCTCTTCATCAGCCTCAGCGAAGCGAGCGCGGAGTCGCGCAGTAAGCGTCGGCCCCAAGTAGATCTCGGCTACGGTATCGTCGAACACCAATTCACGAACCGTGCCGGAAACTTTCACTTGCCCATCAAACATGATGTACGCCCGGTCCACAATGTCCAGTGTCTGTTCGACATTGTGATCACTGATGAGCACGCCGATCCCACGGTGGCGCAGTCCCGCCACGATGGTCTGGATATCGTGCACCGCGATGGGGTCGACACCGGCGAAGGGCTCATCGAGCATCATGAATTTCGGCTGCGTTACCAGCGCGCGCGTGATCTCCAGACGACGGCGTTCACCGCCGGAGAGCTGGAAGGCGCGACTGCTGCGCAGGTGCTTGATGCTGAGTTCATCGAGCAGCGTCTCCAGACGTTCCTTCCGTTCGATTACGGACAGCGGAAGCGTTTCCAGGATCGCCAGAATGTTCTCTTCGACGGTAAGCTTTCGGAAGATCGACGGCTCCTGCGAGAGATAGCCGACACCATGACGCGCCCGCTGGTACATCGGCATGCCGGTGATGTCCTTGCCATCGAGCTTGATGCGCCCCGATTGCGGCTCGATCAGACCCACAAGCATGTAGAAGGTCGTGGTCTTGCCCGCACCGTTCGGCCCGAGCAGTCCGACGATCTCCCCCTGCGCCACGTTCAGCGCAACATCATTCACGACGCGCCGACCGCGATACGCTTTCACCAGTCCTTCAGCACTGAGGACCGAATCACCGGTCACAGGCAGACTCGCGGCGGGAGTGGGGCCGCGACCGTCGCGGGGAGACTCGCCAGTGGCTTGGAGTTGACGGGCCAGATCAGCGCGATGGGCTCGCAGTACCGCCCATAGCGACGGAACGACCTGCACGGTGGACTCCGGCGACGAGAGGCCGCGTGCCGGAATTTCAAGCACGGTCCCGGCCGCGAGACGGGGCAGAATCTCGGTCGCGAGATGGGCGCGCACCTCGTCCATCGGCAGACGCGTGCCGGCCGTGTGCTGCTCGATATAGCGGCTGGCGATGGCATGCAGCGCCGCCGAACCATGCGCGTCTGCGGCCTCGATCACGGCGCCAAGGGCCAACGCCATCGACCGATCGCCGTGCACGACACGGTCGACCAACGCGAGGGTCTCCTCGAGCGAAGTCGGCGTGGGCGATGCGGAATCGGTCATGACGGGCGGCGGGAGATGGAGACGACGGCGGCGGTCAGCGGGACAAACTTCGGAGCGGGAGGCTTCGGTAGCGGGATAGTGGGCACGACCGGGGGCTTCCCGGCCGGCAGCTTCTTCGCGGTGCTGTCCGCAAGACTGTCCGGTGCCGGTTCGAGATACAGTCCCGATGCGGAGGAATCTACTTGAACATCGCGCACGGAGCCCGTATCGAACTGCACGAAGATGCGCTGGCCGCGCACGTAATTGAGCGCCGGGGGTGCGGTCGGCCCGCCTTTCGAGGCAATCTGGAAGAGCGAACTGGCATTCCCGAACGCACGGATTTCCTTGATACGCGTCTGTTTGCTCGTATCGGCCGGCGCCTGCGTCGTATCGAAATAGGCGAAAAGACTATCGCCGCGCAGCATATCGCGATCGACTGATTTGATCTTGAGCGTGTCCGGCACCCCTTTCGCCACGGCACCGCCGATGGCGCGCACTTCGCGCGGACGTTGGTCGGTGAGCACAATGCGCATCGAATCGGCTTCGACGTCCTGCTGCGGCGTCTTTGCCCGTGCACGGCCGCTTCCGAACGCGTACGCCTCGTCGATCTTCTGCTCCTTGAGCCGCAGATCAATGCGTTCCGCGTTGATCACCAGATCCTTGTTGGTCGCCGTCGCGCTGTGCAACGCGAACACCCGATCGAGCTTTTTGTCGGTGGTGAACAGGTCGATCGTATCGCCGTTCAGCGTGAACGCTTGCGACGTATCCGTGCTGCGAATGCGCGCCGCGCGCACCAACCGCGCCAGCTGGCTCGTCTTGTTGTAGGCCAGCGAATCAGAACGCCCGATGATCTTCTCGCGCGTGATGATCACATCGCCCCATCCCAGCAGCAGCGTGTCGCCGAGATCTTCAAAACGGTCGGCGGTCACGACCGTCGGCTGCCCCGGCGTGCCGGTGCTGTCCTTCTCGATGAGTCGGGCCGTAGGGCGGTTCGGCGCCACCAGCTTCGCGACCGGACGCCCCGGCATGACCCGGTAATACTCGATGTTCGGTCCGCTGAACGTGCTGCCGGTGGCAAGCTGCGTGGCGACCACGCCGCCATCGGCAAACAAGCGCCCTTCGCGCGTCAAGTAAATGGCGTGCGCCGCGGTGACACGTAACTTGTTCGGCTCTTCGTACACGACATTGCCGTACAGATTCACGATGCCGGCCGACTCGAACTGTTCCGCGCTGTCGGCGCTGATCTTGTTGTTCTCGCCCTGGCATCGGCCGATAAACCCTCCACCGATGAAGGTATTGGCCGTGCTGTCGGGGAGACGCATATACAGGAGACGCGTTTCCGGCGGACTGTCGGCGAAGTCGAGCACGCAGTCGCGGCCGGTAGCCGACGATGTGGCCTTCCTGGCGGGACGCTTGGCGGCGGCCGCGAGGCTATCGCGCCGGGCAACCTGGAGCGCGAGACTGTCGCGCGTTGCCGCACTATCCTTTCCTGTGGTCTTGGCCGCCACCGACAGCGACTCCGCCCGCGCTGCATCGGCCAGCACCACACCGGCGCGTACGGAATCGGGACGCGTACCGGCCCCGACCGCACTGTCGGACAGCGCAATCGTGGTGGCCGGCGCGACTGCTGTGGCTGCACGGCTCGCGCCACGGCAACCAGCAACGAGCGCCAGCAGCGAGACGGTGCCGAGCACCGTGAAGGCGCGAGTTCGCGAGCGTCGACGTGTCACGCGTTACTTGGTAGGAATCTTGACGGGCGCTAGGCCCTTGCAATTGCGGATACAACGAAACTTCGTGAGCTGCGGATCCGACTCGAACCCCAATCCGGTGAAGGTTCGGGACGGCTCGTTGAGCACGAAGGCACTGTCCGTGAAAATCTGGTTTCGCACCTGATCGTACACGAGCTGTGGCGACGTGAGCCGCTTGCCATCGCCGCGAACGACAACCACGTCTCCGCGTGCGTCGAGACGAGAGAGCCGCGAATTGTACGTACCGGTCTTCGAGGTCAGTACGCCATCCTTTATACCCACGGACGTGTAGAACGTGACGTTCACCCGGCGCAACTCCATCCGCGTGCCATCGTCGTAGGTCAATACCGTGTCGGCCAACAGCACGCCCTTCGAGACGCCCTGATCGGTCAGGAAGATGCGACCGCCGAAGATGATCTGATCGGCAGAATCGGGGATGACGGTCTTCGTGGCCTTGGCCTTGACGTGCGTCTTGCCCTTTCCCCTCGGACAGGCCGCGGCCGTCAACAGAATCGATGCGATACAGCACAAAGAGACGGAACGCCAGTTCATGCTGCGCCCGCGCGCATCAGGTCGTGCAGGTGCACGATCCCGACAAGATGCTCCCGCTCATTCAGCACCGGCATCGCCATGATGCCATGTGTCTCCATACGGTGCACAACAGCACTCCCCAGTTCATGTTCGTACGCCATCTGCGGCGTGGTGGTCATTA
>NZ_JBDNFF010000440.1:0-2821 GCF_041689975.1 Gemmatimonas sp.
GTGTGCCCGAGTGCTGCAACGACTCCTTGCGCTCACCGCAGCGATCTGGCACAACGAAACCACCAGCCAACCCGGTCCCGCCCGATCACTCCTCGCCTACGACCACTGACCCACGACCCCTTGGAACCAATCATCTAGGCGAACAACGTTCGCAAGCCGTGACTTTCCGGTAGACGCATCACAACCCGCCTGAGGGTCCGTTTTGGGTCCGAGGGGTGGTTTGCTTGCGTTCGGACGGTTCTCTCGGCCGTCCTCTGCCGTCGCTGCCTCAAGGAAGGCGCACCCTCAGGACCCAGCCATGAAGTAACCGGGTCCGGTCTGGCGACGAGCGTGCTTGTCAGTTGACGGTGTCGGCCACGGGTCGGAACATGGCGGGGTGCGCCTTCACGACGGGGTCGTGGCTGGGCCGGACGGTTCCTCCGGCGACGGCGAGGTCGCCGGGTCCGTGAAATGTCGTCGTCGCTATGACGTAGGTAGGGGTCTTGGCCGCCATGGCGATCAGGTCACGTTCAGCATGCCGAAGGAGCCGGCAAATCCCAAGATGCGTCTGTTGGCCACACGGCTTCGGCTTCGGTCAGTCTTTGATGGATTCGTCGTTATCGGTTCGCACCAGGAATTCGGCGACCTTCGCGGTGATGAGCGCGAACGTCGAGATGCCGACGATCATCGTGAACCCGCCGATGATCCGGCCTGTCGCCGTGATTGGAAAGATGTCGCCATAGCCGACAGTGGTGATGGTGGACAGCGACCACCACAACGCGTCGAAGAACGAGTGGACCCGCCGACCCTCGCCGACATCTTCAGCGACGGTGAATGCGGCTGCTGCCGTCACCCACGTCATCGCAGCGGCTCCGATGCCGATGCTGGCCGCGTGCTTTTGGATCAGCTTGCGGCCGTTGCGAGATGCTGCGCCGCCGATCGCCACAGCCCGCGCGGCGATGGCAAGGAATCGAAATAGACGCACCGCTCGTAGCGATCGAAACACGCCGAGTGCCCCGAGGGTAGCGACGACTGCAAGGACCTGCGAGATAACAATCAGCAGACTCAGGTACTCGGATCGGACAAATACTGAGCGGTTTCGAGCGAAACGAAGTTCGACGATGTAGTCAATGGCGAACGCAATGAGCACGACGATGTTGACGGCGTTCACGAACCACTGATCGACGTCTGACAGGTTGTCGCGTTTCAGCTCGACCAGCAACATCGGGAGCGACCCGATGGCGAGGATCATCAAGGGGACGTCCGTGACTTCTCGCCACCGCTTCAGCTGCGGTGACATGTACAGCGCCTCTGCTTCCGGATTCCCGAGCAGCCACGCCCAGCGGCTGGGCTGTTGTGTGGGTTCTGCTGGGCTTGTCATTGCAGGAGCGTAGGGCGATGCATCGTGGCGATTCCGTTATCCCCGGTGCAGGACCGAACGCTCACCCGTCCCGCATCCCCTTCTCAAAGATGTGGTGAGATCCCCGAGGACTGAGCCCGGCCGTGACCACGTCGGAGACTTTGGCGGTGTATGTCGAGGGACGGCCGAGGATGATCGGGTGGTCGTGTTTGGGCTCTCACGGATGGGGGACCGACACCGGCACGGCACTCGTCCTCCTGCAACTTGGCACGGATGCGGACACGGTTGGGCTGGTCTTGAGGTCGGTCGGTGGAGTTGGCTCCGGTGCTTGTCGACGAGGTCGTGGCGTACGTCGACGTCGTCCTCGGAGACCGGCCGATTGTCTGGTATCTGATCGTGGGGAGTGTTCGCTTCGGTTGTGACGAAGTGCCGGTCGCGCGTACAGGTGACATCGACTACGGTTTGGCCGCATGAGCGTACATGTTGAGTTATGCGACACGTGCAGTCCATGTCACTCGACTCGTTATCGAGGTCGTCGATCGGTCTCGCTGTTGGTTGCGCTGGCCACCGCTGCGACTGCGCTTGTACTAATCGGTGCTGGCGGGCCATCGCCGGTTGGGGCTGCTGCTGCGACAAGCAGCTACGTGGCGGTTACACCGACGAGGCTCTTCGACACACGCGGCGGGGTTGCGATGCAAGCGAAAGAAGTCCGTGAGTTCCAGATCACCGGTGGGGTCGTCCCAGCGTCCGCTACGGCTGTCATGCTGAACGTCACCGCGACTCGCTCACTTGCGAGTGGCTACCTTCAAGTGTTCCCGACCGGTCGAGCCGGAGTTGACACGAGTTCGACATTGAATCTCGACTTTGCTGGACAGACAATCCCGAATGGTGCGTTCGCTCCGCTCGGCGATGGCGGCAAGGTTTCGATCTACACGACGTTCCCGACCGACATTCTGATCGATGTGTTCGGATACTTCGTGCCGGCAGCGTCAGCGACGGCAGGTCGTTTCGTTCCCTTGACGCCGACCCGAATTCTGGATACCCGCGTCAACCTGGGTTGGACTGCGCCGACACCTCCACCCACGACTCCGACACCTCCACCCACGACTCCGACAACGCCCGCCAACCCGGGCGACACGAAGAACTGCTCGGATTTCTCAACGCAGGCCGCAGCGCAACTGTGGTTCAACCTCTACTTCCCTTCTTACGGGGACGTCGCCAGGCTCGACGCCGACGGCGATGGGGTCGCGTGCGAGTCGCTTCCGCTGACGGCCGCTCTCCGCAGCGCGGCGCTCGTGAGTGCCAGGACAACCATCCCGCTCCAAGTGTCCGGTGTCGGTGGCGTTCCAACATCGGGCGTTTCCGCTGTCGTGATGAATGTCACCGCAGCGGGTCCGACGAGTGACGGATTTGTGCAGGTGTCACCGACCGGTATCGCCGTCGGCGATACGTCGAACCTGAATCCTGAGAAGAACCGCACCA
>NZ_JBDNFF010000441.1:0-7917 GCF_041689975.1 Gemmatimonas sp.
ATTATCATCGCGCTCACCGCCGACGAGGAAAGCGGTCCGGCCAACGGCGTCGACTGGCTGCTCAAGAACCACAAGGAGCTCATAGACGCCGCCCTGGTGATCAACGAAGGCGGCGGCGGGACGTTGCGCGACGGCAAGCCACTGTTCAACAGCGTGCAGGCCACCGAGAAAATCACGACGAACTTCACGCTGCGTGTGACGAACAAGGGCGGGCACTCCTCCGTGCCGCGCGACGACAACGCGATCACCTCGCTCTCCGACGCGCTCGCGAAAGTCGGGCGCTACAAGTTCGCCATTCAGTTGAATGAGGTTACCCGCGCCTTCTTTTCCCAGACGGCAGCGTTGGAAGAGCCGGCAATGGGCAAGGCGATGAAGGCGCTCGTGACGAATCCGGCGGACAGGGCAGCCGTTGCCACCGTGACAGCCGATCCCAAGTACAACTCAATGCTGCGCACCACCTGCGTGGCGACGGAGCTCAAGGGCGGCCACGCCACGAATGCGCTCCCGCAGCTCGCCGAGGCCAATGTCAACTGCCGCGTATATCCCACGCAAACCGCTCCGCAGGTGCAGGCTGAGCTGGCGAAGGCCATCGGCGACACGACGGTGCAGGTGATTATCCGTTCACAGCGTCCAGCCTCGCCACCGTCCGTCTTGCTGCCCGAGCTGATGCAAAATGTGGCGCGCATCACGAAGGAGCTTTGGGGCGAGATGCCGATCATTCCCACGATGAGTACCGGCGCGACGGATTCCCGCTTCTTCCGCGCCCTCGGTGTGCCGGCCTTTGGCGTGTCGGGGCTCTTCGCCGATCCCACCGTCGACGCGCGCGCGCACGGGCGCGATGAGCGCATGGGCATCAAGAGCTATTACGAGGGGCAGGAGTTTCTGTATCGTCTCACGAAGGCCCTGAGCGCCAACGTGGTGGCGCAGTAGGTGAGACATTCATGATTCGTCTCGACACGCTCAGCGCTCGCTTTCGCGCCGACACCGGGCTCGGCGGCGGTGGCGCGGCGCTCGTGCTCACGCGCGCGCTCGAACGCATCGGATGGCGCTCGGTGCGTGAACCGACGCCCGAAGTGCTCGCGAGTTATCTCGTCATGCTACTCGACGCCTGCGTTTACGAGCATCGCGATCTCGATGCGCTCACGCACGGCATCGCAGCCGTGTTCCGGGATGCGGGCCCCAACCTCGATGGCGGTCTGCCGCCAGTCGAGGCCTATCTGCCGGCTGCCGAAGAACTATTGCAGCACTACGTGAGCAACGACCTGTCCCAACGCGAGTCACCGATCCAGTAACGGGTGCCCGGCGTCTACGATCTCGGAAACACCGTACCCATCGTAGTGAACATCCGGGCGTCCCCCTTGCTGGTCGACATGCGAAGCTGATGTCCACCCTGCGCCGTTGGTTCGAGACTCATTCGAAGGCGACCGTTACCCCACTCACGGAGCGACCCTTCGGCGCGTAACACACCACGGGCGCCAAAGGCGCGCCGGAAGAGCACCACCATACGCTCCCATTCTGCGTCAGTCACGCGACGATAAACACGACCGTCCGAGCAACGCCAACCGGCAGTCCCCAAAGCGTCTGCCGGTTCAGGAGGGAGGATCTACGGTCGCCCGCAAGCGGGTAACGCTCAGGCCGTGGCGCCCGGCTTCTGTGCGCGCACGAACGCCGCCATGAACTTGCCGTCGATCTCGTCGAGGTTCGCATCCACGTCCACATTGCTTTCTTGCAGGAACTGACGGGCGTCCTCACTGCGGTAAAAGCGCGTCGGTTCAACGGACGCGTCGATGAAGCCGACGTCGGTGAGCAGGCGCTTGAACTCGGTCTCTTCCAAGGCGCCGGCCACGCAACCGACCCACAGCTCCATGTTACGTCGTACTGCCTCGGGGACTTCGCCGCGTACGACCACGTCGCTCACCGCGAACCGTCCGCCCGGCTTCAGCACGCGAAACGCCTCGGCCAGCACGCTGCGCTTGTCGCCCGACAAGTTGATCACGCAGTTCGAGATGATGACGTCCACGCTACAATCGGGCAGCGGGATCGACTCGATCTGTCCCCTCAGGAACTCGATGTTCGGGATCCCGGCCTCGGCGGCGTTGCGGCGTGCCAGCGCGAGCATGTCGTCGGTCATATCGAGGCCGTATGCCTTTCCTGTCGGGCCAACGCGGCGTGCCGAAAGGATCACATCAATCCCTCCGCCCGACCCAAGGTCGAGGACGACCTGACCCGCCTCGAGTTGGGCCAGCGCAGTGGGGTTGCCGCACCCAAGTGAGGCCAAAACCGCCGCATCGGGCAATTCATCGGTCTCACCGTTCACATACAAGTTCGAGGTGATCGGGTCTACGGCGCCGTTGAACTCGGTGCCACCACAGCACGAGCTGGTCGGCCCGCAGCACGAGGCCGGCTCATTGATCTCGAGCACCCGGCGAGCGGCTGCACCGTACTTCTCACGAACGATTTCGGAGATGTCCACGGGCGGAGCGGATTTAGTAATGGGAGCGGTCATGATGAGCAGCGACCCAGTACAGTGAGCGCGCGACCGCCGGAGACACGAGGAGTGGCTAGGGTATGGACGATGTCATGGGCTTCGGTGAGAACCTCGGAGACGAGCGTGTAGTACGACCAGCGCCCATCCTTCCGATCGGTCACCAGCCCCGCCTCCTTGAGCACCTTCAGATGAAACGAAAGTCGCGACTGGGCCACGTTCAGGGCCTCCTGCAGATCGCACACGCACCGTTCGCCTTCGCCCAGCATTTGCACCACCCCCAGACGGGTCTCGTCAGACAGGGCATGAAAGATTCGGGTGGAGCGGGGGAAATCGATCTGCGTTGCGGCCATGCTTAAATATATCAGGAAAACTTGATGGGACAATGGCGGCCAGACTGAACACTGTGGGGTATCTTCTCTTCGTACGCCGATTCACCTCTATCGACAACGATCCACCATGCGCACTACGAATCCAGTCCTTTCCCGTCTCGCCGACGCGGCGCGTGCCACCGCCGCCGGTTCGCGCTCGGGTTCCATGACCACTGCCGGTGTGGCGGGTAAGGCCGCCATTCTGCTCGCGGTCGTGCTCTTCTCGGCGGCCGTGACCTGGCAGCAGTTTGCGACCGGGAATCTCGACATGCTCATGCCCGCCATGTTGTTGGGTGGAGTTGGCGGGTTCATCGTGGGGATGATCGCCAGCTTCAAGCCCCAGACCGCCCCGTGGAGCGCGCCCATTTACGCGTCGCTGCAGGGCATCTTCCTCGGGGCCGTGTCGGCGATGTACAACCTGCGCTTTGCCGGACTGCCGCAACAAGCGGTCCTGCTCACGTTCGGCGTCGCCGCCTCCGTGTTTCTGCTGTACCGCTTCAACATTCTGCGCGCGACCGAAGGCTTCCGGCGCATGATGCTCGCGGCGATGATCGGTATCGGCCTGTTCTATCTTGGCTCGATGTTGCTGTCGCTTTTCGGTGTATCGATCGGCTACTTCACGTCGTCGGGCCCGCTCGCGATCGGCATCAATCTCGCCATCGCCGGTGTGGCCGCGCTCAACCTTGTGCTCGACTTCGATCGCATCGAGCAGGGCGTGCAGGCCGGCGCCCCGAAGCAGCTCGAGTGGTTCGCCGCGTTCGGACTGATGGTCACGTTGATCTGGTTGTATCTCGAGCTGCTGCGCTTGTTGTCGCGACTGCAGGGTCGCCGAAACTAGTTCTACGCTCCAATACGAAAAGGCCCGGTCGAGCAATGCTCGACCGGGCCTTTTCGTCCTCGTCACTGCACCCGAAACAGATAGCTCAGCTTCATGAAGAACTGATCGCGGGTGCGCTGAAGCCGCTCCGGTCCGGCGGGACGATTGGCGGCCAGTGCGTCACCGTAGCCGAGGTACACCACGGTGCCCGGTGACGGCAGATACGACAGCAGCACGTCGATACGCGCGCGGGTGCGCTCGAACGCTGCCGCCCGCGTAAGCTTGCCGTTCGCGCCGCGCAGATAGATCGGCAACTCCGTGCGCGTGTCGTCGCGCAGTGAGTCCTGTCGCACCACCGAGCGCTCACCGATCACGCGCACGAAGAATTGCCGCGTGACTTGATACTCGGTGCGAAGTCGAGGGGTATTCCGAGTCAGCACACGCGTGCCGTCGCTGCGTCGATCGAACGTGTCGTAGTTCCACGTGGCGGCCACTCGCAGCTGCCCGGTGGGGCGCAGGGTCAGCGTGTTTTGCAGGCTGAAAATCCGCGCCGAGCTCCATTCTTGAAAGTTCTCGTCGTAGCCCACGATGCCGAAGCCGTTGTAGCTGAACCGGCGGAACTCGGGCGTGCCCACAGACAACACCCAGTCGCGATTCCCGATCCTGGGTGCGCCCGTGTACGCCACGGTGTCGATGCGGCCTGCGGTCGCCGGGCGAAGCAGCACGTAGTTGGTGTACAGCGACGGATCGTAGCCGAACACTTCGAGCAGCAGCTGGGTGCCGACTTGCCAACCGCCTTTGAGCCGTGTGTTGGCGCGCAGGTGGAGTTGGCGGTCTTGTGATCCAGCTCCGTTCACGAGGCTGTCGTACTGATAGCGCCCCAACATGTAAAGCTCGGGGCTGAACAGTTCCACCAGCGCCTTCGGCTTACCGTAGAAATTCAAGCGATGCGTGGCCGAGATGTTGGCGATGCCGGGCCGAGCGATGAACCCCGACTGCGCGTCGAAGTCCGGGCTGATCCCGTTGAGTGCGTACCGAGCCACGAAACCGCGGCCGTTGCGAGAAGCACTCACGTCGAACAGCGGGGCTCTCAGGGTACCGCTGTCACTGCTGGTGAAGCTGCTCGCGACCTGGCCTTGCAGCGTATAGACGCCGCGTACGAGTCGGCCGTCCACGCCGACCACGCGGTTCCACCGCTGGCCGTCGACCTTGTCCGTGTACGCGACGCCGACACGACTCTGTGCGCCGAGGTCGCGCTGCAGCCGCAGGATGTTGTAGAGCGGTGAATGCTTCTGGTCGAACGAGGCATCCTGATTGTCGACCGCCGACAACACGCCGATGTCGAAGCCGCCGTATTTGCCGGTGAGCTTGCCGGCCGCCAACGGCTGCGCGATGCGCCGTGTGTAGATCAACCGATTGGGCGTCGTGAATTGCTCCTGGCTTTCCAGGAAGAATGGACGGCGCTCGGGGAAGAACACCGCGACGCGTGGATCATACGCGAACTGCGTGGCGTCGGCTTCGACCTGCGAGAAGTCGGGATTCGCCGTGCCGGCGACCGTGAGATTACTGGTCACGCCCCAACGGACACTCCCGCCCAAGTCGGGACGCCCGCCGTTGTAGTCCCACGCCGAACTACTCGTACTGCGCGTGCCCACCGCGCTCGAAGTAATTGTGGGGATGATGTCCAGCGTGAGGCCGCGCCGCAGATCACGGAGTCCGGCCAACACGCCCGACTGTGCGAGAAAGCTCGCCGCGCCGCGCAGGGCAGGCGTCCACGTCTCTTCATGCCCGGTGATCTGGACCGTGCGCGCCACGTTCAGCTGCCAGCGCTGTTCCTCCCCGGCGCGATAGCGCAGACTTTTGAACGGGATGGAGAGCTCCACTTGATAGCCGAACTCGGTGAGTTGCCCCTTCGATTTCCACACGTAGTCGGGGGCAAGATCGGAGCTCTCGCGCGCCTTCGCTGACGTGCTCGTGAATCCACCGCCCAGTACCGCGCCCGTTTCCGTGAGCACGCCATCGCTTTGAATGCCGAAGGGGTTCACCGCAAATACGAGCGCCTGGCGACTGTCGCTATACGTGCCGAGAAACAGTTGCACGTTGTCGTCGGCCGAAATCCTGTCGCGATCGGCGAGTGTGGCGCGGACGCTGCCCGGTGCCGCGAAGGCACGGATGCCCACATGCAGTTCGGTCGCGGAATACCACACCAGCACCTCGGTACTGTCTTGCGCCGCCACGCCATCGGCAGGGAAAAACTGCGAGAACCCCGTCAGCAGCGCGGCGTCGGCCCACGCCGGTTCATCGAGCCGGCCGTCGACCACAATCGCCGCCTCGCGTCGCGGCGTGGCCACCGTGAGTTGCCCGCGGCGGCCGTGAAAAACCGGGCCACTGTGACGCGTACCGAGGGGGGCACTAGTGGTCGTTGCGAGGGCACTGGCGGCCGACGGAGTCAGTTCCGGTGGCTTCGACGAAGGCGGCAGTGGCTGTGCGACCTGCATCAGAAGAGCGAATAAGTATGTCGTTGGCACGCTGACGGGTGCGAAAGTAGTGACGAGCCGTACAGGGAGTGGCGTTACATCGCACCATTACTCCACTTTTTACGAAGTCCCGAGCAAGAACGTTGGGACAGGACGCGTTTCGGGTCATACCGGTTCGCATAAATATGCAACCGGTTGTACCGTTACCTGCGTTGAATAGCTGTCGACATCTGTTCAACAAATCTAGGACGAGGACGACGGCGTACGCCGCCGTGGCCCCGTGGCGCCCCAGTCCCTTCCCACTTTTTGAGGAGACCCGCTTATGCAATACTCTTGGCGTGCCCTGCTGGTATTGGCAGGCACGATCGCGGTCGCCGCTCCTCGAGCCCGCGCGCAAACCGGGCCAGGAACGCTGTCGGTCCGGGTGACTGACGCGGCCAATCAGCGACCAGTCGAAGCGGCGCGTGTATTCCTCGTCGGAACCAATTTCGCCGCCGCGACGGGGGTTGACGGTCGCGTCCTTCTTCGTGGCATTCCCGCCGCGGAATATACCGTGCGCGTACTCCGGGTCGGCTACACAGAACAGACGAAGAAGCAGCTGATTGCCGCGGGGCAAACGGCGACCATCGAGTTCGCGATGGCCACGGCGGCCATCAATCTCGCCGCAGTCGTGACGACCGCCACCGGCGAACAGCGCCGCGTGGAGATCGGTAACGCAACGGCCAACATCGACGCCGCCAAGGTGCTGCAGTCGGCGCCCGTGTCGAACCTCAGCGACCTCCTGAATTCGCGCGCACCCGGCGTGACCGTGACCAGCGGCTCGCAGACCGGTACGGGCTCGCGTATTCGTATTCGCGGTTCGAACTCCGTGAGCTTGTCCAACGAGCCGATCTGGATCATCGACGGCATTCGTATGACCAGCACGAACGCCGACTTCGGCACGGCGACGGGTAGCGGTGGCACGACAGGTGGTAACAACGCGAGCCGCGTCGGCGACCTGAACCCGGAAGAAATCGAGAACATCGAGATCGTGAAGGGACCATCGGCCGCCACGTTGTACGGCACCGACGCCGCCAACGGCGTGATCCTGGTGACCACCAAGAAAGGACGTGCCGGTGCCGCCCGTTGGAATGTGTACGGCGAAGGCGGCGCCCTCACCGACCGGAACTTCTATCCCGATGCCTACAGCCTGTTCGCGAAGTCGGGAACCTCGACCACGTCGTCGCGCACCAACGGCTGTAGCCTGCAGACCGTCGGTACCGGCGTCTGCACGGCCGACTCGACGGTCTCGCTCAACATCTTCAAGGAGAAGGACCTGACGCCGGTCGGTACGGGTATGCGCCGTCAGTTCGGTGCGCAGGTGTCGGGCGGCACCGAGACCGTTCGCTACTTCTTCTCGGCGGAAGACGAAAAGGAACAGGGTGTGTTGTCGCTTCCCCAGTTCGAGCGCGACCGTTTCGCGACGGAGAACCTGCCGCTGCGCCCGTGGACGAGCCACCCGAACGTGACGGCGCGAAAGTCGCTGCGCTTGAATTTGAATGCGGCGATCACGCCCAAACTCGACCTCGCCGTCTCGACCAACTTCATCAACATCGCACAGCGCTACTCGCTGGAATCGAACGCCACCGCTGGTCTTGGCTCGCACCTGTTCGGTGGCCCTGGCACCCGTGACAACGGCAACGTGTCCGGTCTGGGCACGCCGCTCAACGGCTATCGCGGCTGGACGCCCGGCGACATGTGGCAGGAACGGACCAGGCAGGACGTTAA
>NZ_JBDNFF010000442.1:0-9777 GCF_041689975.1 Gemmatimonas sp.
ATAAGGAGATGAAGTCACTGTTCGACCTGAACCGTCCGGGTTCTCGTCGCCGTTCACCGGGCTCAACACGCGCCGCCAAAGCCCTCCAGCCGACGATAGAGGGCAGAGAGTTCCCGCTCACCATCGGCTATCGCGTTGTTGGCGGCGATGACGTCGTGGCCCGAATCATTTTCATGAACTTCGGCACCCGAGCCCACGAGATCAGGCCGTCGGGAAAGTGGCCGAACCGGAAAGCGCTGGGCCCACCAAAGCGTTTGGCGTGGCTGCAGGACGGCAAGTGGGTCAAGGTGCCGTCCACCTTCCACCCTGGTCAGGGTCCGACCGGTTTCCTTGAGCGGGCACGCGACCAAGCCATCGCTCGATACCTGACGAGCTGATTGCCTTTCATCTCGGCCCAACTCGTGGCATGATATGACACATGCCCGCACCCAAAGCATTTGACATCGACGCCCTCCTCGCAGACGCACTTGCTGAGGCGGCCTCCAAAACCGTCTACATCAAGGTGAAACTGTTCAATCGGGAGTGGCGTATCTCGTCGCAGATCAACACGTTCCTTGCGCTTCGTGCTGGCGAAGGCGACACGAAGGCGTTCACCGAGTTCCTCATGAATGTCGCTCACCCCGACGAGCGCTCCGAGTTCCAGGACGCCCTGTACCGGATCGAGCCCCTCACCGCTGACATCCTGTTGATCATCATCAACAACCTGATGGAGGCGGTGGCGAACCACCCTACGAAGTCGTCCTCCGGTTCCTCGCGTACGGTCAAGACCTCGGTCGCCAAGCCGAAGTCCGCGGCCGGCTGATCACGTCCGGGCGCAACCCGGAAACCACATCCGTCTCCGAATGGATCGACGTGCTGTGGATGATGCTCCTCGAAGAGGGGCGCGGCGGGTTCATGGACTCACACAAGTACCGCAAGGTGATGACCGACATGTTCTGGTACGGGGTTGTACCGGAGGAGTCCACAGAGGACAAGGCGGCACGCTCCAAGGCCGAGGCCATTGAAGCGAAAGCGTCGATCGGCAAGCGAGCCACGCCCAAGACCGCCCTCGAGGAGATGCGTGAGCTGCAGGAGACAATCCGGGCGCAGGGCTCCGCCCCCGAGTAGCCTCGGCGTCCGATGACCGAGAAGATCCTAATCGAATACGAGATTACCGGTGACGGCTCCGAGGCGCGCGTGGCGGCGCGTCTTCAGCAGACGTTCTCTGGCGCCGTATCTGATGTGGGGCCCGACCTCTTCAAGAGCATTCAGAACGCCATGAAGTCGGTCAACGCCAAGGATCTCGGTTTTGATGACGTTCTCAATGACTCCGCTCGGGCGAGCGGCAGGTTGAGCGGCGCGCTCGGCGATGTGGCCTCGAAGCTGCGAACGGTCGACCAGGCCACCGCCTCTGCTGCGGGGGCCTTCGGCAAGGCGTTCGATCCCACTGCGCTAGCCCAGTATTCGGCGTCGCTGAAGAACATCATCGTCGAGCAGCAGAAACTCCAGAACCTGTCAACCGACCCCGGTATCCAGGCCGCTGCAGGGCTTCGCATCAAAGCCGCTCAGTCGGAGCTGGTTGCGGTCCGAACGCTCGCTCAACAGACGACACTCGCCACGCGCGAGTCGTCGCAGAACCAGTCGCGTGATGCCCGCCTGGCGAGTAAGGCCATCGAGAACGAGAAGAATCGCTCAGCCTCCGCCGGAATCGTCGCGACCCAGACGGCAGCCGCTCGTGAGTTGGCGATCATCCGGTCAGCATCCCGAGAGCAGGTGGCCACCACACAGGCCACCGCTCGGGGGCGCGTCGCCGCGTTCGAGTTCGCGGCTCGGGCCATCCGTTCGTCGGAGAGGGTGATCTCCAGCACGCTGCGCGCCACCGCCGATGTTGGCTCGGCAGCGTTTGCCTCACTGCGGCGATCAGCGAGCAGTGTCTCCACCAACATCTCGCAGTCGTTCCGCTCCTCGAACAGCTCGATCAGCAACAGCTATAGCTCGACGTTCAGGAACGCGTCGAACACCGTCAACAACGAGACCCGAGTCCAGAACACGGCTATCTCCAACTTTGCGCGCAACGCCACATCGTCGCTCGGGCAGGTTGGCAACTCCGTCGACAACCTCGGCGGGAAGATGGGTGGACTCAGCGCCAAGACGACGGTGCTCGCCGGCCTGCTCGGCGCTGGCCTTGCCAAAGCGCTGACCGGTGGCTTCCGCCGAGCCACCGTCCTGGAAAACTCCGAGCGCGCGCTGACCAAGCTGACCGGCTCTGCCGAAACGGCGAAGAACCTGCTCACGCAGGTCACCGAAGTCGTCACCGGCACGCCGTTCCGATTGGACCAGTTCTCCGCTGCCGCCACCCAGCTCTTGGCGTTCAACATCGAAGCCGACAAGATTCCCGAAATCCTCCGAACAATCGGTGATGCGTCTGCCCTGTCGCTTGACCCGGACCAGACCGTCGACCGGCTGGTGCGGACGTTCGGCCAGATATCTGCCGCAGGCAAACTCACCACCGAAGACCTGAACCAGCTCACCGAAGCTGGCGTCCCAGCGTTCGCTTTGCTTGGCAACTCAATCAACAAGACGATCCCCGAGGTTCGCGAGCTGGTCACCAAGGGTCTGATCCCGTCCGGCCAGGCCATCGACTCCCTACTCGATGGCATCCAGAACGGAACACAAGGGGTCAACGGGGCTACGGTTGCGTTCGCCGGGCTCAGCAAAGAACTCGGCACCACCCTCAGTGGCTCGCTCGCCAACCTGAACACGGCTTTCAGTCGCGCTGGAGCGAACATCATCAAGGCGTTCTCCCCCGCACTCGTCGGGGCGGCGCAGACGGGGACCGCCGCCATTGACCTGATCGGGAGAGCGTTCACGGCGCTCGCGACGGCAGTCGTCGCTTCGCCGGTATTCAGGCTGATACAGGAGGGCATCTCTCAACTTGCCCCGGTTCTCACCCAAGCCAAGACCACCCTAGCCCCCGTCTTCAAGTTCATCGCCGAAGGCATCGTCAACCTGGCCACTGCGTTCGGTGCGCTCAAGGCGTTGCAGTTCATCCCCGGCCTGTTTTCCCTGATCGGGGTTGCTGTCGGGCGCATCTTGGCGCCGTTCAATCTGCTGATCGCCGCAGGCATTCTTGTTGGTGGGTTCATCCAGCGACTGATCGACGGTAGCTCGGAGCTGAAAAGCTCGCTGAGCGCCCTTGGTACGTCGCTGCAGTTCGCGTTCGGGCCCATCCTCCGGGTGATCCCCGCCGCCCTAGAGACGTTGGCGGGCGTTATCGACGACGTGATTCAGCCGGTCGTTCGCTCCCTGGCTGAAACCGTCGCCGATTTTCTTGTTCCAAAGATTCGGACGCTCACCTCATTCATCTTCACCACGGTGTCGCCCATCTTGCTGGGATTTGCCACCCTCATCCGGGACGACGTCGTGCCGGCCATCGGACGGTTCCTGGGCAGGGCAGTCGACCTGGCCACCGAGACCTTCAACAATCTGGTCGACTTCGTGCGCGGCACCGTCATCCCGATCGTGGGTTCATTCCTGGTCACCGCCGTCGCAAAGGTAACGGCCGTGTTCAAGGAGCTGTACCGGCTCGTAGACGACAACATCGTCCCTCTCCTGCGCGCCGATCTGATCCCGGCGTTGGCTGCTACCGCCGCCGCCATCGGGTTCCTTGCTCTCGGCAACCTCCCACTTGCAGGTCTCGCCATCGGCATCGGCGCTGCGGTCACCGCCCTTCGCAACGAAGGTATTCGCGAGAAGATCGTCGAAGTCTTCAACGGCGCGGTCGAAGACGTCAAGGAGTTGTTCGGCGACATCTTCACCACCGACACGCTCGCCGAGGTGGGCGCCGGAGCGCTAAAGGCGGCACGCAAGATAGGCCAGGTGCTCGGCAACATCGTCACCGACCCACGCCTGGTGGCCGCCCTGGCGGGGATCGCAGCATCCGCAGCAGCCGTCGGCGTGGCCTTCATCGTCGGTCTCGTCGAGGGTGCCGTCAGTAACGTGGACGAGTTGACGGCAGGGCTCGTCGGCCTTCTCGACGAGGCGCTCTCCGCCGCCCTCAAGGCGCTGGCGTCCAATCCCGCCATCGCCGTCGCCCTCGCCGCCGCCCTGTTCGGCGCCAAGGCGCTCGCCAAGTTGGTGGGTTCGGCCCGTCAGACTGGCCGGGTGCTCGCTCAGGCCCTGACGGAAGGCGCTGTGTCCGCCGGCAACGTCGGCGTCGGCGGTGGGGCGAAGGGGTTCGTCGGCGGCCTATTCGGAGGCCCGGACGCGATCCGGGCTCAGGGCGCCCAGGCCGGGCAGCGATTCAGTGAAGGGCTGGTCAGCGGAATCCGCAACCAGGCTCGAGTCATCCAGGGGTTGGGCGGCAGCCTAGGTGACGCTCCGCTTGCCCTCACAAGGGCTCCCGGGGAGGCGTTCGTCGACTACAACAAGCGGCTCGCAGGGACGTTCCAGAATCTTTCCGGCGAAGTGACAAGACTGGAGGGCAACCTCGGCCAGGCCGCCGTGTCCGGGGTCAGGTTCCGTGACGGGCTGACCCAGATCTCCACCGGCAACGTCAAGCAGGGCTTCCAGCAGATCGGAACCGCCGTCAAGTCTTCTGGGCGCGAAATTGCGACGGGTGCCGGGGCCGTTGCTGGCGGGGCGTTTATGGCTTCGTTCGCCGCAACAGCGCTCCTGGAGGCGAAGGGCACAGGCGACGTCATCCAGGGGGCGTTGGGGTTGGCGACAGCAGGAGCCGGAGTCTTCGCCGCGACCGGCAATGCTCCTCTTGCCGTGGCATCCGTGGCCATTGGCGGCATCGCTGCAGTATTCCAGAAGAGCAAGCAGCGGGCCGATGAACTCAAAGCGTCGGTGCGCCTTCTCGGCGAAGCGCTCCTGGGCTTGAGCCCACCTGAAACCGAAGAGGTCATTGACAACGCCGTGCTTGAAAGGTTCAAGGCGGCATCCGAGGAAGTCCAGCAAACGATCGTTGATCTAAGAATCGACTACCTCAAGTTTTCTGAGGCGGCAGCGCAGGGCAAGGGGGTCGAGTTCATCGCGCAACAATTCGAGGCACTTGGTCCGGCGGGCCAGAGGTTCGCCGACGCGTTGCTTGCAGGGGAAATCACTCTCGGGCGCATCGACGATGCGATTTCCGGCAACCAGCTCGTGGATGGCATCGGCGTTGCGAACCTGAAGGACGAGATAGTCGCGGCCGGGTTCAGTGTCGATGACTTCGAGCGAACCTTTGGATTGCTCGGCGAGACAGCAAAGGTCGTCGACGGGGGGATTGACAGTGCTGCCCTGACAACAGAGCTACTCGGCGTATCGCTGTCGACGACCAATACCAGGGCGCAAGGCCTGTCTGACCAGTTTGCTGCCACCGCACTCACCGCCGATGCAGCCGCAGCAGGGACGACGGCGTTCAAGGACAAGCTGGACGAGCTGAAGGGTGCTCGCGTTGACGAATTGCGGGACAGCGTCAATGAGGCCAAGAGCGCCCTCGACGAAGCGAAGGGCGCTGCGGATCAGGCCTTGCAGGCGCTGCAGGATTTCTTCCGTGGAGGGGCTGACGACTCGATCGCAGTCGCCACTGACAAAGCGATCATCGGAGTGTCCAACCTGTCGCGCGCCCTTTCCGAGGACGTGGCAAACGCCGCTGGTGTCGGAGCAGATGAGCTTCAAGCAAAGCTGAATACCGGCATCCGTGCAGTCAGCGACGAAGCCTCCACGGTGCTGGCTCAGGGAATCAAGGATGGCACGATCACCGATGCGGCCACCGCAGCCACCCAGCTACAGCCGCTGGTAGATGCGGCGTTTGCGGCAGGTGGGGAAGGCGGCGCCCTAGCGGTTACTGAGTTGCAGAGAATCATCGGCGAGTTCTCGCTGCCTGAAGGCACGAACCTGCTCGAGGGGGCGATTGACCTAAACGCACTGATCGCCGACGCGCAAGCCGAGGTAAAGGCGGCCAACACCAAGCTGGAGCTAGGCCTCGGAATTGACCCCACCAAAAACGTGGAGTTCGTCGAGGAGGCAAAAGCCGCCGCTGCGCTTGCCTCCGCCGAAGTGGTCGCCGAATATGCGGGCGGCATTGGAGCCAACCAGGCGGTGGCCGACCAGGCAGCAGCCGCCCTCAGTGTGGCCGCAGGCAAGGCTGCCGGGGGGCCGACGGCCGTCGCTGGTTTCAATTCGTCCGGCAAGAACGTAGCTCAAGGCGCCGCCGACGGCATCGACTCGCGTTCCTCGATCGTTGCTGTCGAAAGTTCGGCGCGCCGGCTTGCGAGGGCCGCCAATCGGGCATTCGACTCCACATTGCAAATGGAATCACCGTCAAGGGTGATGATGCAGTCGGGCGAGTGGTTCGCTGAGGGCGTCGCCGAAGGTATCACCGATGGCGAACGGTCCGTGATCGACGCAGCGGTCGATCTCGCCAGGGTGGCGGTCAGGGGTCTGACTGCGGCCGGGGAAGAGTCAGCGCGAGCGATTGGTAGAGGCTTTGCGGAGAACGGATCGTCGTTCATCAGTTCGGTCGGGTCGGCGATGGATGCGGCATACACGGCGGCGTTGTCGAAGGTCGATCAGTTCAAGTTGATCGGCAACCAGATAGGTATCAACATGTTCGGCAAGCAGGGCGTGCTCGCTGGCGCAGTTGACGGCGGCGGGTCACTGCAGGCCGCCCTCCAGTTGGCCTTCCTGAAGGTCGCCGACATCCCAGGTGGTTTCGGGGCCAAGCTCGCCGAGACCGTCAAGCGGACCACCGAGTTCTTTGCCGGGACCGACAAGGACGGGAAACTCAACACAAAAAGATTAGGGCAAGCGGATGTCCAGGCGGCCGGCAGGGCGTTTGGTTCCACACTTGACGCCGGATCCTCAATCGGACGCGAGAATCGGGCCGCCTTCCTTGAGGCCGGGCTAGGGATTCGCCAGTACGCCGAAACGCTGCTCGCTGCTGGGCGCCCCCTGTCGAACGTCATAGGAGAGACGTCGGCGTGGCGCGACCAACTCATCAACTCGGCGGTGTCGGCCGGGGCCAATGCTGATCAAGTCAATGAACTCATCAACATCTTGGGCCTGTCCACCGTCCAGCTCAGCGACTGGGCTGGCGAGGTGGCGCGCGCCACCGAGGCCGTCAAGCTTGCCACGAGCGCCGAGGAGGCCAGGCTGGCCGCAGCCGAATTGGCACGCGTTCGCGCCGAGGCCGCCGAGGAGGCCGAGAAGGTCGCCGAAAAAGCGAAGCGAGATGCCGAAGACGCGAGGAGAGAGGAGGAGCGCAACCGGCCCGACGAACCCGACGAGGTTGACCCGGTGCTGCCCCCACCGATCTTCCGTGACCTGATCCTGAACGTCCCGACCGGCGACCCCGAGGCCATAGCTTTGGCAACGGCGAACAGGGTCGCCTTCGCTGTGGGAAGATGATATGACATGACAAGTTACCATCACGGCTGGCTCAGCATCGGCGAACAGAACGGCAACTACCGAGAGCTGTTCAACCACGCACGCACGTCCGCCTATCTCGAGACGTCGACAGCGTTGGGTTGCGGGTCCGTGTTCGACGTGCTCACCGACGGTGGCTGTGCTGCGTATCCGTGGGTGCCACCAACGATGGACGGCGCCCCGCCGCTCTATGCCGATGAGGCTCCGAACGGCTGGTACAAGCAGGAGTATTCGACGCCCGAACTCGACGACGCCCCCTGGTATAGCCCGAGCTACCCCGAGTCGGCTCAGGCTCTCGGCTTCTGGGTGACCGAATGGACCGGACTGGACTCCGGCCACATCAAACGAGAGGTCACCCAGGTGGGCGCGTACCGGGGCGGCGGGCAGTTCGGTGCCACCAACTCGGCCGCACGCGAGATGGGGTTGGAGGTGATCCTGCTCGGCGAATCGGAAGCCGCACTTGACTACCTGTTCCGCTGGCTTGACGCGACGATCTCGTCGGTCTGCGCCACCTGCGCCACCGATTCGATCCTGTTGCGCCGGATCTGCCCGGACGTCGACCCGGACGCCTTGGACACCGTGGCCAATGGGGTCGTCGAGATGCGCGAGGTCGGCATGGTCACTGGCCTTGTGTGGGGCGGAGCGCCGGTCGAGCGTGCTGGGTGCTTCATCCGGCGCGTGAACTTCACGATGGCAGCGATGGACCCGTGCATGTATACGCCCTGCACCGATGTCGACGTGTCGCAGGCCATGACGTGGGCGACCTGCTTTGCTGGCACCAACGTGCAGCTCGGTCGCACCAACTGCCGGCCGGTCTGCTCCGAGATGCCCGCTGCGTGTCGACTCACCTACGAGTTCACGATCGACTCACCGGGAGCATCGGCCCCCCGCATCCACATCACCGCCCCGCTCACCGCTTCGTCGATCCCGATGAGGATCAGGACGTACGCGAACCCGAACAGCCTGACCCCTGCCCAAATCTGTGGCGCGCCGCTACTCGCAGAGCTGCACCTGGTCACGCTGGAGCCGTTCACGGAGATCCTGTACGACATGGCCGGGCGTCAGGTGCAGGTTCGCAACGCAGCGACAGGCAGCTTCGTCAACGGCTTCGCTTTCGTCGCCCCCAACACGGTGGGCGTCCCTCGCTTCGCCGGGCTCGGGTGTGGTGAGTACATGGTGGTCATCGAGCCCGACGACTTCTGCTTCGCGAGCCCGCCGTCGGGGCTGCGCCAGTTCTCCCTGGTTGAAGTGTCCACGCAGGAACGTCAGGGATGCGCGTGATGGCGGCGCAGCGATGACGACGACGACACTGCGACCTGACGGCACGATCGCCAATGGCGGGTCGTCGGTTACCGGGGCGGCAACCCGTCACCTGGCGTTGAGCGACAACTCCGATGCGTCGTATCTCACTTGGTTCGCGCCCTACTTCGCCGAGTTCAACTTGGGGACATTCACGCTTCCGGCCGGCGCCATCATTGCCTCGGTCCGATGGCGCGCCCGCGCGCAAAGAAACAGCGGCTCCCCTGGTTTCATGTCGCTTGAGCTGAGGAAATCTCCATTCACGAACACGCTGGCGTTCAGCCATGATTACGTGTTTGATGTTGCCTTCACTGAGTTCCTCTCGCCGCAAGTTGCAACCTCGTTGACTCAGGCGGAAATTAACGGACTGCAACTCTGGGTCAACGCCAGCGAGGACGACATCCGGGTCGCCGAAACCTACGTCGACGTCGTGTCCGTCACCCAGCCGGTCGCGGTCGTCACCGCCGTCACCCCGGACCCGCTCACGACGACGAACATCGCCCCGATTGCGTGGACGAACACGCTCGACGCCGATGGTGGCGTGCAGACCCGGTATCAGATCAGGGTGTTCACTGCCGCCCAGTACGGCATCGGTGGGTTCAACCCGGCGACATCACCGGCGACACAGGACACCGGCGAGGTTGTCAGCGGCGCACTGACCCGCGACACGTTGGCGCTCGACACCTCGACGACGTACCGGGCCTACGTTCGGGTCGCTCAGACGGTCAACGGTGTGTCGCATTGGTCGTCGTACGCGTTCGATCAGTTTTCCATCGACTACGCTCCCGTCGGGGGCCAGCCGGTGCCGCAGCCAAGGTTGGGCTGTGCCGAGGAGTACACGGTCATCATCACCGCACGCGACCTCAAGACGTACGCCGCCCAGGTCAACTTCTCGCAGCTCTCGTGGTCGCGCGTGCTCGACGAGGTGTCCGAAGCCTCCGTGACAGTGCCGGACATCTTCGGCGGTCTGCGATGCAACATTGAACTGGGCACGGCCATCGTCCCGTGGAAGTTCGGGTTACGGATCGAGCGCAACGGCGAACTCGTGTGGGCAGGTCCGATCGTGTCGATCGAGCGGCCGGTTCG
>NZ_JBDNFF010000443.1:0-4663 GCF_041689975.1 Gemmatimonas sp.
CGCACGGTGGGCGATCTCCGGCAGGATCTCCTGGAGCGTCTGTACGACCAGATGTTGAATCAACGGTTCGGCGAGCTCGCCCTCAAACCCGAGACGCCGTTCGTGGGCGCCGGTGCCGGCGGCGGCAGCTTCGTGCGCAACAGCGAGTACTACTCGCTCGACGCGAGCGCGAAAGAGGGCAAGTTGATGGAGTCGTTGCAGGCGCTGCTCACCGAAGCCGAACGCGTTCGTCGCCATGGGTTCCTGGCCACGGAACTCGAGCGCGCGAAGATCAACACGCTGCGCGGATACGAACGCGCCTACCAGGAGCGCGACAAAACACCGTCGGGGGCGTTCGTCGACGAATACATCGACAACTTCCTGCAGGGCGAAGCGATTCCCGGTATCGCGTTCGAGTACGCCGCGATGCAGCGTCTGCTGCCCACCGTCACGATCGCCGAAATCAATGCCCTCGGCGCGAGCCGCGTCGGTGAGGCGAATCGCGTGGTAACGGTGAGTCTCCCCGAAAAGGACGGCCTCACGGTGCCGACTGACGCCGATGTCCGCGCGGTGTTCGGCAAGGTGAACGCCGCCACGATCACGCCGTGGGTGGAAACGGTCACGGCGGGCGCCCTCGTGGCCAAGGCACCGACGGCTGGGCGCGTGGTGAGCGAACGGAAGACCGCATCGCTCAACCTCACGGAATGGACGTTGTCGAACGGCATCAAGGTGTTCGTGAAGCCCACCGATTTCACCGCCGACCAGATCGTGATGACCGGCTGGAGCCCCGGTGGCGCCAGTCTCGTGGCCGACAAGGACGTGTTCAAGACGTCGTTGGCGACCACCGTGATTGAACGCGGCGGCGTAGGCGACTACTCCATCATCGACCTGAACAAGAAGCTCACCGGCAAGGTGGCCTCGGCGTCGGCGGTCATTTCGGATCTCAGCGAAGGCGTGAGCGGTCGCGCTTCGCCGAAGGATCTCGAGACGATGATGCAGCTCACGTGGCTGCGTCTCACGTCGCCCCGCGCGGACACGTCGGCGTTCCAGGCGCTGCTGCAGCAATTCGATCAGGTGCTCAAGAACAAGGACGCCAATCCGGCCGCGGTGTTCGGCGACACGGTGCAGATGACGCTGGCCGGCGGCAGTCCACGGGTGAGGCCGCTGTCGGTCGAGATACTGAAGGAGCTCAACCTCGACGAGATGCTGGCCATTTATCGCGATCGCTTCGCCGATCTGGGCGACTTCACGTTCCTGTTCGTCGGCAACGTGGACCTCGCGGTGCTGAAGCCTTTGGTAGAGCAGTGGCTCGCGCCCCTGCCGGCCGCCGGTCGCACGGAAACGTTCAAGGATGTCGGGCCGAAGCTGTTCACGGGCCAGATCGACAAAACAGTGCGCAAGGGTATCGCGCCGCAGAGTCAGACGGCCATTCTGATGGGCGGTGTAGCCCCGTGGAGCCGCGAAGACGCCTACCTGCTCTCGTCGTTGGGCGAAGTGCTCGAGATGCGTCTGCTGGACCGTCTCCGCGAATCGCTGGGCGGCACGTATTCCGTGTCGGTGAACGCGCAGTTCTCGCGCACTCCGCGCCAGGAATGGCAGCTGGTGATCAGCTACGGCTCGGCGCCCGAGAAAGCGGATTCGATGTTTGCCGCAGTACAGCAGGAGCTCGACTCGCTGCGTCGGGTGCCGCCGAGTGCGGCGGAAGTGGAACGCGTGCGTGAGCAGCAGCGTCGCGAACTGGAAGTGGCGCGCAAGCAGAACGGCTACTGGCTGAACACGATCCGCGGTCGGTTGGAGAACGGCGACGATCTCGGCACCATCGGCAATGAAGATCCGATGATTGCCGGACTCACCGCTGAAAAGCTGGCGGCGGCGGCGAAGAAGTACCTCACGGAAGCGAATCGCGCGCGGTTCGTGCTGCTGCCTGAAGCGCGATGATGCGTTGAATCGCCCGCTTCAAGTCACGCCCCTCGGCCACATACACCGAGTCGAAGTGATCGAGGCGTTCCGCGTACACGCGGCGCGATAGCAACACGGCATTATTGAGCCGCACCTTCTGCGCCCATCCTTCCGGATAGGTAAGAAGCTGCGGCCCGATGCTATCCACCAGTCGTGTACGGGCGAGCGCGTACACACTGTCACGGGCGGCAATGCGTTCGGTGCGGGCAGTGTCGGGAAGCGACGCGAACACCCGCTCGACCTCGTGCGACGTGCGCTCCCAGAACGCGCCGAGCACGAGGTCATCGTGCCAGTCGTTTTCCGCGCGGCGGAGCGACACCGAGTCGCCGCGCGCGCGGAAGAAATGCTCTGCGCCGCGCCCGCCCACGAAGGTGGCGAAGGACTCGTTGAACGACACCTGCCCCTTGGCAAAGAAGGTGTTGTGCAGCAGTTCGTGAATGATCGTGTTCACTAACGTTATCGAATCCGCCTTCACGGTGGTGCTCACGAGTGGATCATTGAACCAGCCCAAGGTGCTGAAGGCCGATGACGGCCCGACCGTCACGTCGAAGCCGTCGCTGCGCAACGCCTCGGCCGTACGCAGCGCGCCGGGGAAGTCGAAGAAGCCCTTGTACGGAAAGCGTCCCACCACGGGAAACCACCACGTTTTGCGCGCGAGCCGGTCGCGATAGGCGGCGGAGACGACCAGCACCAACGTATCGCGGTCGAGCCGGGAGAACGCCGTAAAACTCTTGCCTGCCTCGAGCGCGAGTGAGTCGATGGCGAAGCGACGCGCCTCCAGCACCAGACTGAGCTTGGCACGCAGCACCGGATCGGTGGCCGAATCAGCCACCAGCTTTGCAATGGGCTCTCGTCGTGACAAAATCCGCGCTTCCTCGAAGGCGGCGCGGGAGATGTAGCAACCCGTGGGGGTGATTCCGAGCACGACGGCCAGTAATACGGCGGTCGCACCGCTCACGCGGCGCAGCGAACGCCACGATATCCGCGGGTGCGCTGTGCGACCGCGCTTGTCAATCCCGTGTTGCTCGTTGCCCTGGTCGGCTATCATTCCCAGTCCATGTCGTTTGTTCATCTGCACTGCCACTCCGAGTATTCGCTCCTCGACGGCGCGAATCGTATCGATGATCTGATCAAACGCGCACAGCATTACGAAATGCCGGCGCTGGCGATCACCGATCATGGTAACATGCATGCTGCCTGGGATTTCCAGGAGAAAGCACGCAAGGCGGGCGTGAAGCCCATCATGGGGATGGAAGCGTATGTGGCGCCGGGTGACCGTCGCACGCGCGGACGCCCGGGACCGGGCCAGAAGCCGTACTACCACCTGGTGCTGCTGGCCCGTGATCTGGTGGGCTACAAGAATCTGGTCAAGCTGTCGTCGTTGGGATACACCGAAGGCTTCTATACGAAGCCGCGAATCGACCGCGAGCTGCTGGCCAAGTACTCCGAGGGACTGATCGTGTCATCGGCGTGCCTGGCCGGTGAAGTGGCCGGTCACCTGATGGACGACCGCATGGATGCGGCGCGCGAGGCCGCCGCGTGGTATGCCGAGCTGTTCAAGGACCGCTATTACCTCGAGGTGCAGGCGCATACCAGCGAAGGACAGGCCAAGCTCAACGCCAAGATCCTGTCACTGGGTGACGAGCTGGGATTGCCCGTGATCGCCACGAACGACGCGCACTTTCTGAAGCACGAGGATCACGACGCGCACGACGTACTGCTGTGCATCGGCCTCGGCAAGGATCGCAACGATCGCGATCGCATGAAGTACGACGACGGGTTGTACTTCAAGCCGGCCAACGAGATCCGCCCGTTCTTCCCGGGGCGCGAAGATCTGCTCACGAACACGCTGGCGATCGCCGAGTCGGTGGACGTGCAGTTCGCCAAGAAGTACTACGTGCCGTCGTTCCCGCTGCCTCCTGGCGTGGAGACCGAAAACGAGTACCTCGTGCGACTCGCCACCGACGGCGCGAAAGTGCGGTATGGCGATCCGCTCCCGGCGCACGTGCAGGAGCGGCTCGATTACGAGTTGGGTGTGATCACGAAGACGGGTTACGCCGGCTACTTCCTGATCACCGCCGACTTCATCAAGGCGGCGCGCGACCGTGGTATCCCGGTGGGCCCGGGACGCGGGTCGGCAGCCGGATCGCTGGTGGCGTACGCCACGCGGATCACCGACGTGTGTCCGCTCGAGTTCGACCTGCTCTTCGAACGCTTTCTCAATCCTGAACGCATTTCGATGCCCGACGTCGACGTCGACTTCTGCTTCGAGCGACGTGGGGAAGTGATCGAGTACGTGCGACAGAAGTACGGTAAGGATTCGGTTGGTCAGATCGTGACGTTCGGTACGTTGAAATCGCGCGCCGCCGTGAAAGACGTGGGCCGTACGCTGGGCTTCACGCCGGGCGAAACGGACGCGCTGGCCAAGCTGATTCCGAATGCGCCGAACTTTTCGCTGACCGTCAAGGAAGCGATCGTGCAGGTGCCGGAAGTGAAGGCGTTCTATCAGAACGAGCCACGCTACAAGCAACTGCTGGACTTCGCGATTTCGCTGGAAGGGCTGTCGCGCCACACCGGTGTACATGCGGCTGGCGTCGTGATCGCGCCGGGCCCGCTCGACGAGTTCGTGCCGATCTGCACGCAGGCCTCGAAGGGTGCGGGCGGCAGCGATGACGAACGCGTGATCGTGACGCAGTACGACATGACGTCGCTGGAAAAGGCCGGC
>NZ_JBDNFF010000444.1:0-4938 GCF_041689975.1 Gemmatimonas sp.
ACTGTCGCGCGTCATGCGCACGCTTGCGAGCCCCGGGCCGTCGCGGAGTAACTCCGTGAGCGCGCGACCTGTCATGGACGGCGCCCTCGGCATGCCGAGCAGGAGCAGCAGCGTTGGAGCGATGTCGGCATTGCTACTGGCGACATTCGTGCGAACGGCGACGCGCAGGTGCGGACCGCGCGCGATCATGGTCGCGACGATGTCGTACGGGCTGGACGTGCCATGTCCTGCGGTGCCCGCCTGTTCCGTCCGTCCGGTCATGAAGGCCGTGTTCATCGCCTGCGACCAGTCGGCAGAGAAAAGCACATCCTCTGAACGGGAATTCGACCATCCGATGCTGTCGAACGACAACGTTCCAGCCTCCATTGCAGCACCATCGCTACGCGCCTTGGTAAAGATCGCGCCTACCGGCGCGGCCGCCTGCAGTGCGCGTACCACGTCTTTTCGTGTGCTGTCGCCACCTCGACGCACATACACGGCGCCCCCTGCCACAACGATGCGGTCCCTGAAAGGCGCGAGCACCGCACCGATCGGCGCATCGCGCCCGGCGTGGGTCGAAAATCCATGATCCGACACGACGAACACATCAACCTTTCCATCGAGACCGCGATCGTGCAGTCCCTTCAGCAATCGTCCGAACTCACGGTCCGCCGCACGGATGGAGGAATCAGCCATGACGCTACCGACACCTGCGGCGTGCGCGGTATGATCGGGATCGCTGAGCCAGAGAAAGCCGACATCGGTGTCGATGGTATCGATGCCGATGCGCAGCAGCGCGTCGACGGCGCGCGCGTTGGCCGCCAGGTTCGGTGACGCATCGACCGGCGGCGGACCGAGCATGGTGCGCACCATCGATTCGTATCGCTGCGGCAGCACCAGTTCATTCTGCAGAATGATCGCGCGTCCAGCGCCGCCAAGCAGGTACGCTGAGCCGCTCGATCCGGCGCTGGCGACAACTACGCGCTTACCCTGGGCGCCCAACAGATCGGGCAACGTTGGCACCATGAGCAGCCGCCCGCGAAGTGCACGGTCAGCGCGCATCATGTCGGCAGCATCGCCGGTGTTGAGTGTGTGCGTCGAGTCGACCGCCGGCAGATAGATGATGTTGTCGAGCACACCGTGCGTGCCGGGTGCAGCACCGGTGATCAGAGCGCTGGCGTTCACTCTTGTCACGGTGGGGAACAGTGAGTGATGCGCCGTGGACACGACACCGGACGCCCCGAACGCGTACAGGTTCGGCATCCGCGTCGCGGTCACGTAGTCCGGACGAAGCCCGTCGAAGACCACTACCACCGCGCGGACTCGCGGCACCTGTCGTGCCGCGGCGCCGACGACGGTCGGCAGTCGCAACAAGAGCGCGAGTGCGGCGAGCAGGGACGCTAGTGCGAACGCCTTGCTTTTTGTATGCATCAGAAACGATACCTCGCACCGACCTGAATCTGATAAGCGCTGCCGCTCTTCACGGCAGTACCGACGTTCTCGTTCACACGATACGTGTACTTCTTCGATGCCTGATTGAACCCGCTGACCGCCACGAGTTGTTGCGATGAGCCGAGATTGTACTGCCCGCCCCACTTTCGATTGAGCAGGTTGTCGAGGTTGAAGAAGTCGATCGTGAGCTCCACCGCCTGCCCATTGATGGTGTTGATGTCGCGCGCGAGGCGCAGGTCGGTCTGCCCGCGAAACGGCGACCGGCCCGCGTTCCGTGGTGCAATTCTACCGAGATTGTCGCGGATCAGGTCGGCTGCACGATTGGCCGGATTCGCCAAGACCCTGCGCATCGACGTGGCGACGTCGGCGGGTGTCGACGGGTCGTCAGGATCGAAGACGAACGCGAGATCGTTGTTCAACGTGCCGTCGCCGTTCACGTCGCCGTTGATCACGAGGGAGAACGGCTGTCCGGAGAGACCCACGTAGCTGCCGGTCACGCGGAAACCCCACACTGGCGGCAGCAGGAACGCGGCGACGATCTTGTCACGGAAGCTGTTGTCACTCGGGCCCCACGAGTCGGCGAGACGACGCGGGTCGCCCGTATTGGGCGAGAACGTGGAGGTCAGCGCCACGCAGCAGTTGAACGACGAGTTGTCGTTCGTGCTGTTCTTCGTGTACGACATGGAGATCGAGGAACGGCGCGGCAGCGTCAGTGCACCCTGTAGCACGACCGACCGTTGCTCGAGGCGCGAGTCGCCAACGAGTTCGAGCACGCGGCCCAGATCCTTGAAGACGCGCGTATCGGCGTTGTTCGTGCGTCCCAAGCTGGTGATCAGCGTCGGGGGAACGAACACGCCACGTCCACCTTCGATGGTGAAGGACGGGTCCTGTACCATGTTCTTGTCGAAGTACTGGAAGTTGTCGTCTGTGCGCGCCCAGTAGCCGAATGCACCAAGCTGCGCGCGCCACACGCGGTACTCGTACCCACCACTCACCTTCCACGTGGTCGGGACCTGGAAGTCCTTGCCGAAGTAGTTGACGTAGGCGGGAATCGACGACGGTGACACGCCGGCGGGGATGCCCGGCACCGTAGAGAGGTCGCGGCGATAGCCTGCGAAATCGGCGCGTGGCGCCTGTGCCCCAACTTGGATGATGTCGACTGCCTCGAGGCCGCTCTGCAGGATGTGATTGACCTGCACGTTGTACGGCGGCTGGCTGGTGAATCGACCTGCGCCCACGCGCAGGACATGCCGCCCGTCGCCTCGGACGTCCCAGAGAGCCTGCGCGCGCGGAGACAGCATCCAGTTGTTCGGCTTCACATCGGTGCGCACGCCCAGTCGCTGATCTACGAGCGGATTGTAGGCGGCACCGGTAAGGAACGTGGCGCCATCGAGCCGCACTCCGGCCGATGCGGTCAGCGTGCGGCCGAACACCCACTCCGACTGCGCAAAAAGCGACATATCGGCCACGGTGAAATCCGCGGTCGTGCCGCCGACCTTGAGCGGTACCTGTCGGCTGTAACGGGCCGGGGTCTGCGCGTCGAGCTGCGCGAGGTTGTCGAACTCGAAGAGGCCGCGCTGTTCGATGGGAAGATAGCGCGCGATCTTCGTGATGATGTTGTCGGTACCGAGCGTGATCGTTTGCGAGCCTCGATTCCAGTACAGCGTGTTCGCCAGCTGGAACTGTCGCTCGTTGTAGTTCTCGGGCGCGAGACGATTGCCGCCGAATTGTACGGTCACCGTGCGGTTGGAATTGTCCGGCAGCCTCGACGCGATGCGCACGAAACCGCGCGGCAGCTCGTTGCGGGCGATGCGCTCACGAGTGAAGCGCAGTGCCTGTAACTTGAACTCATTGACGAGATTCGGCTTGAATGTGGAGCGCAATGAGAGCAGGGAGCCATAGCTGTTTATCCTGGCGCCACCTCGGCTTTCGGCATAGTGCAGTGTCTGGTCGGGACCGATTTCTTCGGGGTCTTCGTAAAGCGTGGTGTTGTTGCGCAACGTCAGGCGGTGCTGCGGGGAGAGCTGCCAGTCGACGCGTCCGAAGAATGCCTGTGACAGCGGCTTGCGCGAGAAGACGCCGAACTGGGGCTGCAACGTATCCAGACCATACTTCCGCCCGAGAATAGACGTCATGCGCGCGAGCGAATCGCGCGAGATTCCCAGTTCGATCTCGTCAGACGGACCACGCACGTTGGTCACTTCGAGCGGCAGTGACTGGTCGGTGCGATCGTACACGGTGAAGAAGCTGACCTTGTCCTTGATGATCGGACCGCCAACGCTGACGCCCTGCTGACGCACGGTGAAGTTCTGCGCTGGAACGCCGCGCAGATCGGCCGTAGTCAGCTGCTTGTCGCGATAGTATGAGAAGAGCGATCCGTTGAACGTGTTACTCCCCGACTTGGTCACCGCGTTGATCAGTCCTCCGCCCTGGCGACCCTTGCTCACATCGTACTCGTTCGTGACGATCTCGAATTCACGGATCGCCTCCACGGTCATCGTGAGCGGACCGGCGAACGTCTGTCCACTATTGTTCATCTGCGCACCGACGCCGTCGATGCGCACGTCGGTGCTCATGGCGCGTGCCCCGCCGAGGCTCGTTCCGTTGCCCGCGAGCGGTGAGAGCTTGGTAAGGTCCTGGAAGCGCCGATTCTGGTTCGGAAGCTCTCTTACTTGCTGCTCGCCGATGCGTGTCGCGGCGCCATTACGCTCGATGACGCGCGTCGGTTCCGCCGACACTGTCACCTCCTGCAGTTGGACCGTGCTCGCCATGAGCCGGAAGTCGACGGAGACGACACTGCCGATGTTGAGTATGACGCTCTCACGACTGGTCGACCGGAATCCCACTGCTCGCACCGTGATGCGATATGGTCCGCCAAGGGGCAGCTGCGTTGCACTGTAGCGACCACGTTCCGACGAGCGCACCTGTGAAATAAATCCGGACGCCATGTTCCGGATCTCGAGGGTCGCGCTGGCGACGGGAGTGCCGGCACTATCGTTCACCTGCCCGCGAATACTTGCGTCCGTGCCTTGCGCGCGAAGCGACCAGACCGGGAACGATAGCAGCAGAGCGGCGAGGTGCAGCATCGCACGTGTGCGACTCGCAGGATACAAACGGTTCGTGAGCATGAGGCCAGCGCAGGAGGAGCTCGGAGCACGCGTGATCGCGCGTTACGGAACCAAAGCATCGAGCAGCCGCGTCACGAACCCCCACACAGAACCGTCACGGAGGCATCACGAACTGATGACGTTCTCCCCTCCGTCAACTCGCATTGGCCAAGCGACTATCGCTCGAGTAACGCGTCCAGACGCGGCGTTCGCGGCAGGAGGGGCCAGCCCGATACCGCAGCGCACTGACTCGACGTCAGGCGCCTACTTCCCGCGCGCCATAACTCGCCAGATCGCATTGCCCACGTCATCGGCCACCAACAGTGCGCCACGCGCATCGAGCGCGACACCCACCGGACGCCCGCGCGCATTGTCGCCCGCCAGGAATCCAGTGAGCACG
>NZ_JBDNFF010000445.1:0-1701 GCF_041689975.1 Gemmatimonas sp.
CGGTCAGCCGCGAGCTTCTTCCGTCTGTTGCGAAGGTGATGCCTGCGTTGCAGACCGCCTCGATCCGATGACGAACGGGGGATGTGCCGCGCGGGCTGGAAGTCGACGTGCCTGATGTCGCACCCGCCAGGAAAGTTCGCGTCTGCCTGATCGGGCCTTCACTGGACATCGTAGGCGGACAATCGGTTCAACTACAACGATTGCTGGTGGGCCTCGGGGAAAGTGATCACCTCGAGGTCTCGTTTCTTCCCGTGAATCCGCGCCTTCCTGGAGCGTTACGCGTGCTCCAGCGGGTGAAGTACGTGCGAACGATCGTCACGTCCATCGCGTACGGGGCTTCGTTGGTTCGCGCCGCACGGACCAACGATGTCCTTCATGCGTTCTCCGCCTCGTACTGGTCGTACATTCTGGCGCCGCTCCCCGCGATGCTGATAGGAAGACTCTGGGGGCGCGCAACGGTGCTGAATTACCATAGTGGTGAGGCAGACGATCATCTCAGCACCTGGAAGCGGACTGCCGTCCCCACCATGCGCCGGTTCGCTACGCGCATTGTGGTGCCGTCCGGTTACTTGGTGCACGTGTTCGGATCTTTCGGACTTTCTGCGGAAGCCATCTCCAATTCCGTACCGATTGAAATGCTCCCATATCGCCGCCGCAAGCGACTACTCCCAAGATTCCTGAGTAATCGGAATCTCGAGCCGCTGTACAACGTGGCCTGCACTGTCCGCGCGTTCGCGCTCGTGCAGCGCAAGTTCCCGGATGCGTCGCTGGTGATAGCCGGAGATGGACGGGAGCGCGTCGCGCTCGAGTTACTCGTGAGCGAGTTGCAGCTCAGCAACGTGACGTTCATGGGGCGTGTACCGCCAAACGGGATGGGCGCTCACTACGAGCAGGCCGACATTTATTTTAACAGTCCGAACATCGACAACATGCCGTTGTCGATTCTCGAGGCGTTCGCTTGCGGGCTGCCCGTGGTGTCGAGCAACGCTGGCGGCATTCCGTTCTTGGTGACGAGCGGGACGAACGGGGTCTTGGTAGAGCGCAACGATCACGAGGCCATGGCTGCGGCCGCTTTGCATCTACTTGACGAACCGGCAGTGGCCCTCTCGCTTGCCGACGCGGCACGTGCTGAGTGCGAATCAAAATACACTTGGCCACACGTTCAGCGAGCGTGGGAATCGCTGTACCTGTCACTCGCTCCGGCATGTTGAATACGGCAAGGCGGCTGCTCCGAACTCCCGCCAGCGAGCTCGTCGGACGCGTTACCCAGCGCGTGTGGTCGATTTCGGAGCGGCTCCTTCCAGGAACACCCAAGGCGTCAATTGCGGGATCGCAAAGCTCGACGGATATCCTGGTATCGCTGATGTCAGGCCGCTACACGTGGCTGTTCGCTGACGGCGCGTCGCCTGGCGAGACTGTCGCGCGATTGCGCGCGACCGTGCCAAGTGACGAGTCCCGCGTGCTTAATGCAGCGCAGCGAATCATCGGTGGCAAACTCCCTGTACTCGGTCACGGTTGGATCACGGTCGGCTCGCCGCCGCGGTGGAATCGCGAGCCGCTAGCCAGCCTCGATACGCCGCTCGGCCACTGGAGTACAATCAATTATCTCGACCGATCCGTGGCCGGCGATCACAAGGTGCTGTGGGAATTCAATCGCCACCAGCATCTCGTCACGCTCGCGCAGGCATGGCAGTACAGCCA
>NZ_JBDNFF010000446.1:0-2938 GCF_041689975.1 Gemmatimonas sp.
CCAGAATCGGGAGCCCCTTTCCCAATCGTCATCGCTTGGAAAAAGCAGTGGTAGCGGACACCTAGCAGGGTGATGAAAAACGCTGATCTGCGAGCGAAATGCTCGATATTTTCGCGTTGAATGAGTTCAAACGGTGATTCGTGACGGGCGGTACGCGCCGTGCGGGGCTCGGCGAGGCCCCGTGAGGGGCCGTTTCGCCGTGTCTGCCGCCGCGGCGGCGGGTGCGGGCGCGCTCACGCGCACACCCCGGCGCGGATGAGCGCGCGCAGGCGTACGAGGTTGTACGCCGCGTTCACAAAGCTGAAGATCCACGCCACCTTCTCGCGCCCCCGATGTTGCAGTTTGCGGAGCCAACCAATCGTCTTGCCCCAGCCAAATCCTTCCTCGACGAGCTTGCGCTTCCGTTGACTGATCTCGTAGCCGGCGTGCCGCGTCGTGCGCCCATCAATCGCGCTCGTGGATTTGTTCACGTGGATGTTGCGGGCGACGTGCGGCGTCACCCCGCACGCGCGAGCCCCCTCGACCAAGGCGGCGGTGTCGTACCCTTTTTGCGGCGCCCAGCATACGGCGGCGTTCGCGTGGTTCGAGCGTCGTCAACATTTCGAGCGCCGCGTCGCGTTTTGCGTCATAGCCCGGGGCGCGCACATCGGTCGCGACGATCAAGCCATGGCGATTGTCCATCAACACACTGCCCAGATGCCCGATGATGCTCGCCGTCCCATTGCTCTCCCGCGCCAGTCGCGCGTCGGGATCCGTGACGGATTCATGCGTCGTATTCGAGCGCTTTTCGCCGCGAAAGTCGACGGTGGGATTCTTGGGATCGCCGTCTGACGGCGGGGGCGACGGATCGTCCTTGGGCCGGAAACTCTTGTGGCTCGCCCACGCCTCGAGCAGCGTGCCGTCGACGGTGAAGTGCTCGTGCGACAAGAGCGCGCGGGCGTCCGCCGCTTTCAGCACTTCCTGCATAAACGCGTCCGCGATGTTCCCCTCAATCAACCGGTCGCGATTCTTGCTGAACACCGTCGGCACCCACACCGCGTCATCCGGATTCAAGCCCACAAACCAGCGGAACAGCAGGTTGTAATTGAGCTGCTCCATGAGCTGCCGCTCGCTCCGAATCGTGAAGAGCACCTGCAGCAACAGCGCGCGCAACAGCCGCTCGGGCGGAATAGACGGGCGCCCCATGCGCGTGGCATAGATGGCGTCGAACCGCGGGGACAGCGCCGTCAGGATCGGCTGCACCAGCGCGTGAATCGCCCGCAGCGGATGGTCCGCCGGAATCCGGTCTTCGACCGAGACATAGCTAAACATCGTGGTCTGCGGTTGATCGGCACCACGCATCGCCACGCTCCGTTAGAGGATGCGCCAACATATACGAATCCTCGGCGCACGTCAGGAAAAATGCCGCCGACTTTTTCATCACCCTGCTAGGGAAACTCTGCAGAAATAGTGCGTTTTCGCGAGGTCGATGCAATATTGGCGCGGCGATTTGAGACCTCACCGCAGTGGAGCGCGCGACACATGAGCGAGCAGCGGACGTTGGCGAGCGTGGTGTACGACCTCAAGAAGAAGGTGACGCGCCGCGAGCGCTTCCTGCGCGAGATGGACGCCGTGATTCCGTGGGTGACGCTCCGCGCGTTGGTCGCGCCGCACGATACGAAAGCGGGCCGTGGCCGTCGGCCGCTGCCGCTCGACACGATACTCCGCGTGTACTTCCTGCAGCAATGGTTCAATCTGTCGGATCCGGCCGCCGAAGACCTGTTGTACGATTCGGAGTCGATGCGTCGGTTCGCCCGCGTGGACCTGGGCGAGGATACGGTGCCCGACGAATCGACGATCTTCCGCTTCCGCCATCTGTTGGAGGCGCACGCGCTGACTGCTCAGATGTTCGACGCGGTGCGTGATCTCTTGGTCGACCGTGACCTGCTGGTGACGACGGGCACGATCGTCGATACCACGCTGATCGCCGCGCCGAGTTCGGCGAAGCATGCCACGAAGACGCGTGATCCCGAGATGCGCCAGACGCGGAAAGGGAAGTCGTGGTACTTCGGCATGAAGTGCCGCATCGGCACGGACCCGCACGGACTGGTGCACACGCTCACGACGACTGATGCGGCGCAGGCCGACATCTCCCAGCTGCCCGCGTTGGTCCATGGCATGGAGGCATCGTTGCACGGCGACAAAGCGTACTGGAAGGAAAGCGATCGCGAGGCGTACGATGCTTTGGGCGGCCAGTACTTGGTGAATCAGCGCGGCGAGCATCTGTTTCTCGTCGTCAAGACGTGGTGGGGCTTCACGAAGGTGCGGTATCGCGGGCTCTACCAGAACACGGTGCGCGCGCTGGCCGCCTTGGCGCTCGCCAACCTGTATACGGGTTCTTGTTTTTCGTGCCATCGCCGCCATCAGAGGCGCTGCACACCGAAAAACTATCCACACCGTCGTACAGGCGCACCTGTGCAGAGCTTCCCTAGTGTGACGAGGTACAAACGGGAAGCGTGCGACACGCGGCGGGGTGCGTCCAGCAAGTGGAACGGCGTGCACGGACCTGTCGCTCAGGGAACGCCGGGTACGCGCATCGCCGTTGACTGGAGGACATGTCCGCCGTGCAACTCCTCTGGTACAAACGGGATCTCCGGATCGCTGATCATGCGCCGCTCGCTGGAGCGATAGCCGCAGGGCCGTTGGTGGCCGTGTACGTACACGAGCCGGAGCAGCAGCACGCCGCCGACCGTGATTTGCGACACGAACTCGTGTTGCACGATGCACTCAGCGAACTTCACGCGTCGCTTCATGCACGTGGTGCGCGACTGATCGAACTGCATGGCTCACTCCCCGAAGTATTCGTTGCGTTGCACGGCGCGATGCCCTTCTCGGCGATCTGGGCCCACGAGGAAACGTGGAACGCGCTGAGCTACGCGCGCGACCGACGTGTGCGAGC